>JAIZVZ010000003.1 GCA_021768485.1 Oxalobacteraceae bacterium | reverse complement strand
GCGTAATCGCGTGCGAAAGTAGGTTATCGTCAGGCTGTTATACCAGAGACGCCCCGACCATTTACTTGGCCGGGGCGTTTCGCTTTGCCTCTTCGCTTTATGCCGCCGCCTCGGCGGCGCTTCTTGCTACAGACTTCCGGACCCCGGGGCTTCTCGCCGGCACAACAAAAAGCCGTCGCACCATCTGGTGAGGCGGCTTTTTTTTATTTGGATAAGGTATGATTGTTTCGGTTTATCCGAAACGTATTTCGATTAGATCAATGTACGTGCAACTTTCTATTGGTTTTGGAGTCATTATTGCTAGCAATTCACCAAACTTGGAAAGGAAATATTATGCGTCTGGATATTTTCCGTAGGGCTGAATCTGGTGGCACATTTTCTTATCTCGCAGTACCGGAAGGGCATACCATTCCTGCTGAAGCGACGAATGTAGATTGGGAAGATCATGTGCGGGGAATAGACCCTGGCGAATCCAGCGATGCACTGATGCAATTTGATATCAAGATGGCGGCCGAACAGATTGTCAGCAAAGGTTATGCCATATCTTCACTGAATACGCGGCATTGACGCCTGATTTCAAAGACGACGTCCGATGGCGCAGCGCGTGAGCGCCGCGCCATATTTATATGCGCGGGATGGCCATATTGTTAGCGTTCTATCGATTGTCCCGCCTTGACTACAGCTTGGCTTAAAGACCTGCGCTGACGAAGACGCTGGCCGCGGCTGCCAGTAACAACTTGTTTTCACGTTCGACGATTTGCTCCAGCATCGATGGCGGTACTGGCCGGCTGAAATAATAGCCCTGGATCTGGTCGCAGCCATGGCGCTGAAGATAGTCGAGCTGTTCAGCCGTTTCTACCCCTTCGGCAATGACATTGAGTTTCAGGCTGTGCGCCATATTGATGATGGCCAGCACGATGGCGGCGTCATCGGCATCGGTGGTGACATCGCGGATGAAGGCGCGATCGATCTTGATGGTATCTATCGGGAACCGTTTCAGATATGCCAGGCTTGAGTAGCCGGTGCCGAAATCGTCGATTGAAATGCGGATGCCGAGCTCTTTCAGGTTGCGCAGCGTACCGATGGTGTCTTCGACATTCGACATCAGCGAGGTTTCCGTCAATTCCAGTTCCAGTAATTCGGGCGAGATGGCATGGGTTTTCAATGCCTGCAAAATATCGGACTCGAGCGAACCCTCGAAAAACTGGATGCCCGAGACATTGATCGAAACATGGATCGGCCCGACGCCGCCCTGTTCCCATATCGCTATTTGTTTGCAGGCGTTATCGATGACCCAGCTGCCGACGCGTCCGATCAGGCCGGTTTCTTCCAGCAAGGGGATGAAATCACCGGGAAATACCAGACCATGGTCTGGCCGGTTCCAGCGGATCAGCGCTTCGACGCCGATGATATGGCCACTGCTGATGGCAATTTTGGGCTGGTAGTAGAGCACGAATTCATCATTGTCTAACGCTTTGCGCAAGGCATGTTCGAGATCGAGGCGGGCCATTGCCTGCGCATTCATCGCGGCCGTAAAGAAGCGGTAAGTGTCGCGCCCGGCATCCTTGGCCCGGTACATCGCGGTATCGGCATATTTGAGCAGGGTGTCGGCATCGGCGCCATCGTCAGGGAAATAAGTGATGCCTATGCTGGCGGTAACACTGATTTCGTGGCCATTCAAGTCAAAAGGCTTGCGCAGCGCTTCGCGGATTTTATTGGCAACCGTAACGGCGCCCTGATGGCCGCGCGGCAACACCAGCGTGACCGTAAATTCGTCGCCGCCCAGGCGGCCGATAGTGTCGCGGTTGCGCAGGCAATGAAACAGGCGATTGCCGAATTTGCGCAATAAATCATCGCCGATCGCATGGCCGAGGGTGTCGTTGATGTTTTTGAAGCGGTCGAGATCGATGAACAGCACTGCGATCACCCAATTGTTTTCTCGCGCCTGGGCCAGTGTATTCGAGAGCGCCTCGTAAAACAGGCGGCGGTTAGGCAAACCGGTGAGGGTATCGAAATGCGCCAGATGCAGCAATTGGGCGACGGCCCCGGTCTGGCGCCGATGCGCCACGCCCATCAGCGTGGCAAACATGGCGATGAGCAAGGTCACAATCCCGGCGCCCCAGAAATAACGGATTTTTCGTTGCGAAAAATGGGCCAGCACGTCTTTTTCGGCCACGCCGACAACGGCGATCAGCGGGTAATCGTATAAGGCGCGGTAACTGTACAGGCGCAGGACATGATCGTTCTTGCCCTGGCCTTTGACATTGCCACTGGCATGCAGCCGGGCTTCGCTGACGATATAGGTATCGCGGTAGTCTTCGGCGGCGGTCAGCGTATGGCCTACCTGGCGCGCGCGCGCGATGCCGTCAAGTCCGACCAGGACAATGGCATCGTCGGGGTGGACGATTGCATTTTGCTGAAATTCGGTAAATTGCGCAGGTTCGATCAGGATATCGACAATGCCGCCAAAAGAGCCGTCGGGTTTATTGATGCGGCGGGTCAAAGGAATCAATTGCCGGCCGATCGAGGCCGCCGAGACGGGCTTGCCGATGAAAATTTTTCCGCTGTCCTGGGCGGCGTGTACGGCAAAATGCTCTCGGTCGGCAATATTTTTCGGTACGATCAGCGGACTGCGGCTGCTGCTGGCCACAAAATCGCCATGTTCATCGAAAATAATCGCGGCGCTGAATAATTTGTCTTTTCCCCGGCCATCCCACTGGCCTTCGGCCAATAATTTTTTGAGATCGATTTGCTTGCCGCGATAAGCATATTCGCGTTTGATATACAGCGCGGCCGCTTCAGCATTTTTTATTGTGCTGACAGAATATTGCTCAAACGCAATTGCCAGATTCTTGTTGCGCTCGATGGCATCGTCAATATTGTCTTGATGCTCGTAATGAATTTGGGCCAACACCGCTAGCCAGCACGTTGCAATCAGGGCCAGGCTGCCGAGCACGATGGCGAATGTGATGCCATATGGACGGCGCAAGCCCTTCCAAAAACGCTCTCTGTACGCAACGTGCGCATCGGATGGCAAGGTGTTCGGGGGCAAACCCTTGGCCGACGGGCGCTCGGATGGGGCCGACTGGAATGGCGTAACGGGGCGGGGTGGTGGCGTCATGGGGCTAGCAGACAGGCTTGTGCAGCATTACGTTGCTTGTCGATGGGACAATCTCGTCTGAACATATTGGCTGTGGCATCAGGCTGTCCATTGTCGATGGGCAGAGCGCAGGAATATGCGCATGCCGACTACACGTTTTCCAGATATCGCATCGTATTGATGTGTCATGCATGAGGAAATAAATGTTGCATTGGAAAGTTTGTGATAATTTTGCTTATGTGTTGTGTAACAATAAACGCGATATTGCCGCCGCAATCGCTACCGGAGCCCATGCGGGCGATTTCCTGTTGCAGGTTGGAAAGCATCTATTATTATCCAGAGCGCCGGCATGCGCAATTTTCAGAGTAGACCCAAGTATTGCTTTTCGCAACGTAATTGTGAATTCGATAACGATGAAATTTGCGCAGACATTTTGTTGCCGCATAGAAGGATACAACAGGTCAAGATTTGGTGCTGCAGATTTAATTCAAATCAAAAAATAATTTCGCTTCAGTGCACAGTAGCGCATGCGCGCTCGCCAGCGCCGGCAGCGGCAGTGGCGGCGCGGCCGCCACGTTCATCGATTCCGCTTGTGATCGAGCTCATGATTGAGCTCATGATTGAGCTCATGATTGAGCTCGTAACTTGAAGGCCGGACTCAGGCCGGACTCAGACTCAATTCAGACTGAATTCAGGCGGATGGCGATTTGCGCTCCGAGGCCGGGACGGTGCTGTCGGGCAGGTCGCCTGCGCTGCGTTTGCGGTCGGCAGAGATTTCTATCGCGATTGCCGCCGCCTGGTCCGTCGGCAGGCCGCTGCTGCGGCGCTCATATTCCTGTTCATTGTCTTTGTCATTTTTATGAACGGTATCGAGTTCGCCTTGGCTGGATGTGCCCGGCAGCTCGATCCGCAATTCATCGATCAGCATCAGCAGGGCTGCCGCCACCGGCAAGGCAAACAGCGCGCCGATAATGCCGAGCAGGCTGGAGCCGACGATGAGTGAAAACAACACGACCGAAGACGGCAGACGCAGAGCCCTGCCGTAAACGATGGGAACCAGCAGCCGGCTTTCGAGTTCTTCATAAACGAGCATCAGCACCAGCACGGTAATCGTGATGACGGGCCCTTTGGCGAGCGCGGCCAGCACGGCCGGGCCGATGGTGAGGAAAATGCCGACATAGGGCAGGACGTCGACAATGCCGCCAAAGACGGCGATTGCCAGCGCATTCGGGATGCCGCAGGCCGTCAGTAAAATGAAGACGAAAATCCCCATCAGGGCGCAGGTGATCAACTGGCCGCGCAAATAGCCGCCGACAATGGTTTCCAGATTGAGCATGATGCGCGACAGGCGCATGTGATGGGCGCGCGGCACCATGGCATACAGGCCGCCGCGCAGGCGATCGCGGTCGATCAGCATATACAGCGCCAGAAAGATGGCGGCGACCGAATACGCGAGGATTTCCAGCAGACGCGTCGACCAGGCAAATGCCATCGATACCGACGAGTTGATCAGGGCATCGTAGCGCAAATGCTCGATGCTGTTACCCAGCTCGCTGGTCAGTTGTGAGCCTTTCAGAAATGTCACCAGCTTGGTGCGCAGCGCCGGCGCCTGACTTGCCAGGCTGCTCAATTGCTCGGCGATTTCGGGAATGGTCAGGGTCACGACCAGCACCGCGGCGATAAACAGCGCGGCAAATACCAGGGCAATACCGATCGCGCGCCGCACGCCTTTGGTTTCCAGCCATTCGATTGCCGGACTGAGTGTGCCGACCAGCACGAGTGCCGTGATCAAGACCAGAATAACAGGAAATAATTTAATCGCCAGCCAGGCGGCGACCACGATCGAACTCATCGCCAGCATCGTCGACAAGGAAATTTCAATGCGCATGACTTGTTTGTCGGATGGCTCCGCAGCGGTATTCGGGGACTGGTTCGGTGGGCATTCGTCGGCAGGCGTCATGACATTGTCGCTTCAGGGTAAGTAGGCGCAGCAATCTGCGGCAAAGGTGGTCGTGAAAATAAAACGTAACGCGGAAGTGCAAAACGAAAGCACGCGGAAATAAAGCCGGCTCCCGGGCGGCCGGTGCTGCAATCGCTGCAATCGCCCTTGCGCAGCCACGCTGCGCTGGCCCACCTGCAGTGTCGCCTGCCGCGCGTACCGGGTCAAGTGGGCATGGTATCAGAGCCGCCTGGCAGGATGCGCCGATCGGTGGCCATGGTCTGTGCGCTTGCGAACAGTAACTTTTGATTGAGGGCGCTTTATTCGCCGATGCCGCGGCGGCGGCGCGGTAAAATAGCGCATGCGGCACCCGTCTGCCGCTTTTTTACTCATGGATAGAAATAAATCGCCGCAATGACCGAGACCCAATTCAGCGCCGAGCCGCAGGCCGCCATCGACATCGCCGCTTTGCCGCCTTACGACGGTATTTCGCTGGCGGCGGTAACCATGGTACGCACGGCAGCCGAGGCGGCAAGCGCGCTGGCGGCGTTGATGGCCAGCGATGCGATCGGCTTCGATACCGAATCGCGGCCGACCTTTGTGCGCGGCGAAATCTCCGACGGCCCGCATCTGATTCAGCTGGCGACCGACGACCATGTCTATCTGTTTCACCTGACCCCGGCCAATTACCGGGCAAGTGCCGAGTTGCGCGAGATTTTGGAAGCGCCGCAAATTCTCAAGGCCGGTTTCGGCTTGTCCGACGATGTCAAGCGCTTGCACAGCAAGTTGGGCATCGCCTGCGCCAATGTCCTCGATCTGGCCGTGGCCCTGCGCCAGCACAAGCGCAACGATGTCGGCGCCAAGGCTGCTGTGGCGCGTTTTTTCGGCAAGCAGCTGCAAAAATCGAAAAAAATCACGACTACCAACTGGGCTCTGCCGCAGCTGAGCGAACGCCAGATTCAATATGCGGCGGATGATGCCCATGTGGCCTTGAAGATCTATCGTTGCTGGAAACGGGAACGCTGAGCAGCTCTCAAGTTTCAGGAAGGGCCCACCATTATCGGGTGCCTGACTCGCTTTTTGCCACGCCGGCGTCGTCGCTGCCGAGCCGCTCGTATTCGGCAATCACTTGCGCGCCCAGCAGCAGCAGCGTGGCGCCCATTTCCAGGCTTAGCAGCACCAGGATGGCCGTCGTCAGCGAGCCGTAGACGACACTGGCCTGTGAGAGCGTCGCGAAATACCAGACCAGGATATGGCGCGTGATTTCCCATAACAGTGCGGCCGTCACGCCGCCGATGAAGGCATGGCGGATCGACAGCCGGCCCACCGGCATGACCAGGTAGACGGCGGTCAGGACGCAGATTTCACCGCCCAAACCGAGGAAATACAGCAGTACGCCTGAAAAACGACCGAGCGACCAGCTGCGCCCGAGAATTTCCAGGCTTTCCTGCCCCATCGCCTGCAAGCCGCCCGCGACGACGGCCGTCAACAGCGAGCCGAGGCCGAGAAACAAGATGAAGCAATAAGGCAGTAGTGCAGAAATCAAAAAATGGCGGCGGCGCCCGGCGACCCGGTGCAGGAAGATCACCGATAGCGCATTTTCGAGCACGGTAAAGGCAAGCGAACTAAAAAACAGCATGGTCACCAACAAGACCGGCCCGACGACGTCGCGATGCAGCAGGAAATTTCCGAGCTCGAGCACGATGGGCCGCGATTGCCCCGGCATGAGCCACTCGACATAGCGGCTCATGGTGTGCAGCATGGCGGTTTGATCGACGAAGTGGGACAGGAAAATTACGATCAGGATCAGCAGGGGCACGATCGAGAGCAAGGCGTAATAGGCGACGGCGCCGGCCAGCAGCAAGCCCTGGTTGGCACGAAAGGCCTTCAGCGTATTCCAGATAAAGGTTCCCGGGCGGCGTAGCACCAGCTGGAGTTGTGAATTGGCAATAGGCATGGCTGCGGAGGGCGCGTGACGACGGCGCAGATTGACTGACCTGCACAATACCATCAATGGCGAACCGGTTCTGCGTGCTGCCGCGCGCGCCTCTTCTGTTTGGGCGCCGCCTCCAGAGTCCGTCCGAGATCCTGCTCGCCGTGGTGCCAGGCGAACAGCCCGGCCTCTTGTGCGCGCGAGCGGGCCAAAGCCAGCGCCTGCGGCGTCGTCAGCCGGGCGCTCAGCCATGCCCGGGCATCGTCGGCCGCCAGCAGCAAAGGGCGGCGATCGTGCACATCAAGCATGCCGCCTCGCGCATCTTCGGTCACGATGACAAAGCCGGCTTCGGCACGGTGTTCGCGGAATTCGCCAAAATTGGCAATGGCGGCCATGAAAACGGGAGCCCGCGTTTTTAAATGCACATGCCAGGGCTGTCGCTGGCCCTTGTCGCCGGTCCATTCATACCAGCCGTCGGCAGCCACGATTGCGCGGCCATTTTCGAGCAGGCGCTTCCAATAGCGGTTGTCGAGCTTTTCCAGGCGCGCATTGATTGCGATCGGTAGCTTGCCTGCCGCAAAGTGGGCGCGATAGCCCCAGAACAGGTCGTCGATGACATGTTTGCCGTCGACTTCATGCAGCAGCGGCCGATATGTTCCTGGCGTGACGTTGCTATGCGGTATGGCTTCACTGCGGTCGGCATCGACAGGCCAGCCGAGTGCCGCGGCATACCAGCTTGGCTGATGATGTTGATCGAGGCGTCCGCACATGATGACTGGTTTTCGATCCGCAATCTCCGCATCGCGGCTTGCCTGCTGCGATGGGGGACAAAAAAGGGAGAGGCAATAAGACAGCGCAAGAAGGGAAAAGATGCGCAGGCTTTGGATGTGGCCGGCGCCCGGCGCAGCAAAAAGCCGGCAACAAGGCCGGCTTTCGCATGTATTATTTCGCCTGTATTAAGCAGGCCTCGCCATCGTCTCGATGGCGAGGACGGTGAATCAGGTTTTGTAGCTGTTGGATTCCACCACATTGAGCACTTCTTCGGGATGCTCGGATTCGATCACGGTCTCGTGGTTCAGATGGGCATTCAGGTTGGCCATGTTGACGTCGCCGGTCCACTTGGCGACGACGATGGTGGCCACCCCGTTGCCGACCAGATTGGTCAGGGCGCGTGCTTCCGACATGAAGCGATCGATCCCCAGAATTAAGGCCAGACCGGCGACCGGCACGCCGCCAACCGCAGTCAGGGTCGCTGCCAGCACGATGAAGCCGCTGCCGGTGACGCCGGCCGCGCCTTTGGACGTGAGCAGCAATACCACCAGCAGCGTAATCTGATGGGTGATATCCATTGGCGTATTGGTCGCTTGGGCAATGAAGACCGCCGCCATCGTCAGGTAAATCGCGGTGCCGTCGAGGTTGAAGGAGTAGCCGGTCGGAATGACCAGGCCGACCACCGATTTTCTGATGCCCAGATTTTCCATCTTCACCATGATGCGCGGCAGAACCGATTCGGATGAGGACGTGCCGAGTACGATCAGTAATTCTTCCTTGATATAAGCGACGAATTTGAAAATGCTGAACCCGTGGAAATACGCAATCAGGCCGAGGACGCCGAACACGAAAACCACGCATGTGCCGTAAAAAGTGGCCATCAGCATGCCCAGCGATAATAACGAACCGACGCCGAATTTGCCGATCGTAAAAGCCATCGCGCCGAAAGCGCCGATAGGCGCCAGTTTCATGACGACGCCAACGACCGAGAACAAGACTTGCGAGATTTTTTCGACGCCATCGAATACCAGCGTGCCGCGGCCGCCGAAGCGGTGCAGCGAAAAGCCGAACAAGATCGCAAACAGCAGCACTTGCAGAATTTCACCCTTGGCAAAGGCATCGACCACGCTGTTGGGGATGATATTCATCAGGAAATCGGTTGCCGTAATCATTTTGTCGGCGCCGATATAGGACGAGATGCCTTTGGTATCGAGCAGCTTGACGTCGATATTCATGCCGCGCCCAGGATGGACCATATTAATCATCAGCAAGCCGACGATCAGCGCCAGGGTACTGACAACTTCAAAATACAGCAGCGCCATGCCGCCGGTGCGGCCGACTTTTTTCATGTCTTCCATGCCGGCGATACCGACGACGACCGTGCAAAAGATAATCGGCGCGATCAGCATCTTGATCAGTTTGATGAAGCCGTCGCCGAGCGGTTTCATGGCGGCGCCGCTTTGTGGATAAAAGTGACCGAGGCAAACCCCGAGAATGATGGCGACGATGACTTGAAAGTACAAAGACTTGTAAATGGGGGGATTGCGCATGCGTTTATGTCTCCTAGGGCGCTCTTGGTGAAGCGGCATTTTTGTAAAACGATATTCTTGGCGAAATAACAATTTCACCGGCTTAAGGACTCATTATGCGGCTGCATGGGGTCAGCGCGCAAGTCTCCGTACAAAAAGTTGCAGCTATAACTTGTTTTTAATGCGCCAAATTTTATTTGGAATTGGGCTGTGCCGGCATGGGATTGCGCTGTTCAATAAAGAGAAAACAGTCTTTCCTGCTCAAAATGGTATTTGTTGAATTTTATTGTAAAAAAACAAATACTGTTTGGCGGGACGCGTTCGCGGGTGCCGCTTGCACGATGTCGCAATTCCATCTGTCTGGCACATCTGTTATTTTTCATGCAATGAATTAAGACGGCTGCGTATTTTAGCGCATGCTTAAGTTCGCTGCCGAACCGATTTTTTTCGGCCTTGCGTCCATTCTTGAAAAACCGGCGCCATGACGATGGAGATACGCATGCGGCAAGCTAAAGTGCATTACCAGGGATGGGATATCGTACCGTTCGCGATCGAGACGGCCGACGGCAACTGGGAAGCCAGTTGTGAACTTGAACGCGAGGGGCCCGAGGGCCTGGAGACTTTCCAGGGTGTTTCAGCCAATCTCGTCCACCATGACAAGGAGCGGGCGCTCAGCTTGGCCGTAAGCGATGCCCGGCGCAAGATCGACGACATGGTGGCTGATCCGGTATTTCAATTTGGCAAACACGATACGCTGTAGTCGCCGCCTTTTGCTTGGCGTTTCCGGCGCGCTCAGGCCGAGCGCAGCAGCGGTTCGTTGAAGATCTCAACCTTGTCGCCACCTTGCAGCTTGGCCTGATACATCGCAAAATCGGCATTCTTGGTCAGCTCGATCGCATTGTCTCCATCTTGCGGCGACAGTGCAATGCCGATGCTGGCCGAGATATTGAGGATCTCATTGCGGGCTACCGTATTCGGTGGCGCCGGCACCGTCGGGCCACAAGCGCAGAATTCCTGACTGAGGGCATGCCGGATTTTTTCGGCCACTTTCAGCGCATCGTCGGCGCCATTGACTTCGGGCAGCAAGACCACAAACTCATCGCCGCCAATGCGCCCGACCGTGTCCGAGTCGCGCAGGCAGGCGAGCATCCGGCGCGCCGACTCTTGCAACACCTGGTCGCCTATCGCGTGCCCGAGGTTGTCGTTGATCGGTTTGAATTTGTCGAGGTCGACGAACATCAGGGCCAGCCGGGTCTTTTTGCGGCGCGCCAGCGCCAGCGCGTGGCCGAGGCGCTCGAACAGCAAGGCCCGGTTCGGCAGGCCCGTCAGCACATCGTAGTGCGCCATCAGCGCCAGCCGCTCGCTGGCTTGCTTGCGTTCGGTGATGTCGAGTTTGACTGCGACATAATGGGTGATATTGCCGCGCTCGTCCTTGACGGGGGCGATATGCGCCTCTTCCCAATACAGTTCGCCTGATTTGCGGCGATTGAGCAGTTCGCCGATCCACGGCTCGCCGCGCATCAGGCGTTTCCACATGCCGCCATAGGTCGACAGTGGCGTCTGGCCCGATTTGAACAGTTGCGGGGTTTGGCCGACCACTTCTGCGTAGCTATAACCGGTTTCGCTGGTGAAATGCGGATTGACATACTCGATGGCGGTGTCGGCGCTGGTAATGATGACCGACGTCGGGCTTTGGTCGACGGCGGCCGATAACAGCCGCAGGTGCAGTTCGGTTTTCTCGCTTGCGGCCAGGCGTCGTGCCAGATTGCGCTTGTCGAGGTAAATGCGCAGCATCAGCGCCAGGCAAACGAGCAGCAATAGCGTGACGATGATCAGGGCCCACGGCATCGGGCCGGCACTTGATTGCGGCGGCACCGCCAACAAGCCGAACAAGGAAAAATGGGCTGACAGGATGCCGTCGTGGCTCTTGAAAGGTGGCCGGCCAGATACGGCGGCAGGCGTTGCCTGCGCCTGGCAAGAGCAATGAGCGGCACGCGCGGCGTGATATGGTAGCGTGCGTAGCATGCTCAAGCTGGATAAAATGTGGCGTGAAGTCGGCATAGGGCTGGCGTGTTGTGCAACTTATTGGGCAACTTATTGAGCAGTTTATCGAACAGCTTATCGAACAACGGATAGGGTAAAACTGGCAGGACAACAAGAACAAAACTGATAGGGCAGCGAGCGCGGTGATCTGTCTGATCAATAAAATGATGTTTATTAATCAAGAATTAAGCAATAGTATCTGCAGTCTTGAAAATTATCCAGTCATATTGACAAGCTGCATGCGATAGCGCAATTTCAACAATAAACTTTCTCTAAGGCAAAAAAATAATGAAGCAATTTGCTATCGTCATTTTCCTGTTATTGGGTGGCTGTACCGGTATCCCTAGCCAGGTGCAGCCGGTCAGCGGTTTCCAGTTGCCGCGCTATCTTGGAACCTGGTATGAAATTGCTCGCCTCGATCATTCCTTCGAGCGCGGCCTGTCGCATGTGACGGCCAGTTATCAGATGCGCGACGATGGCGCCGTGACTGTCGTCAATCGCGGCTATGCGGCCGCTGGCGGCGAATGGAAGGAAGCGAAGGGGACTGCGCTGTTTGTGGAAAGACCCGATCTCGGGTATTTGAAAGTCTCGTTTTTCGGTCCGTTCTATGCATCCTACATTGTGTTCGAACTCGATCGCGACCACTATCAATATGCGATGATCAGCGGCCCCGACAAGTCCTACCTGTGGATTTTGGCCCGCACGCCGGTGATCGACGCTGCGCTCAGGACGCGTTTGCTGAATCGCGCAGCGGCCCTCGGTTTCGATACCGGCAAGCTCGTTTTCGTCGAGCAGCAGGCGCCGCTGCCCAAGGCCGGCAAAATGCCACCATAACGCCACCGGCGGCGGACCACCCGCTGTGTAGCGGTACCGGGCCGGCACTGCCTGTGGCCCTCAGTGCTGGCCGCCGCCTCCCAGATAGGCTGCCTGCACGGCCGGGTCGTTTTGCAGGCTGGCGGCCGGGCCGTGCACCGAGATGCGGCCGTTTTCCAATACATAACCGTAGTCGGCCACGTTGAGCGCGGCCGCCGCAAACTGTTCGACCAGCAGCATCGTCACGCCCTGCTGTTTCAGGCGCGAGATGATGCGGAATACTTCCTCGACCAGAATCGGCGCCAGGCCCATCGATGGCTCATCGAGCAGCACCACTTCCGGATTGAGCATCACCGCGCGCGCCATGGCCAGCATCTGCTGCTCGCCGCCCGACAGCGTGCCGGCCAGCTGGGTTTGCCGTTCTTTCAGGCGCGGGAACAGGTCGAGCGCCTGTTCCAGGTCGCGCTTGATATCGCCGCGCAGGCGGGCGCCGGTAAAACGCGGAAAGGCTCCCAGCAGCAGATTGTCGCGCACGCTCATGCTGGCAAACACGCGCCGGCCTTCCGGCGAATGCGCCAGGCCGGCACGGGCGATCTGGTGCGAAGCCTGGCCGGCGATATCCTTGCCGCCCAATTCGATGCGCCCGCTCTTCGGCTTGAGCATGCCGGAAATGGCGCGCATGGTGGTCGTCTTGCCGGCACCGTTGGAACCGATCAGGGTGACGACCTTGCCCTTGGGGACCGATAATGAAATGCCGTGCAAGACCTGTACCTTGCCATAGGCTGCATACAGATCGGTAATGGTGAGCATGGCCTCGCTCATGACAGCGCTCCCTGGACTGGTGGCGTGGCGGCGGCATGCTCTTCCAGCGTGCCGCCCAGATAGGCTTCGATGACTTTGGGATCGGATTGCACATGCGCCGGCTGGCCTTCGGCGATCTTCTGGCCGAAATCGAAAACGGTGACCGTGTCGCAGATCGACATCACCACATCCATGTGATGCTCGATCAGGATGATGGAAATGCCGCTTTGCCGGATCTTGCGAATCATCGCCACCAGTTCCTTGATGTCGGGGGCGGTCAGGCCGGCGGCCGGTTCGTCGAGCAGCAGCAGGAGCGGATCGAGGCCCAGCGCGCGGCCGATTTCGAGCAGCCGTTGTTTGCCGTAAGGCAGGTTGCGCGCTTCTTCGTGAGCCAGATCGGCCAGGCCGATGAAGTTCAGGATGCCTAGCGCGCGCTGGTGCGCCGCGCTTTCTTCGCGGCGGAAGCGCGGCGTGTGCAGCATGACATCGGCGACATTGCTGCGAAAGCTGTGATGCAGTCCGACCAGAATATTTTCCAGCGCTGTCATTTCGCCAAACAGTTCGACGTTTTGAAAAGTGCGGGCCACGCCACCGAGCGCAATGGCCGATGGCGTGCGGCCCGAGATCACGACATTGTTGAATCTGACGGCGCCGGCGGTCGGTTTGTAAATCCCGGTCAGCACATTCATCATGGTGCTCTTGCCGGAGCCGTTGGGGCCGATCAGGCCGTGCACCGTGCCCTGGGCGATATCGAGGTCGACCCGGTTGAGCGCTTTCAGGCCGCCGAATTGCATCAGGATTTGCTGGGCGCTGAGCAGGGCGCCGCTACCGGGCGGCGGCATGGCGGGCGCGCTCCAGGTGGCGCCGGCCGGGTTTTCGCCGGCGAGGACTCGGGTGCCGGCCGGGCGCGTCCTGAGCAGCAGCGTGCGCAGGAAACCGATGATGCCGTCTTGCAGATAGTAGACGACGAATAAGGTCATGGTGCCGAAGATGCTCAGGCGCCAATCGGTGATGTTTTCGAGCTTGAAGGAAAACAGCGCCATGCTGATGGTGGCCAGCACCGGTACGGCGACCTGGCGCCAGCTGCTGCGCTTGCTGATGACCAGATAGGCGCTCGACACGGTGCACAGCACGGCGGCGGCGGTCGCCAGCTGGCGGTACAGTTCGATGTCCGACAGCAGGCTAGGCAGCATGATGACGATTAGCGCGCCGAGCAGGGCGCCGCTGCGCGTTTTGCGTCCGCCCATGATGACGGCCAGCAGGAACATGATCGTCAATTCGAAATTATAGGTGTTGGGCGAGATGTATTCTTCCGAATAGGCATACAGGCTGCCGGCCAGCCCGGCCAGCGCGGCGCTGATGACGAAGGCATAGACCTTGTAGCGATAGACCGACACCCCCATGCAGTCGCAGGCGGTAGGGCTGTCGCGCAAGGCCTGGAAGGCGCGTCCGAGATGCGATTTGAGGATGCGGTTGACCATCAGCAGGGCGGCCAGCATCAGCACGGCGACCAGATAGAAATAGCTGATCTCGCCGAGCTTGTAGGAGAAGAAAATTGGCTTGCCCAGCTTGATGCCGAGCGGCCCCTCGGTCAGGAAAGTCATTTCATTGATCAGGATCTGGACGATGGTGCCGAAGGCCAGCGTCACCATCGCCAGATAGGGGCCGGTCACGCGCAGCGCCGGCAGGGCCAGCAGGGCGCCGAACAGCGCGGTAACGGCAATGCTGGCCGGCGCGCACACCAGAAACGGCAGTCCCAGCTTGAAGTACAGCACGCCGCTGGTGTAGGAACCGATGCCGAACAGCGCCGCATGGCCCAGCGATACCTGGCCCGTATAGCCGACCACGATGTCGAGGCCGAACAGCAGGATGGCGTAGATCAGGATGGTTTCGAACAGGTGAATATAGTAGGGGTTGTGCACCACCTGCGGGAACGCGGCCAGCAGCGCCAGCCCCAGCAGCGCCAGCGCCAGTTTGGTTTTTGCCATGATCAGACCTTCTTGATTGCGGTTTTGCCGAACAGCCCGGCCGGCTTGAATGCCAGTACCAGCAGCAGCAAGATCAGGCCCGGCACTTCCTTGTAGCCGGTCGAGACATAATAGCCGGTCACGGTTTCGATCACTCCCAGCAGCAGGCCGCCGACGATCACGCCGAGGCCCGAGGTCAGGCCGCCGATGATGGCCACGGCAAATGCTTTCAGGCCCAGCGCCGTGCCCATGGTGGCGCCGGTCAGCGTCAGCGGCGCCACCAGCACGCCGGCAAAGGCGGCGGTGGCCGACGACAGCGCGTAAGAGAATACGATCACCACGCGCGTATCGATGCCCATCAGGCCGGCGGCATCGCGATCGTTGGAGGTGGCCACCACGGCCTTGCCATAGATGGTCTTGCGATTGAAAAACTCGACCGCCAGCATCATCGCCAGCGCGCCGAGCACCACGGCAATCTGCATGGCCTGGACATTGGCGCCCCAGATTTGCATCGGCGCCGCCGGCAGCGGCGTCGGGAACGTCAGATCGTCCTTGCCCCAGATGTTTTCTGCGACATTTTTAAAGATGATGGCCAGCGCGATGGTCGACATGATCCAGCCGAATTCGGACTTGATCTTCAGCGCCGGCCGCACCGCCACCAGTTCGACCAGGGCGCCTTGCAGGCCGCCGAACACGATCACGATCGGGATCATCAGCCAGTAACTGAGATAGGGGCCGCCATGGATATTGCCGACCAGGCTCAGGCCGACCAGCGCGCCGAGCATCAAGGCCTCGCCCTGGCCAAAATTGAGCGTGCCGGAAGTGGCGAACGTGAGTTGATAGCCGAAAGCGATGACGGCATAAATCATGCCGAGCGCTACGCCGCTAAAGACCAGTTGCAGCAGAATGTCCATGATGTGCCCCCGAAGGCGCGCCGCGCCGCAGCGCTTTCATATATAAAAACACGATAAAAAAGCCAGCCCTCGCAGGGCAAGAGCTGGCTGGTCCGGGCGGACGTGGCGCCGGCCATGCATGGGGCCGGCGCCTGGCCTTGCCGCCTGCTTCCCTTACTTGGCGAGCACCACGTGACCGTCATGCACCTGGCCGAAGACCGGCATGCCGGGCTTGATGGCTTCATGGTCGGTCTTGCTGAACGGCCGGTTATAGGTCGTGACGACACCCTCGACTTTTTCGTTGAGGTTTTCGAGCGCGGCCCGCACTTTCGGGCCGTCGGTGCTGCCGGCCTGCTTGATGGCGGCCACCAGCAGGTAGACCGAATCGTAGCCCTGGGCTGCCGATACCGGCGACGGGATGCGGCCGCGCGGCGGGTTATAGGTCTTTACGTAACCGTCGATGAAGCTCTTGCGCTTGGCCGTATTGGGCGCCTGGATAAAGGTTTGCGGCATCAGCGTGCCTTCGCCGTTTTTGCCGGCATTGTCGATGAAGTTCCCCATCGATAGCGTCCAGCTGCCTATCATCGGCACTTTCCAGTTCAGCTTTTCCATGCCGTTGGCAATTTGCGCCAGTTCCGGGCCGATGCCGTACGTCAGAATCGCTTGCGCGCCGGCCTGTTTGGCTTTCAACAGCTGAGCCGTCATGTCGACGTCCTTGATATTGAATTTTTCGACGGCGACGGCTTTCATATTTTTTTGCGCCAGCGCCTTTTCGAGATCTTCGCGGCCCAGCTGGCCGTAATTGGTCGAGTCGGCCAGGATTGCCACCTTGGCGAACTTGCGCTTGCCGACCGCTTCGTCGACGATCATGGCCGACTGGATCGTGTCGTTGGCCGAGGTGCGGAAGATATAATTTTCAGGCTGGTCGGCAAACTGCCTGGTGATGATGGAGCCGGTAGCGACGTTGTTGATGACCGGGATTTTCGCTTCCTGGTAAAAACGCTGCGAAGCGAGGGCAACGCCGGTATTGATGAAGCCGAGCGTGGCCACGACTTTTTCCTTGTTGATCAATTCCTGCGCCACCTGCACCCCGCGTTCGTTCTTGGCTTCTTCGTCGCGTTCGATTACTTGCAGCTGGCGGCCCAGCACGCCGCCCTTGGCATTGACTTCGGCGACCGCCAGTTTGACGCCGTCGCGCATCGATACGCCCATCGGTGCCGAGCCGCCGGTAAACGGGCCGGAGACGCCGATCTTGATCGGTTCCGCGGCCATCCCCAGGCTGGCATACATCAGTGCTGTTGCGGCCACCACCAGTTTGATTTTATGTGTCATGTCGTCCTCCAGATGAAATTGCGGATGTTTTTATGGACTTGCTGCAAGTGATGACGGCGCCGGCGCCGCCCTTTCTTGGCCCGCGCCGAATGCTCTTTGCGGCATTTCCTGCGGGCGAATTACAGGTACAGATACTAAACGAATGCAATAGGCAAAGCATGGGTTTCGGGCGTAATCTATTTCACGCCTGGCGTGAATTTTTTTCATGCATTGTCGAATTTTTAACGATTTTCCCGATATTGCATGACACCATTTTTACCAGTGCGGCGGGACCCGGATGTGCGAATGATTTACCTCGCGCAAGTCGCGCACGCCCGACAATGCCATAGAAATGTCGAGTTCCTTGCGGATGATGTCGAGCGCGCACGTGACCCCCGGTTTTCCCAGCGCCCCCAGTCCATACACATAGCTGCGTCCCAGCATGGCGCCGCGCGCGCCGAGGGCGCAGGCCTTGAGCACGTCCTGGCCCGAGCGGATGCCGCCATCGAGCCAGACTTCCATTTTTTCGTTGCCGCTCGCATGCACCGCATCGAGCACCTGCGGCAGGGCGCGGATCGAACTGATGGCGCCGTCGAGCTGGCGGCCGCCGTGATTGCTGCAGACGATGGCATCGGCGCCGGTTTGGGCCGCCAGGCGGGCATCGTCGGCATCGAGTATGCCCTTGAGAATCAGCTTGCCGCCCCATTGCCGGCGAATCCATTCGACGTCGTCCCAGTTCAGGGTCGGGTCGAATTGCTGGCCGACCCAGGCCATCAGCGTCGACAATCCTTTGGCACCTTTGACGTGGCCGGCCAGATTGCCGAAAGTCTTGCGTTTGCCCATCAGGACGCTGGCGCACCAGGCCGGCTTGGACAGCATGTCGAACAGATTGTCGAAGGTGGGACGCGGCGGCACCGTCAGGCCGTTGCGCAGGTCGGCGTGGCGCTGGCCGAGAATTTGCAGGTCCAGCGTCAAGACCAGCGCCGAGCAGCGGGCGGCCTTGGCACGGGCGATCAGGTCGGCGGTGAAGCCGCGGTCGCGCATCACATATAACTGGAACCAGAATGGTTTTTTGGTGGCGGCGGCCACGTCTTCTATCGAGCAGATGCTCATGGTGGTGAGCGTGAAGGGCACGCCGAATTCTTCGGCTGCCTGCGCCGCCAGGATTTCGCCGTCGCCGTAGTTCAGGCCGGTCAGGCCGACCGGCGCCAGCGCCACCGGCATCGAGACCGCCTCGCCGATCAGAGTGGTGGCGGTATTGCGGTGCTCGACATTGATCGCCACCCGCTGCCGCAGGCCGATGGCATCGAGGTCGTTCTTGTTGGCGCGCATCGTGCCCTCGGTATACGAGCCCGAATCGACATAGCCGAAAATGGCCTTGGCGACGCGCCGCTTTGCGAGCTGGCGCAAATCTTCGATTTCAGTGATGACTGCCACAATCTGTCTCCGGTGATTGGGGGCGCTTGCGGCGCCGTTTTTATACAGTCATCTTAAAGAGAAATGCGGTGCGTGGCATGAGCGATTTTCATGCCGGCGTGAAATTCGTTTGCCGCCAGCTGTCTGATACTGAATATTGAAGACCTGAGGCTTAGATGGGCTTACCTGGGCTTACCTGGGCTTACCTGGGCTTACCTTGAGCTTACCTGAGCTTACATGCCGCTCTTGCGCAGCCAGTTCGAAAATGCCGCGCATTCCCAGCGGTTCATCATATTGGCGCGCCAGCACAGGTAATAGGCGTAGGGGCTGGCGATGTCGTGATCGTACAGGCGGCTCAGGGCGCCATTGTTTTGCCACGGCGCGCCCAGTTTCTGGCGCACCAGGGCGATGCCGAGGCCGGCCGCGGCGGCATCGCACATCAAGCCAAGGTCGTTGAATTGCGAACCGTCGGGCGGCTCCGGCCAGTCGACGCCATTGGCGCCGAACCAGGTCCGCCATGGTTCGAGCGGGCTGCGCAGCAGGGACTGGCCCTGCAAATCCTGGATCGTCTCGAATGGGCCATGCTCGCGGATATAGGCCGGCGACGCCATCGGCGTGATTTCATCGTTCATCAGGCACACATGTTCGACATCGGCATAGCCGCCCAGGCCATAGCGCACCACCAGGTCTGCATCTTTGGGCAGGCTGTCCTGCATCGGGTTGGCAAATTGCAAAATCAAATCGATTTCGGGATAGGCTTCGATGAATTGATGCAAGCGCGGAATCAGTATCGCGCGTAAAAAAGTCGGCGGCGCCGCCAGGCGCAATTTGCATTTGCCCGAGGTGATAGTGCTGCTAGGAAATTTTTGCAGTTTCGATAAGCCTTCGCGGACATGGGCCAGGTATTCGCTGCCGGCGGCGGTCAGCGAAAAATCGGCGCGGCTAAACAGCCTGGTACCGATATTTTGTTCGAGCTGGCGGATCCGGTGGCTGACCGCACTCGGCGTGACGCACAATTCTTCGGCCACCAGCGTCACGCTGCGCAGCCGGGCCAGCGCTTCGAAGGTCAACAGGCATTGGATAGGCGGAATCCGCGCCAGCAGGAAAGTTCGGTCCGATTCGCTCATCGTGGCAGGCAAGTCCTTGAAGAGAGCGGGCAGGGCGATGCAAGAGCGCCGCACGCTGCCCGATAAATTGGCTAGTAGAAATGCGAGTATATGATGAAATGCTTTTTTGCGTTGGCGCCGTGCGCTTATTGCGGCCTGCTTTACTGCGGCCTGCTTTACTGCTGCTTATCGTTGGCCGCTTGCGCCAGCGTTTGCAGCGGACCGGGCGTGAGGTCGTGGCGCGCGTGATTCGGTGGCACGGCCACGCGCAGCGGCCGGCTGAAGCTATTGTGCTTGGACAGAACATTATCGGTGATCTCGGGCGCGGCGTCCCATACCGGATCGGCAATGCCCTCGAAAACGCGTTTGAGTTCCTGGCCCCAGCGTGTGCGGATCATCTGGAAATACTGGTTGCTTTCATCGATGGTGACGAAATGCGTGACCGCCAGCGAGCCTGCTTCATACACAAGCAAATCAAGCGGCAAACCGACCGAAATATTCGAGCGCAGCGTCGAATCCATGGAAATCAGGGCGCATTTGGCCGCTTCGTCGAGCGGGGTGGCCGGCGTTACCACGCGGTCGAGAATCGGCTTGCCATATTTGGCCTCGCCGATCTGCAGGTAGGGCGTCTCGCTTTGCGATTCGATGAAATTGCCGGCCGAATAGATCTGGAACAGGCGGCACGGTTCGCTGCCGATCTGGCCGCCCAACATCATGCTGACATTGAAATCGATATGGAAATTGGCCAGCGATTTCGCATCGCGTTCGTAAATCGTGCGCACCGCATCGCCGACGATTTGCGCCGCTTCATACATCGAGGCGGCGGTCCACAAGCTCTTGCCGCCGCCGGCCGTGTTTTGTTCGGAAATCAGTTGGCGAATCGATTGCGAAATCGCCAGGTTTCCGGCTGCCATCAAGACAATCATGCGGTCGCCGGGGTTTTCGAAGACCGACATCTTGCGAAATACGCCAACCTGATCGACGCCGGCATTGGTGCGCGAGTCGGAGAGGAAGATCAGGCCCGCATCGAGGGACATGGCAACGCAATAAGTCATGGCAATGAAATCAAAAAAGGAAGCGATTTTACAGGATAGTACGATCTGTCCTGTTTTTGCGTATATTTCCCAGAAATAATTCACAAATGTGGCGTGCCATGACACCCGCCAGGCAATGCCGTCAGCTATCGCGGACGGCTATTCCTGGCCGCATTCAGGCCTGATTGGCGCCGTTTTGTTGTTGATTTTGAAATGTCGGTGCACTGTCCTTCGGCGCTGACGCGGGCACGCCTGCTGCCGGCGCTTCGGCCTCGCTCTTTATTGGTGCGACATGCACCGCTACTTTCAGTAATTCTTCGCCGCCGCCGCGCCGCGCGCCCTTGATTGGTGCGGCCGATTCGTAGTCGCGGCCAATCGCCAGCCGGCAATGGCTGGCCGAGGCGAAATAGCCGTGGGTGACGTCGACGCTGACCCAGCCCTGAAAATCGGGCTGGCTGATCCAGGCATCGACCCAGGCGTGGCTGGCGCCGTGCTCGGCCGTGCCGGGATCGATATAGCCGGACACGTAGCGCGCCGGAATGCCTTGCGCGTGGCAGCAGGCGATGAACAGGTGCGCGTGGTCCTGACAGACGCCGGCCCCCAGTTGCAGCGCCTCGGCTGCGCTCGAGCGGACCGTGGTAATGCCGCTTTCGTAGACGACGCCGGCGCGGATGGCCGCGGCCAGCGCCAGCAGGTCGTTGCTGTCGGCTTGCGGGTCGAGGTGGGTGGCGGCGAAGGCGGCAATGGTCGGGTCGGCTTGCGTGAGCCGGGTCGGGACATTGAACACCAGCGGCGACAGCGCGCCGCCATTTTCGAGGCGGCCCAAAAACAGCGGCTGCATCTCGACCGTGCCGGCCACTTCGATGCGGATATGGTCATGCCTGCCGTTGATCGTCAGCATATGGCTCTCGTTGTCGTAGGCATCGACAAAGGCATGCCGTTCGCCATTGCATGCCATGTCCCAGCTGACGATGCTCTGGTGCGGCTCGAGGCGCGGCGTCAGGCGCAGCTGCTGGATCGCATAGACCAGCGGCGCACTGTAGCTGTACAGCGTTTCGTGGCGGATCGCCAGCCGCTTGGGGCCTGCCTGCCCGGGGCCTGCCTGCGTGGAGCCTGTTTGCATGGGGCTTAGCTGCATTGGGCAGTGTCCAGCGGCACCAGGAAATCGCACGACAGGCGGTTGCCGAGTTCGTCGATACAGGCTAAAAATTTGGTCAGGTAATCGTGCAATCCCTGCTCCAGAATATCGTCGATGCGCGCGAACTGCAGCTCGGCATGCAGCTTGCCGGCAAAGCGCTCGGTGTCGGCCGAGGCATCGTTGCGCACCGCCTTCAGATTGGCGACCACCTCGGCCATGCAGGCCACCAGCGAGCGCGGCATATTCGGTTGCAGCATCAATAATTGCGCGACACGCGCCGGCGTGATGATGTCGCGAAACACCTTGCGATAGACTTCAAACGCCGACACCGAGCGCAGCAGGGCCGCCCAGTAATAGAAATCGGGCGTTGCCTCGGCTTTGGCGTCGGCTTCGCTGCCGGCATTTTCCTTTTTACCATGTTGCGCGGCCAAAAATTTGACGTCGAGAATGCGGGCGGTATTGTCGGCGCGTTCCAGAAAGGTCCCCAGTCGAATGAAATTGACGGCTTCGTCCTGCAGCATGGTGCCCAGCGTCACCCCACGCGACAGGTGCGAACGGTACTTCACCCATTCGAAAAACTGGCTCGGATTTTGTTCCAATAAATTGCTTTTCAAGCGAGGCTGCATGTCGAGCCAGGTCGTATTCGTCGTTTCCCAGACTTCGGTGGTCAGCGTGCCGCGCACGGCGCGCGCGTTTTCGCGCGAGGCGGTCAGGCAGGCGGCGATCGAGGATGGATTGCTGTGGTCGCGCACCATGAAATCGAGCACGTTTTTCTGCGTCGGCGCCGCATATCTTTCGGCGAAGGCGTGCTCGAGTTCGGAAATGCCGAGCACGGCGCGCCAGCCCTGTTCGGCCGCCTGCGGCGACTCCGGCATCAAGGCGTTTTGCAGGCGCACATCGAGCATGCGGGCAGTGTTTTCGGCGCGCTCGATATAGCGCGCCATCCAGAACAGGTGGTCTGCGGTGCGGCTTAGCATGGGCTTATCTCTCCAGAATCCAGGTGTCTTTGGTGCCGCCGCCCTGCGACGAGTTGACCACCAGCGAGCCTTCTTGCAGCGCTACCCGGGTCAGGCCGCCCGGCACCATCGAGACCGTTTTCCCTGACAGAACAAAAGGCCGCAAATCGATGTGGCGCGGCGCGATGCCCGACTCGACATAGGTCGGGCAGGCCGACAGCGCCAGCGTCGGCTGCGCGATATAACCGTCGGGTTTGGCCAGGATGCGCCGGCGGAAGTCTTCGATTTCCTGTTTGCTCGAGGCCGGCCCGACCAGCATGCCGTAGCCGCCGGCGCCGTGCACTTCCTTGACCACCAGCTCGGGCAGATGGGCCAGGGTATAGGCCAGGTCTTCCTTCTTGCGGCACTGGTAGGTCGGCACATTGTTGAGGATCGGCTCTTCCGACAGGTAAAAGCGGATCATCTCGGGCACATAGGGATAAATCGACTTGTCGTCGGCCACCCCGGTGCCGATCGCGTTGGCCAGGCTGACGCGGCCGGCGCGGTACACCGACAGCAAGCCCGGCACACCGAGCGTCGATTCGGAACGGAAGGCCAGCGGGTCGAGATAATCGTCGTCGATGCGGCGGTAGATGACGTCGACGCGCTGCGGGCCGCGCGTGGTGCGCATGAAGACCGTATTGTCGCTGACGAACATGTCGCTGCCCTGCACCAGCGCCACCCCCATTTGCTGGGCCAGGAAGGCGTGTTCGAAATAGGCCGAGTTGTACATGCCCGGTGTCATCACGACCACCGTCGGGTCGGTCACGCCGCGCGGCGCCACCGAGCGCAGATTGTCGAGCAGCAGATCGGGATAGTGCTCGACCGGTGCGATGCGGTGCTTCGCAAACAGGTCGGGGAACAGGCGCATCATCATCTTGCGGTCTTCGAGCATGTAAGAGACGCCCGACGGCACGCGCAGATTATCTTCGAGCACATAGAATTCGCCGGCGCCGGCGCGCACGATATCGACCCCGGCGATATGGGCGTAAATGCCGGAGGCGACCTCGACCCCCTGCATGGCCGGCCGGTATTGCTCGTTCTGGAAAATCTGTTCGGGCGGAATCAGGCCGGCCTTCAAGATATTCTGGCCGTGATAGATGTCGTGCAAAAACAAATTGAGTGCCGTGACGCGTTGCACCAGGCCTTTTTGCAATTGCGCCCATTCGCCGGCATCGATGACGCGCGGGATGATGTCGAACGGGATCAGCCGCTCTTTGCCGGCATTGTCGCCATACACGGCAAAGGTGATGCCGACGCGGCGGAAGATCAGTTCGGCCTCGGCCCGTTTCTGTTCTATCGTTTGCGCACTCTGGCCGCTCAGCCAGCTATCGAATTCGCGGTAGTGCGGGCGTACTGTGGATGCGTCGGCATACATTTCGTTGTAAAAACTTGGCATCGCTTCCTCCGTGTGAGCACAAACAGTCTAACAAGAATCATGCCAGCACCGCACATAGTGAGGCAGAAATAATGAAAGCGCCGCCGGGCTGCGCCTGTGCCATGCATAAGCCACGTATAATTGCGGGGCGGCGACAGGCCGTCCGACTCATTATCAGAAAGTGTTGAACCCTATGGCATCATCGAACGATAACCTCAGCATGGCCGTGTTTTGCGATTTCGAAAACGTCGCGCTCGGCGTACGCGACGCCAATTATGAAAAATTCGATATCAAACCGGTCCTCGAGCGATTGCTATTGAAGGGCAATATTGTTGTTAAGAAAGCGTATTGCGATTGGGAACGCTACAAAGGCTTTAAAGCGACCATGCATGAAGCCAATTTCGAGCTGATCGAAATTCCGCATGTGCGCCAATCGGGCAAGAATTCGGCCGATATCCGGCTGGTCGTCGATGCGCTCGACCTCTGCTATACCAAGTCGCACGTCAACACCTTCGTCATCATCAGCGGCGATTCCGATTTTTCGCCGCTCGTGTCCAAGCTGCGCGAAAACGCCAAGCAAGTGATCGGCGTCGGCGTCAAGCAATCGACCTCTGATTTGTTGATCGCCAATTGCGACGAATTCATTTTTTACGACGATCTGGTGCGCGAGAGCCGGCGCACGGCGGCCAAGCGCGATCAGCGCAACAGTCACGACAGCCGCGACACCGCGCCGGCCGCCCGCCGCACGCCCGAAGAAGACCAGCGCCGCAAGGAAGAGCAGGAAGCGCGCAAGGTGCAGGCCATCGAGATGGCGGTCGAAACCTTCGACGCCCTGGTGTCCGAACGCGGCGACAGCGGCAAGATCTGGGCTTCTTTGCTGAAGGACGCGATCAAGCGCCGCCGGCCCGATTTCAACGAATCGTATTACGGCTTTCGAACCTTCGGCAATCTGCTCGAAGAGGCGCAGACGCGCGGCTTGCTTGAATTCGGGCGCGACGATAAATCGGGCGCCTATGTGTTCCGCAATCATGCGGCGCAGGCAGCGCGCGCAGCTGCCGGCGAGACCGTGAGCCCGATGCCAAACACCGAGGGCGCAGCCAGGACCGAGCCGCAGGAGGCTGGCGCCGTCAAGCACGATCCGCGCCGCAAGAGCCGCGGCGGCCGCAAGCAATCGCCGCCGGCCGCGCAGCCAGCCATTGAACCGGCGCCGTCGTCCATGCCGTCTGCCGAGGCGGTTGCTGCCGAGCCGGGCGTGCAAGACGATGGGGCTGCCGGCACCGAGATCGGCGAAGGCAATGCCGGCAAGCCGGAACCGCGCCGCAAGAGCCGCGGCGGGCGCCAACCGGCGGCCAGGAAAGCGGCAATTGGCGACAGCGCCATGGCGGCGCCGGTGGCCGATGCCGGGGCGGCGCCGCTTATTGCTGCTACGGCAGCGCCAGCCAGCGAAGCGGCACCGGCCAAGAAGGCGGCACCGGCCAAGAAGGCGGCGCCAAGAAGGTCGGGGCAGCGGCAGGCAGAGCAGCGGCAGGCAGAGCAGATCGAGCCGCATCAGGCCGAGCCTGGCCTCGGCGAGGTGCGCAAGGATGAAGCGCGCAAGCCCGCCGCGCGCCGCCGGCCGCGCAAGCCGACGGCCGAAGAGGCATGAGGCCTGTCGCGCACCGCACGAGAGGATTGTTCAGACGACAGTTTCAGCTGACTGTTTCATGCAGGGTGTGCCGGTGAGGGGACCGGTGAGGATGGGGGAATAATGGCGAGTATTGACGACATCGTAAAAAAGCAAAAAGAGGGGGCGACCTTTGTCATCAGCTATCAGATGCTGCGCATGCCAGCGGCCGATTTCCATGTGCTGGCGCAGGCCTGGTACGACGACGGCGGCCCTGGTTTCAACGTGATCGACACGCCGCACCGGGCGGTGGTTGACGATGAGTTCTTGATTACGCGTGTCACGGTGATCAAGACGGTCTCGCGGCGCGGATAAGCGGTATTTTGCCGCCTGCTTGATGTGGCTCGCGGCTCGCGGCAGGTGGCAGGTGGCAGGTGGCCGTGCGATGGCAGGCGCCGGAAAGCCGGCGCGAAAAAAAAGCAGGCGCGCGGCAAAGGCGCGGCGCCTGCAAGAAAAATGTCCCGACATCGGAAGTGCGGATGTCGGCAAGGCGAAATATGCTGAGGCTTGCTTGAACGTGTGCGCAACGGGCGCACACGGCATGCTTATTTCGGCAGCGAACCTTCGACGCCGTCGACGAGCCAGTTGATGCTCATCAGTTCGCCCATTGGCATGACCGAACCGGCCGCCACTTTGACTGCACCTTTATTGTCTTTCAAGGGGCCGGCAAACACGTTCAGCTTGCCATCGACAATCGCTTTTTTCTTTTCATTGAAAAGCTTGGCGACGTCGGCTGGCACCGCATGGTTCAAAGGCGAGAGCCGCACCAGATCTTCCTTGATGCCCCACAGGGTTTGTTCGGGTTTCCAGGTGCCGGCCAGTTCCATCTTGATCTGATGGCTGTAGAAAACGCTCCAGTTTTCGGTGTTGGCCGTCAGATGCGATTTCGGCCCGTATTTGGCCATGTCGCTATCCCAGCCGAAGGCGTGCACGCCTTTTTCCTGGGCGACTTGAACCACGGCCGGCGAGTCGGTATTTTGGGCCAGCATGTCGGCGCCTTGCGCGATCAGTGTTTCTGCCGCCTGGCGTTCCTTGCCCGGATCATACCAAGTATTGACCCAGACAACTTTGGTCTTGATCTTCGGATTGACGCTCTTGGCGCCCAGCGTGTACGCATCGATGTTGCGCACCACTTCGGGGACCGGGAAAGAGCCGACAAAGCCCAAGGTGTTGGTCTTGGTCATTTTGCCGGCGATCATGCCCAGCAGGTAAGCGCCTTCATAAAAGCGGGTTTGATAAGTGCCGACGTTGGCCGCCGTCTTGTAGCCGGTGGCGTGGACGAAATGCACTTTAGGGAACATTTTGGCGACCTTGATCGTCGGGTCCATATAGCCGAACGAGGTAGTGAAGATCAGCTTGTTGCCATCGGCCGCCAGTTGGCGGATGACGCGTTCGGCATCGGCCGTTTCGGGCACGTTTTCGACGTAAGTGGTCTTGATCTTATTGCCGAATTCTTTTTCGACGGCCAGGCGGCCCTGCTCATGCTGGAAGGTCCAGCCGCCATCGCCGACCGGCCCCAGATAGACAAATGCCACTTTCAGCGGTTCGGCAGCCTGACTGGCCGGCGCGACGCCGAGCATCAGACAGGCACTGGCGGCCACGGCCGCCCATGTTGCGCGAATTCGATACATGAATAACTCCTTTATTTGAACAAGATTTGCCGTCTCTTGAAATGGCGGAAAATCGGATAAGGCGAAGGCTTTTTACCGCCTTCGCCGGGCGCTAATATACCAGCAGTGGGGCGCGCTAGTGATGCATTGAGAGTGAACGCGGCAGCAAAACAGCGACCGTGATGCCCTTGCCAGCGCCTAAATTACATGATTAAAAATGGTATTCGACGCGCGCCATCGGTGTCTTTGCGAGCGAACCGTTGACGCTCGATGGATTGCCGAACTTGTTGCGCCAGTATTGGTATTCGAAGCCGGCGCGGAAAGTGTTCTTGCCGATCCCGAAAGCGGTGCCGAGATCGTACATCAGCATGGCATCGATATTGACTTCGGGCGCGGTCGGGCCGCCGTATTCATTGGTGCCCTTGCTTGCGATGTAATTCAGGAAGCCTTCGAAGGAAAAGCCGGAGTTGCCAACCGGGATGCCCCAGACGGCGGCGATCATCGGATGCGTTTCATAGGTATAGCGGCTGGTGACGCCGACCGGTTGATTGCTTTCACGCATAGCCAGCAGGCTGATGTCGAGGAAGCCCGGCACATCCATCATCAGCGTCGGGCCGACGACCAGCATCCGTTTTCTCGAGGTATAGCCAGGATCGTTTTTGGTATTCCAGTCGAAGCCGAAATTGACGCCGACGCTGCGTACCGGGCCGAAAGCGAGTTTTTTGCCGGTTATCTTGCCGAAGTCCATCGTGCGGCGGTAGACGACATACGCTTCCTGGGCATTGCTGTCCTTGCTATCCGATTGCAGCATGTCGATATTGAAAAAATTCGAGCCATATTTATCGCCGCTGACATGCGTCAGGTTATAAATATTTTTGCTGATGCCGTCGCCGACGTACGGCTCTGCATAATTGGTCCCGTAACGATAGCCGAGCGACGTGTCGCTCCAGTCGGCGGCGCTGGCTTGGCTGATGCCGGCAAATACCGCTGTTGCGGCCAGGGCGCTGACTGCAAACTTGCCCATGTTGATTGTCTTGTGCATTGCCATAGGGTTACCTTAAGAGTGAATAATCAAAAAAGTGGAGCCGTGCAGCACACCTTGTCATTGCAAAGCGTATGCACTGCGAAGAAAGTATTTTTCTTGCATCGACATAAGCAATTGGCATGCCATTAAAAAATGCTTGATTGCTATGAATTTCAGGCTCGCCGGCAAGACTGTTGCGGTCATTCGTATGGGAATTTGTCGAAAATTGCATTAAAATGGTGCATTGCCATGCCGTGTTGTTCTGCCGCAGTGCGCTCAGTCGCCTTGGCGTGTGTGCGTACCGTCTTGCGCCTTGCTTTGCGTGCCATCCCACCTTGTGTTTTCTGGTAATCCGTCCTGCGCTTCGGCCCGATGGAAATCGGTGCATTGCGTTTGCTCGGCAAGGTCCGAAAAGAAGCGGGCGCCGAGCATGGCAGTGGTTGCGCATGCAAAAATATGCGATATCGCATCAGTCAGATGCGGTGCGCTCAATGGTTGTTTTTTTCAGAAATGAATATACCGATTTCGATGTCTGCACGATGCCTGTAAAATCGCGCCCGGGCCTGCTGCTTTTGTGCCTGTCCGCGCATGTCTGCGCAGTCGCTGCGGTGGGAATTGGCGTGGGCATAGTAGTTGCTTATTTGCCTTTTACTTATTTGCCTTTTGCTTATTTAACTTTTTTATTCCTTTAGACGGGCTTTGCCATGGATCTATTGTCAGCTATTCCAGATCGGGCGCCGCGTCTTGTCTTGACCGGCATAACCAAGCGCTATCCTTCGGTCGTCGCCAATGACGGCATCAGCCTGACCGTGCGCGCCGGGGAAATCCATGCCTTGCTCGGCGAAAACGGCGCCGGTAAAAGCACCTTGATGAAAATCGTCTATGGCGTCACGCAAGCCGACGAAGGCACGATTTTGTGGGAAGGGCGCTACCAGACCATGAATAGCCCGGCCCAGGCCCGGCGCATGGGCATCGGCATGGTATTCCAGCATTTTTCGCTGTTCGAAACGCTGACCGTGGCCGAAAACATCGCGCTGGTGCTCGATGAGCAGAGCGCGCCGGCCGCGCTGGCGGCACGCATCCGCGCAGTCTCGGAAAAATATGGTTTGCCGATCGATCCGCATCGCCTCGTGCACAGCATGTCGGTCGGCGAGCGGCAGCGCGTCGAGATCGTGCGCTGCCTGCTGCAAGAGCCGAAACTGCTGATCATGGACGAACCGACTTCGGTCTTGACGCCGCAGGCGGTGCAAACCTTGTTCAATACCCTGCGCCAGCTGGCCGCCGAAGGCTGCAGCATTTTATATGTCAGCCACAAGCTCGATGAAATCCGCGCGCTGTGCGACAGCGCCACGGTGCTGCGCAGCGGGCGCGTCAGCGGCACCGCGATTCCGCGCAACGAAAGCAACGACAGCCTGGCGCGCATGATGATCGACGGTGAAATGGCCGAATGCATCCTGGCGCCGCAGGAAACCGGCGACGTCCGGCTCGAACTCAATCAGCTGTCGGCCGCCACTGTCGACCCGTTCGGCATCACGCTCAAGGACATCAGTCTGTCGGTGCGCAGCGGCGAAATCCTCGGCCTGGCAGGCGTTTCCGGCAATGGCCAGAAAGAGCTGCTGGCGGCCCTGTCGGGCGAAAATCTCAGCCCGCGCGGACCGATGATCCGCCTGATGGGAGTGAGCGCGGGCCGCCTGAATCCGGCCCAGCGGCGGCGCATCGGCCTGACTTTCGTGCCCGAAGAGCGGCTCGGGCGCGGCGCAGTGCCGGCCATGAGCCTGGCCGACAACGCGCTGCTGACCGGGGCCCGCCACGGCATGGTATTCAAGGGCGTGATCTGGCATGGCGCCGTGCGCCGTTTTGCGCGCGAGGTGATTGAACGCTTCGGCGTCAAGTGCGGCGATGAGCAATCGCCGGCCGACAGCCTGTCGGGCGGCAATCTGCAGAAATTCATCGTCGGCCGCGAAATCATGCTCAAGCCGCATGTGATGATCGTGGCCCAGCCGACCTGGGGCGTCGATGTCGGCGCCGCCCAGCTGATCCGCCAAGCCTTGATCGATTTGCGTCAGCAGGGCGTGGCAGTACTCGTCATTTCCGAAGACCTCGAAGAATTGTTTACCATTAGCGACCGCATCTGCGTGCTGGCCAACGGCCGCCTGTCGCCGTCGGTGCGGCAGGCCGATACCAGCATCGAACAGATCGGCAATTGGATGAGCGGCAATTTCGATGCCGGCGCCGATGTCGATGCCGATGCCGATGTCAATGCCGAGGCCGTTGCCATCGCCAGTCCGGCAGCAGCTGCCGCCGGCCCGCTTGTTTTCTCTGCATCCACGAATCAGGAGCTCCCCCGTGATCAAGCTTGAACGCCGTTCGGCGCCGTCCTCCGTCATGCGCGTGGCCTCGCCGGTGCTTGCCGCCGCCGCCATGCTGCTGACCGGGGTCGTCATTTTTTCGATACTCGGCAAGGATCCGGGGCAAGCCTTCTTTGTCTTTTTCATCAAGCCGCTGAGCAGCCTGTACGGCGTCGGCGAATTGCTGCTGAAGGCGACGCCGCTGTTGTTGTGCGCGCTGGGCCTGGCGCTGGGCTTTCGCGCCAATGTCTGGAATATCGGCGCGGAAGGGCAGCTGACGATGGGCGCCATCGCCGGCGGCGGCATCGCGCTGTGGCTCGGCGACGCGCCGACGGCCTGGGGTTTGCCGCTGATGCTGCTGGCCGGGGCCCTGGGCGGCATGGCGTGGGCCGCGATTCCGGCATTTTTGCGAAACCGCTTCAATACCAGCGAGATCCTGGTGACGCTGATGCTGGTGTATATCGCCCAGCTGCTGTTGTCGTATCTGGTGCACGGACCGTGGCGTGACCCGGCCGGCTTTAACTTTCCGCAATCGAAGCCGTTTGCCGATGCCTATCTGATGCCTTTGCTGCTCGACGGTGCGCGTACCAATTGGGGCTTTGTGCTTGGCTTGCTGCTGGCGCTGGCGTCCTGGCTGTTTTCGAGCAAGACCTTTGCCGGCTTTCGCATGCAGGTCGCCGGTCTGGCGCCGCAGGCGGCATCGTATGCCGGCTTTTCGAACGAGCGCAATGTCTGGCTGGCCCTGCTGATCAGCGGTGCCAGCGCCGGCCTGGCCGGTATCTGCGAAGTGGCCGGTCCGATCGGCCAGCTGCAGGCGCAGATCTCGCCCGGTTACGGTTTTGCCGCCATCATCGTGGCCTGGATCGGCCGTCTGCATCCGTTTGGCATCGTGCTCGCTTCGCTATTGATGTCGCTGTTATACCTGGGCGGCGAATCGGCGCAAATGCAGTTGTCGCTGCCGTCGGCCATCACCGGCCTGTTCCAGGGCCTGCTGCTGTTTTATCTGCTGGCGGCCGATCTTTTCATTACGTTCAAAATCAAGAACGTGGCCACAGCGCGCAGCGCGGAAGCATCGACAGTCGTCAAGGAGGCCGCATGAGTGCCGCCAGCGCCATTATTCCCGTCATCGCCAGCACGGCAGTCGCCGCCACGCCGCTGATCTATGCGGCCCTCGGCGAGACCGTCGTCGAAAAGGCCGGCATGCTCAATCTCGGCATCGAAGGCATGATGCTGGTCGGCGCCGTGGCCGGTTTTGCCGCCACCCTGGCGACCGGCAGCGCCACCATCGGTTTCATCGCCGCCGCCGCCGCCGGCGTCCTGATGTCGCTCATTTTCGGTTTTCTGACGCTCGGACTGCAAGCCAACCAGGTCGCCACCGGCCTGGCGCTGACGCTGTTCGGCATCGGCCTGTCGGCCTTCGCCGGCAGTCGCCTGGCCGGCACTCCGATCGAGGGCTTGAAAGGGCTGCACATTCCCGGCTTGTCGAGCTTGCCGGTGCTCGGGCCGCTGCTGTTCAATTACGACATCATGGTTTATCTGTCCTTGCTGCTGTTTGCAGCGCTGTACTGGTTTTTGACCAAGAGCCATGCCGGCCTGAAAATGCGCTCGGTCGGCGAGTCGCCGGCAGTGGCGCATGCGATCGGCTTGCCGGTGATCCGCATCCGCTATCTGGCGGTGATGTTCGGCGGCGCCACGGCCGGCATCGCCGGTGCCTATCTGTCTATCGTGCAAACGCCGATGTGGGTCGAGGGCATGACCTCGGGCAAGGGCTGGATCGCGCTGGCACTGGTCGTGTTCGGCACCTGGAAGCCGCTGCGCGTGGTGTGCGGCGCCTATCTGTTCGGCGGCGTCACGGTGTTGCAGCTGTACGCCCAGGGTTTCGGGCTCGGCGTGCCGTCGGAATTGCTGTCGATGCTGCCGTATCTGGCCACGATTGTGGTACTGGTCGTCATTTGCCGCGATCCGCAAACGATTCTGCTCAATCAGCCGGTTTCGCTGGGTCGCAATTTCCATCCCGACGCCTGAGCGCCTGCCGCCCCGCTCAGCCGGGGGCGCTCAGCTGGATCCACTCACTATATAAATGCCTGTGCCATGACAAAGACACTGCTGATCCGCCATGCGCGCCTGTTGGTCACGATGGACGAGGCGCGGCGCGAAATCGCCGACGGCGCCGTTTTCATTCGCGACAATGTGATTGTCGCGGTCGGGCCGACGGTCGAGCTGCCGCAACAAGCCGATGAAATCATCGATGCCGGCGCTTGCGTGGTCGTGCCGGGACTGATCAATACCCATCACCACATGTTCCAGAGCCTGACGCGGGCCGTTCCGGCGGCCCAGGATTGCGAACTGTTCGACTGGCTCGGCAATCTGTATCCGATCTGGGCCAATCTGACCGGCGAAATGGTGCACGTATCGGGCCAGGCGGCGATGGCGGAACTGATTTTGGCGGGTTGCACCACCAGCAGCGACCATCTGTATCTGTATCCGAACGATTGCACGCTCGACCACAGCATTGCGGCGGCGCGCCAGGTCGGCCTGCGTTTTCATGCGGCGCGCGGTTCGATGAGCGTTGGCCGTTCCAAGGGCGGCTTGCCGCCCGATGCCCTGGTCGAGCGCGAAGACGACATCCTGCGCGATACGCAGCGCCTGATCGAGACCTATCACGACAGCGCCCGTCATGCGATGCAGCGCATCGTGGTGGCGCCATGCTCGCCGTTTTCGGTCTCGCGCGACCTGATGAAGGAAGCCGCCGCGCTGGCGCGCAGTTACGGCGTGTCGCTGCACACGCATTTGGCGGAAAACGCCAACGACGTTGCCTATAGCCGCGAAAAATTCAACATGACGCCGGCCGAATATGCCGAAGACTGCGGCTGGGTCGGCCACGATGTCTGGCATGCGCACTGCGTGCAGCTCGACGCCGCCGGGATCGCCTTATTTGCGCGCACCGGGACCGGCGTTGCCCATTGTCCTTGTTCGAACATGCGGCTGGCGTCCGGCATCGCGCCGGTCCGCCGCATGCTCGACATGGGCGTGGCGGTCGGCCTTGGGGTCGATGGCTGCGCCTCCAACGATGCCGGCCACATGCTCGGCGAAGTGCGGCAGGCGATGCTGCTGCAGCGCGTCGGTTTCGGTCCGGCGGCCATGAGTGCGCGGCAGGCGCTGGAAATGGCCACGCTGGGCGGCGCAAAAGTCTTGAACCGCGACGACATCGGCGCCCTCAAGCCCGGCATGGCGGCCGATATCGCCATGTTCCGGCTCGATGGCATCGGTTTTGCCGGCGCCTTGCACGATCCGCTGGCCGCGCTGGTGTTTTGCACGCCGGCGGCAGTCGATTGCAGCATCATCAATGGCAAGGTCGTTGTGCGCGATGGTAATTTGCTGACACTGGATATGCCGCTCGTAATCGAGCGCCATAATCGCCTGGCCTCGGACCTGGTGCGCGGCGCACGCCTGTAACTTGTCCTCGATCGCATTCGGGCCCACTGCCGGCCCCTAAACGTTCCGGCGCCGCGGCCATCGCGCTGGCGGCGCCGCATCCTGGCGTTGACCATTGCTGATTTGTCTGCAAATCAGCCTTTGTTCACGGAAAAACGGCAACGCGCCGAGACTTATGCTGACAGGGCTGCTGCTGTCGTCATGATGGAGCGCAAGCACTTATTTGCCAGAAATTCTTTTCATGCGTCATCTCGAGCAAGACACAATTGCGGGCTTGTGTGAGCTATCGCGCATAGCGCCTCGGTATCTCACGGGAATGCGGCCGATTTGTGACATCTGGCATTAATATGCTGAAGACGCTGGAAATGCTTATTATTATGTAATATTTTTTTTACATGCCACAAGTGCACAGGAAATACCATTTTGAGTTCCCGCTTTGAAGTTGCCTTGTTATAATGCAGCGCCATTTGTAAGTAAATGTTTCAGGAACGCGTTTGGCATAGTTTGATAAGGGACAATTTAAATCCCTCGGATATGTCTACGAAGTTTTACCGATACGAAGTTACACGGAGCAAGCAGGAATGTGTTTAAGCGGGGTAAGTTTTTCAATTGCTGGCCAGGCCGCCTGGGCGCCAGGAATTGATTCGCCCGATGCCTGGCGGCGCTGGGCCCGCGCTCCGTTCAGGCTGAGCGAGGGCGCCGATCCCGCTGTTGCGGCAATGCCGGCGATGCTGCGGCGGCGTGCCGGGTTTTTGGGCAAAATGGCACTCGAGGTTGCATACCGCTGTCTCGACGGCCGCCGCAATGTGCCGGCGATTTTCTGTTCGCGCCACGGCGATGTGGCGCGCGCCGTCGATTTGTTGAGCGATCTGGCCGACGCCAGTCCGCTATCGCCGACCGGTTTCAGCATGGCCGTCCACAACGCCGGCGCCGGTCTGTTTTCGATGGCGCGCAAAGACCGCGCCAACCATATCGCGCTGGCCGCCGGTGCCAGCAGCAGCGAACATGCGGTGATCGAAGCCTGCGGTCTGCTGGCCGACGGTGCGCCCATGGTTTTGCTGGTTAATTATGATACCTGTCTGCCCTCGATTTTTGCGCAATTTCAGGATTGCCAGGAGCAGCCGTTCGCCTGGGCCTGGCTGGTGGTGCCGGCCGCTGAAGATGCGTTTCATCTGCGCTGGAGCGATGAGGGTGCCGAGGCGCTGCCGGTTGCGCTGCCGGACGCTTTGCCGGGCGCTCTCGAGGTGCTGCGTTTTCAATTGAGCGGCCAGCCGCAACTGCAGCGCGCGGTCGGGCGCCGCCGCTGGCAATGGAGTCGCCATGCATGATGTGCTGGGACGCTATTGGCGTGTGTTTGCCACAGGCCTCAGCTTTTTTGCTTTCGGTCTTGGCGGCTTGCTGCTGCGCGTGCTGGTTTTCCCGGCCTTATATCTGGTGGTCTGGAAGCGCGAGCGGCGCGTGACGATTGCGCGCGCGATTATCCGCCTGACCTTTCGCGCGTTTGTGGAATTGATGCGTTCGCTGGCGGTGCTGCGCTATGAAATAATCGGCCTGGAAAAACTCGAGCGCGGCGGTCTGTTGATTCTGGCTAATCATCCGACCCTGATAGATACTGTATTTTTGATGGCTTTTGTAAAGCGCGCCGATTGCATCGTCAAAAGCAATTTGTGGAATAACCCGTTTATGCGCGGCCCCATCAGGGCGGCCGGCTATATCAATAACGATGGCGGAGCCGCCTTGGTCGATGCCTGCGTGAAGTCTCTGCAGGACGGTAATAATCTGATTGTATTTCCTGAAGGAACGCGCACCCCGGCCAGCGGCGTGATCAGCCTGAAACGCGGCGCCGCCAATATTGCGGTGCGCGGCGGGCGGACGGTGACGCCGGTGACGATTTCCTGCACGCCGCCGACCTTGGGCAAAGGCGAAAAATGGTGGCAAGTTCCCGCCAGTTTTGCCCGTTTCCGGATTGAAGTGCGAGACGATATCGAGGTCCGCTCCTTTAGCGCAGCCGGTGGCTCGGCCGTGATGGCAGCGCGTCATTTGACGACTCACCTGCAAAATTATTTTACAGAAGAAAGCCAACGTCATGCTTGAAGAAGAAGTAAAAGAATTAATTATCGATGTCTTGCAATTGGAAGACATCAGCGCCGCAGACATCGACAGTTCGGCCGCGCTGTTTGGCGATGGCTTGGGACTGGACTCGATCGATGCGCTGGAATTGGGTGTGGCCCTGCAACAGCGCTACGGCATCTCCTTGTCGGCCGAATCGGAAGATACGCGGCGCCATTTTGCCTCGGTCAATGCCCTGGCAAAATTAATTGAAACAAACCGGAAGAAATAAGGGGATAGAGTAATGGTAGTGCTGGGTAATATGAGCAGAGACGAGATTTATACGTGGGTAGTCGCTTTGCTGGCCGAGATGTTTGAACTGGAGGCGTCCGCCTTGACGCCGCAATCGAATCTGTACGCCGACCTCGACATCGACAGCATCGATGCCGTCGATCTGGCGGTCAAGCTCAAGCAGTTGACCGGTCTGCGCCTGCAGCCGGAGGTATTCAAGACCATACGCACGATTAACGATGTGGTCGATGCGCTGAGCGCCCGGCCTGAGGAGTCATCGATATAAACCGGCCATGGCTGACGGTACTGGCGACAGTGCTGACGATCGCTTATCCCTTGCTTATCTGGCTTGGCAAGGGCCACGTCGAGCCGCGCTGGCTGGCCGGGCTGCTGTTGCTGGCCGTCGCGGCGCGCCTGCCTTCCCTAAAAAACGGCACGCATTTGCGTGGCGCGATCGCCGGTGCCGTCTGGCCGCTCTTGCTGCTGCTGGCGCTGATCCTGTTTTTCGCCGCCATCTACGGCAATGCCTTGCTGCCCCTGAAACTCTATCCGGTACTGGTCAACGCCGCCTTGCTGGCGGTCTTCGGCTACAGCCTGCTGGCGCCGCCCTCGATGGTCGAACGGTTTGCGCGTCTACGCGAACCGGCTCTGGCGCCGGCCGCCGTCATCTATACGCGGCGCGTGACGCAGGTCTGGTGCGTCTTTTTCATTTTCAATGGCGCGCTGGCGCTGGGCACGGCGCTGTGGGCGAGCCAGGCGTTCTGGTCGCTGTACACCGGCGTCGTTTCTTATCTTTTGATGGGGATTTTGTTTGGCGCCGAGTATCTGGTGCGGCGGCGTTTCAAGCGGCTCAACGATGTCTGATTCCGATGTCTGATTCATTTCACGATCCATATGCGCTGCGCTTGGCGGGCGACCCCGGCGAGATCGTCGGCTGGCGCGGCGGGCAGGCCTTCAGCATGGCGCAATTTTCGGCGCGTATCGCCGCCTGGCGCGGCTTGCTGCGCCGGACTGCGGGGCGCAATATGGCCTTGTATCTCGAGGACAGCATTGAGTTTGCGGCGGCCTTGCTAGGCGCCTGGCAGGAAGGAAAGACGGTCTGGTTGAGTGCCGATACGCTGCCTGCCAGCTGCGCCTGTCTGGCCGCTTCCGTCGACGCCTTTTTGGGCGAGTTTCCGCCGCATCTGTCGCCTTTGACGCCGGCTGCCGGCGACGGCTGCAGCGCGCCGCTGCAGCCGATGCAGCCATTGGCCGCCGACCTGGCCGCGCTGGTGGTGCATACCTCGGGCACCACGGGGGCGCCGAAAGCGATGCCCAAGCGTCTGGCGCAGCTGACCTGCGAGGTGGCGGCGCTCGAAGCGCTGTTCGGCGCCCGACTGGGGCGGGCCGAGGTGCTGGCCACGGTCTCCCATCAGCATATCTATGGCCTGTTGTTTCGCGTGCTGTGGCCGCTGGCTGCGGGCCGCCCGATGCACGCGCTTGCCTGCAGTTTTCCAGAGCAGCTGGCCACTCAGCTCGGCCTGCGCGACTGCGTGCTGGTCGCCAGTCCGGCGCACCTGAAGCGTTTGCCGGCGCATCTGGCATGGGGGCCGGCGCGTACGCATTTGCGCGCAGTCTTTTCTTCGGGCGGCCCGCTCGACAGCGCCGCCGCGCTGGCGGCCGGGCAACTGCTGGGCCAGCAGCCGATCGAAGTGTACGGCAGTTCGGAAACCGGCGGCATCGCCTGGCGTCAGCGCCAGGCCGGCGGCGACGACGGCTGGACCGCGTTTGCGGCGGTCGCCTGGCGGCTCGGAACGGCCGACGATCTGCTCGAAGTGCGCTCGGCTTATCTTGACGGCGACCACTGGCTGCAACTGGCCGATCGCGCGCAAGCGACGGCCGACGGCCGCTTTCTGCTGCTCGGGCGCAGCGACCGCATCGTCAAGATCGAAGAAAAACGCATTTCGCTCGATGCGCTCGAGGCGGCGCTGACGGCATGCGAGCTGGTGCAAGAGGCGCGCGTGATGGTCGATGGCGCCAGCGCCGTGCGCCATCGGCTGGCCGCGTTTGTCGTGCTGGCGCCGGCTGGCCAGGCCTTGCTGGCCGGGGGCGGCAAAGCGGCACTGAACCGGCGCTTGCGGGCCGCGCTTGGCGAGGTTGTCGAAGCCGTCGCCTTGCCGCGCCGCTGGCGCTATCTGGCGCAGCTGCCGCTCAATGCCCAGGGCAAAATCAGCCAGGCGCAACTGCAGGCCTTGCTTGACGATGCGCCGCCAAAGCCAAGGTTGCCGCGTATCCGTATCCTGGAGCAGAGCGGGCAGCGCCTGCTGCTCGAAGTGGTGGTGCCGGCATCGCTGTTTTACCTGGACGGGCATTTCCCGGGGACGCCGCTGCTGGCCGGCGTGGTCCAAATCGATTGGGCGATTCATTATGGGCGGGCGCATTTCGGTCTGGCGCCGACTTTTTGCGCGATTTCTGCGCTGAAGTTTCAGCAAGTGATACTGGCCGAGCAGCCGGTTCATCTCGAACTGGTCCATGACGTGGCAAAAAGCAGCCTGAATTTTCGCTATTTTTCTTCCGCCGGCCAGCACGGCAGCGGCCGCATTCTATTTGAGACGCGCCAGGCAACAGCTGACAAATGCTAGACAAAAAATTTTCTCCAGAACGCCAGGGCGCATTTGCTGCGCGATTCGAGGCGCAAAAAATCGCTTTCGGTCCGGTGGTATTCCAGTGCGTGCGCTATGCATGGAAGCGCGGCATGCTGCAGGCGCTGGGCGATGCCGGCGATGCCGGACTCAGCGTTGCCGAGCTGGCGGCCAGTGGCAGCTGGAGCGAGTATGCGCTCAAAGTGGTGCTCGAATCGTGCCTGTCGGCCGGCGTCGTCCATTTGCGGGCGGGACGTTACGCGCTCGACAAAAGCGGTTACTGCGTGCTGACCGACCCGATCACGCAAATTAATTTCGATTTCGTGCAGGATGTCTGTTATCAGGGCCTGTTCGAGCTCGAGCACTGCCTGGACCAGGAAAAGCCGCTCGGCTTGCGCGCGCTCGGGCCGTGGCGCACGCTGTACGAAGGCATGTCGAGCCTGCCGGAACCGGCCAAGTCGAGCTGGTTCGCCTTTGACCATCACTACTCCGATACCTCGTTTCCGACGATTCTGCCCGACGTCTTTGCCACCATGCCGACCCGCATCATGGACGTCGGCGCCAATACCGGCAAGTTCAGCTGCGCCGCGCTTGCTTTCAACTCCTCGGTCGAGCTGCATCTGGTCGATTTGCCGCAGCAACTGGCGGTGGCCGATGCCGCGCTGGCCGCGGCGGGCGTGCGCCAGCGGGCCTCGCTGCATGCCGTCGATCTGCTCGATGACGGCTGCGCCTTGCCGGCTGCCATGGATGTGATCTGGATGAGCCAGTTCCTGAGCTGTTTTAGCGAAACCGCCATCGCCAGCATCTTGCGCCGCGCCGTCGCCGCCCTGGCGCCGGGCGGCCAGCTGCTGATCATGGACACGTTCTGGGATCGGCAGCGCTACGATATCGCCGCGTATTGCCTGATCAATACCTCGCCATATTTCACCGCCATGGCCAGCGGTAACAGCAAGATATACGAGAGCGGCGATTACATCGGCCTGGCGCAGGCGGCCGGCCTGCAGCTGGTGACGGTGCGCGATGATATCGGCTATTGCCATTCTCTGCTGCGTTTTTCGCGCGCAAAGGCTTGACGTGTTTAAACCCTGCGTCCTGATTCCCGTATATGACCATGAGCATGCGATCGCATCGGTGGTCGCCGCCGTATTGGCGCATGATTTGCCGTGCATTCTGGTCGATGACGGCAGTTCGCCGGCTTGCGCCAAGGTACTCGATGCCTTGTTTGAAAATGCGGGCGGGCGTGTGCTGCTGGTGCGGCATCGGGAAAACCGGGGGAAGGGCGCGGCCGTGGTCTCGGGCTTTCATTGTGCCGCCGAAAACGGTTATACGCATGCGCTGCAGATCGACGCCGACGGCCAGCATGAGGTGGCCGATATTCCGCGTTTTTGCGCGGCCGGCATGTCTCGTCCGCAGTCCGTCATCATCGCGTATCCCGAATATGACGATTCGGTGCCGGCGCTGCGCCTGTATGCGCGCTATCTGACCCATGTCTGGGTCTGGATAAACACGCTGTCGTTTGATATCCGCGATTCGATGTGCGGGTTCCGCCTGTATCCGCTGGCGCCGGTGCTGGCCCTGATTGCCCGCAGCCCGCTCGGCCAGCGCATGAATTTCGATACCGATATCCTGGTGCGCCTGCACTGGAACGGTCTGCACATGGTCAACCTGGGTACGCGTGTCAGCTATCCCAGCGACGGCGTGTCGCACTTCAGGGTCTGGCTTGATAATGTCTTGATCACGAAAATGCATACCCGGCTGTTTTTTGGCATGCTGCGCCGCTTGCCGATGCTGCTGGCGCGCAAATGGCGGTCCCGATGAAGCCGAACGCGCCACGCCATTGGGCCGCCATCAACGAAGTCAGCTGGGTCGGCGGCATGCGCCTGCTGTTCTGGATTTGCCGCGTATTCGGGCATTGGGAATTTCGTCTCGTACTTTATCCGGTCTTGCTCTGGTATCTGGCGACGTCGGGCTCGTCGCGCCGCGCATCGGCCGCTTATCTGCGTCGCGTCGGCCGCCTGGTGCCGGTGCCGCGCGGCTTGTTCGGCGTGCTGCGGCATTTTGCCGCCTTTGCCGAAAACATCCTCGACAAGATGCTGTTATGGGGCGGCTTGTTCGATGTCAGCCAGGTCCAGTATACGGGAATCGACGACATGCGCCGTCGCATCGCCGCCGGCCGGGGGGGCGTGCTGGTCTGTTCGCATCTGGGTAACCTCGATCTGTGCCGGGTCCTGTCGCGCCATCACCACGATGTGAAGTTATGCATTCTGGTGCATACGCGCCATGCGCAGGCCTTCAATCGCATGCTTGAACAGCTCGATCCCGGCAGTCAGATCGACTTGCTGCAGGTAAGCGAACTGACGCCGGCCACGGCCATGCTGCTGGCCGAGAAGGTGGAACAGGGCGCATTCGTGGTGATCGCCGGCGACCGCATTCCGGTGGCGCCCAATCCCAGGGTGGCGCTGGCGCCGTTCCTGGGGAAGACGGCGGCCTTTCCGGTGGGGCCGTATGTGCTGGCCAGCATATTGCAGTGTCCTGTCCTTTTATTGTTTTCGATCCGCCAGGGCGCGCAGTCGCATATCCATTTCGAATTGCTGCGCGAGCGCGTGACGCTGCCGCGGCAGGCGCGTGCCGCCGTCCTCAGCGAGCTGGTGGGCGAATATGCCGCGCGCCTTGAACATCATTGCCTGTCGGCGCCGCTGCAGTGGTTTAATTTTTTCGATTTTTGGCATTTACCTGACCCGGACATAAACGATGCATCTTCCAGACACTAAGATTGCGCAGCGCACGGTGCAATTCGACCGCAGTCGGCTGACGATCGACGATATCGTCGCCATCGCCGACGGCAGCGCGCGCGCCGTGCTGTCGGCCGAGCCCGGATTTCGGGCCGCGATTGCGCGCGGCGCCGATTTTCTCGACCGCCTGCTGCGCGAGGACGGCACCATTTATGGCGTCACTACCGGCTACGGCGATTCGTGCACGGTGACGGTGCCGGCCGAGCTGATCGCCGAGTTGCCGCATCATCTTTATACGTACCATGGCTGCGGCCTCGGTGAATACCTGAGCCCGGCGCAGACGCGGGCCGTGATGGCCACCCGGCTGGCATCGCTGTCCAAGGGGTTTTCCGGGGTCAGTGTCGAATTGCTGGAGCAGATTGCGCGCCTGCTCGATGCCGGTTTGCTGCCCATGATTCCGAGCGAGGGCTCGGTCGGCGCCAGCGGCGATCTGACGCCGCTGTCGTATCTGGCGGCGGTGCTGTGCGGCGAACGCGAGGTGTGGCGCGACGGCCGGCAGTTGCCGGCCGCGCAGGCATTGCGCGAAGCAGGTATCGCACCGCTGCGCCTGCGCCCGAAAGAGGGCCTGGCGATCATGAACGGCACCGCGGTCATGACGGCGCTGGCTTGCCTGGCCTACGATCGGGCCGCCTATCTGGTACAGCTGTGCACCCGGATTACCGCCATGGCGTCCTTTGCGCTCGACGGCAATGCGCACCACTTCGACGAGACCCTGTTTTCGGTCAAGCCGCATGCCGGCATGCAGGAGGTGGCGCGTTGCCTGCGCCAGGATTTGCCGAGCGGCCCCGGCGAGCGCAATGGCAAGCGCTTGCAAGACCGCTATTCGATCCGCTGCGCGCCGCATGTGATCGGGGTGCTGGCCGATGCCTTGCCGTTTTTCCGGCAGTCGATCGAAAACGAACTCAATAGCGCCAACGACAACCCGATCATCGATGCCGAAAACGAGCGCGTGCTGCATGGCGGGCATTTTTATGGCGGGCATATCGCCTTTGCCATGGACGGCATGAAAAATGCGGTCGCCAATCTGGCCGATCTGCTCGACCGCCAGATGGCGCTGCTGGTCGACAGCCGCTACAATCAAGGCTTGCCGGCCAATTTGTCCGGCATGACCGGTAGCCGCGCGGCCATCAATCACGGTCTCAAGGCGCTGCAGATCAGCAGCTCGGCCTGGACCGCGGAAGCGCTCAAGCTGACCATGCCGGCCTCGGTGTTTTCGCGTTCGACCGAGTGCCATAATCAGGACAAGGTCAGCATGGGCACCATCGCCGCCCGCGATTGCCTGCGCGTGCTGGAGCTGACCGAACAGGTGGTGGCGGCCTTGTTGATCACCGTCCGCCAGGGCGTCTGGCTGCGTTGCCGCCTCAACCCCGGCGCCGTGCTCGAACCGTCGCTGGCGCGGATGATGGAAACGCTGGCCGCCGATATCGCGCCGATCGAGGAAGACCGGCGCCTCGAGCCCGATCTGCGCCGCCTGCTCGAACTGCTGCGCGCCAAGGCCTGGAGCTTATATGAATGACTTATATGCGTAAATCTGCAAAAACCGGCCGCTGGGTGGCCGAAGTCGAGATGCAAGTGCAGTTTTTCGACCTCGATCCGATGGATATCGTCTGGCACGGCCGCTATGTAAAATACCTGGAAGTGGTGCGCTGCGCCCTGCTGGACCGTATCGGCTACAACTATGTGCAAATGAAGCAGTCCGGTTACGCCTGGCCGGTGATCGACATGCATTTGCGTTATATCGGTTCGGCTACCTTCGGCCAGCGCCTGAAGCTGCAGGCCGAGATCGTCGAATGGGAAAACCGTTTGAAAATCGACTATCTGATCAGCGACGCCGACAGCGGCAAGCGCCTCACGCGCGCCAGCACGACCCAGGTCGCAGTCGAGATGGCGAGCGGCGAAATGTGTTTTGTCTCGCCATCCATACTGTTTGAAAAATTGGGAATTGCCTCTCTATGAAACGATATGTTCTGGGATTTTTCATCGGCCTGCTGGCCGCCGGCGCACAGGCCGCAAGTCCGGCCGCGGCCGCCAATCGCGTCGCCACTCCCGCCGCTAATCAGCAAGTGAACGCGATCCAGGCCATGCTGGCCAAACCCGATGTGCTGTGCGGCCGCTTCGACCAGAGCAAGCAGCTGGCCGGCATGAAAAAAGCCCTGATCTCGAACGGACGCTTTTGCGTGGTGGCCGGAAAAGGGGTGATGTGGCGCACGCTGCAACCGTTTCCCAATACGCTCAGGCTCAGCCGCGACGACATCGTGCAATTTCAGGGCGAGCGCGTCGCCATGCGGCTCGATGCCCGGCAAGAGCCGACAGTACGCATGATTAACAGCGTCCTGTTTTCACTGCTGGCCGGCGATCTGAGCCAGCTCGATACCTTGTTCGCGGTCGATGCCAAGGCCGAGGCCAAGCACTGGAAGGTGGCGCTCAAGGCACGCCAGCCGGCGCTGGCCAAGGCCATCGGCGCCATTTCGCTGGCCGGCGCCAATTATGTCAAAGAGATTCAGATCGACGAAGCCAGCGGCGACCATACCGTCATCGTGTTCTCCGACATCAAGACCGGCGAGAGCGCGATCCGGCCTGACGAGGCAGCCCTGTTTTGACTGCGCGTAAGCCTCTAGCCTGCCTGTGGGCGCTGGTCGTGGCGCTGCTGCTGGCACATAACGCCTATCTGTGGCTGGCGCAGCGGATCGTGCCCGATACCGATATCCTGGCGCTGTTGCCGGTGCAGCAGCGCGATCCGGTACTGCAGCAATCGTTTACGCATATGGTCGATGCGGCCCAGCAGCGTGTGATCGTGATGGTCGGCGCCGCCGACTGGGAACAGGCAAAACAGGCTGCCGACGCCTATGCGGCGGTGCTGGCCAGCCGTCCCGACCTGCTGGCGGCGAGCAAGCTCGATGACGCCACACAGGGCGACTGGCTGGCGCTGTTTCAAAAGCACCGCCTGACGCTGCTCACTGCGCAGCAGGAGCAGCAATTGCGATCGCAGCCGGCCGGCTTTTGGCTCGATAGCGCCCTGAGCAAACTGTATGGCGCCTTTTCCGGGCCCAAGCTGGGGTCGTTCCAGGACGACCCGTTCGGCCTGTTTGCCGGCTGGGTCCAGCAGCGTGCCCAGGAAACGCCGGTGCGCCCGCGCGATGGCCGGCTGTTCGTGGCCGATGCCGAGCGCCAGTATGTGCTGTTGCCGATGCTGCTGAAACCGCCGGCGTTTTCGCTGGGTGCGCAGGAAGCCGTGATTCCCTTGCTCGAGCGGGCGTGGATGGCGTCGCTCCAGGCGCAACCGCAGGCCCAGGTCATTACGGCCGGGGTGGTACTGCATGCGGCGGCGGCGGCTCGCCAGGCCGGCTCGGAAGTGTCGACCATCGGCCTCGGTTCGCTGCTCGGCATCGTCTTGCTGATGTGGCTGAGCTTTCATTCCCTGCGGCCGATCGGCCTGATTTTGCTGTCGATTGCGATCGGCTTTCTCGGCGCCTTGTCGCTGAGCTGGCTATTGTTCGGGCGGATTCATTTGCTGACGCTGGTATTCGGCGCCAGCCTGATCGGCGTGGCCCAGGATTACGGCATTTATTTTTTATGCAATCGCCTGCATGCCGATCCGGCCCAGGATTCGCGCGCATTGTTGCGGCAATTGATGCCGGGCCTGGCTTTGACCTTGCTGACGACCGTCATCGGCTATATGGGGCTGGCCTTCACGCCGTTTCCGGGTTTGCGGCAGATGGCCTTGTTTTCGGGCATGGGCCTGGTGTTTGCGTGGCTGACCGTGATTTGCTGGTTTCCCTTGCTGCTGGCGGGCGGCACCCTGAAAAGTTCGCCGCTGCTGCGCTGGTATGGCAAGGCGCTGGCATACTGGCCGCGGGTCGGACGCAACAAGCCGAGCGCCGTCATGCTGCTGCTGTTTGCTGTTGCGGCGGCCGTCGGCTGCATGCGGCTTGGCGTCAACGACGATATCCGCCTGTTGCAGACGCCGCAGAAGCATTTGCTCGATGATCAGATCAAGCTCGGCAGACTGCTCGATGCGCCGACTCCGGTGCAATACTTCCTGGTGCGCGGCCGCAGTGCCGAAGTGCTGTTGCAGACCGAAGAAGCGCTCAAGACACGGCTCGAGCCATTGATAGCCGCCGGCAGCATCAGCGGCTATCAGGCCATCTCGAACTGGGTGCCGTCGATGCAGGCGCAGCAGCGCCGGCGCACTTTACTGGATGAGAAAATACTGAACGATAGCGGACCGCTGGCGCTGCTGGCTCGGAAAATCGGCGAGGATCAGAGCTGGTCGGCGGCGATCGGCCGTACGCTGCGCTCGAGCGAGGCACCGTTTACCGTCGATGAATTCATGGCCAGCGCGGCCAGCGAGCCGTGGCGCCACCTCTGGCTCGGCCGGATCGATGGCGTCTATGCCAGCATTGTGGCCGTGCGCGGCCTGAGGCCGGCCAGCGTGGCGCAGCTTCAGCATGCCGCCGCCGGTTTGCCTGCCGTGCAATGGGTCGACAAGGTAGGCGAGATTTCATCGGTGCTGGGCAGCTACCGCCGCTACATGGGCTGGGTCTTGCTGGCCGGGTATGCGCTGGTCTTCGGCTTGCTGTCGGTGCGCTACCGGCATCAGGCGTGGCGGGCTTTGTTGCCGACCGCGCTGGCCAGCACCGCCGCTTTGGCAACACTGGGCTTTTGCGCGCAGCAATTGCAGCTGTTTCATGTGCTGGCATTGATGCTTTTGCTCGGGGTCGGCGTCGATTATGGCATTTTCATGCAAGAGAGCGCGGGCCGGCCGCGGACGACGCCCTGGCTGGCAGTCGGTTTGTCGGCGGTCAGCACCATCTTGTCGTTCGGTCTGCTCGGCCTGAGCCGTACGCCGGCGCTGCAGGCCTTTGGCCTGACCATGTTGGCCGGTACCGTTTTCGTGTGGTTGCTGACGCCATGCTTCACCAATATGAATACCAACGCAAAGGACGCCCCATGAGGCCCACCCCGCAGTCCGGTACCGCCGGCGTGCCGCCGAACGGAAGCACAGGCGGCCTGGCTCGCCTCGTCTGCGCCCTGGCATGTGGTTTGTTGCTGGCTGCTTGTACCGGTTTGAATTCGAATCCGGATGGCATGCCGCCGGCCCGCCTCGGCCTGCGCTTGAGTCCGGCCGCACTGGGGACGACGATCAGCCTGCAGCAGCACCTGAAGGTTGAACGTAACGGCCATATCGATGAACTCGATGCCGCGCTCGAAGTCGATGCGGCGCAGTTGCAACTGGTCGGGCTGGCCTTCGGTCAGCGCGTCCTGCAGCTGAGCTACGACGGCAGCAAACTCGCTTCATGGCGCCATCCTATGCTGCCGGCCCAATTGCGGGCCGAAGATGTGCTCGAAGATATCGAACTGGCCTTGTGGCCGGTCGAGGCGCTGGCCGCCGGCCTGCCGCCCGGCTGGCGGATCGAAGAAAGCGGCCTGCGCCGCACCGTCTATCTCGACGGCCAGCCGGTGACGAGCATCGTCTACAGCGGCGCGCCACGCTGGAGCGGTACTGTGGTGCTGGAAAATTTCCGTTATAAATACCGGCTGACGATTCAGTCGGCGCCATGAATGTAGCAGCATGAAACTATATTTGAACGATTGCGGCATTGTCTGTGCATTGGGACGCTCGCTTGGCGAGGTCAGGCATCGCCTGCTCGATGAAGCGCGCTCCGGCATCGTCGCCACCGATCGCTGGTCGCCCGGCCGCAGCCTGCCGCTGGGGCCGGTTGCCGGGCCATTGCCGGAGATGGCCTGTTTGCCGCTGTCGCTGCGCAGCCGCAATAATCAACTGGCCTTGCTGGCGCTGGCGCAGATCCGGCCCGCGGTCGAGGCCGCCATCGCGCGCTTCGGCGCCCATCGCATCGGCGTGGTGATCGGCACCAGTACCTCGGGCGTCGCCAACTCCGAACGCGCGCTCGGCGCGCATGCCAAGAGCGGCGTTTTTCCCGAGGATTTTCATTATGCGCAGCAGGAGATGGGTTCGCCGGCCGATTTGCTGGTGCATCAGCTCGGTATCGGCGGTCCGGCCTATGTGCATTCGAGCGCCTGTGCTTCGAGTGCCAAGGCGATGGCCAGCGCCGCGCGCCTGATCCAGATGGGCTTGTGCGATGCGGTGCTGACCGGCGGCGTCGACAGCCTGTGTGCATTTACGGTGGCCGGATTCGGGGCGTTGGAGTCGGTCAGCGCCGCGCCTTGCAATCCGCTCAGCGTCAATCGCAACGGCATCAATATCGGCGAGGGCGCGGCCCTGTTTTTGATGAGCGCGGCACCGGCAGCGGTGGCCCTGTGCGGCTGGGGCGAGTCGTCCGACGGCTACCACATGTCGGCACCGGACCCCAGCGGCGAGGGCGCCGGGATCGCCATCGTGCAGGCCTTGCAGCGTGCCGCCATCGATGTCGGCGAAGTCGACTACATCAATCTGCACGGCACGGCGACCGTGCAAAACGATGCCATGGAATCGAAGCTGATTGCCGACATGTTCGGCTTGCGGACCGCAGTCAGCTCGACCAAGCCATTTACCGGTCATGCCTTGGGAGCGGCGGCGGCGATCGAAGCGGCGCTGTGCTGGATCGCCATGCAGGATGAAAATGACGAGGGCCGCTTGCCGGTTCATCTGTGGGATGGCGCTGCCGATCCCTTGCTGCCGGCCTTGAATGTGGTTGAAGCCGGCATGCGTCTGGGGCGTCCTTTGCGCTTTGTGTTGAGCAATTCCTTTGCTTTCGGCGGCGCCAATGCCGCCTTGATTTTGGGGCGGATGCGATGACTATGCCGGAAATCCGCGATCTGGTACCGCATGGGGGCGCAATGAGCCTGCTCGATCGCCTGCTGCATGCCGATGACGAGAGCGCTTGCGCCGAAGTGAGGATCACGCGCGACAGCCTGTTTTTCGATGGCAGCGGCGTGGGAGCCTGGGTCGGCATCGAATATATGGCGCAAACCATCGCCGCTCATGCCGGCTATGGCGCCAGCCTGCGCGGCGAGGCGGTCAAGAGCGGCTTTCTGCTCGGTTCGCGGCGTTACCAGAGCAGCGTGCCCGTGTTTCGTCTGGACAGCGTGTTGCATATTCATGTACAACGTGTCTTGTGGGGTGAAAGCGGGCTCGGTTCTTTTGAATGCCGGATCGACGACCAAGCCGGCTCGAGCACGATTGCGACGGCGACGGTGACGGTTTTTCAGCCTCAAAATGTAAATGATTTTCTGCTACGGAGTTCTGAATGAGTGGTTTAGATAAAAGCGTGCTGGTGACGGGATCATCGCGCGGCATCGGCAAGGCCATCGCTTTGCGTCTGGCACGCGATGGTTACGATATTGTCGTCCATTGCCGCAGCCAGCGCGCCGAGGCCGATGCCGTGGCGCAGGAGATCATGCAGTCGGGACGGCGGGCGCGCGTGCTGCAGTTCGACATATCCGACCGTGCCGCCGCCGAGAGCATGCTGCTGGCCGATATCGCCGAATACGGTTGCTACTACGGCGTGGTATGCAATGCCGGCGTGGCGCGCGACAACGCCTTTCCCGCCATGCCCGGAGAAGATTGGGATATTGTCCTCAAAACCAATCTTGACGGTTTTTACAACGTACTCAATCCGCTTGTCATGCCCATGGTTCAACGGCGCCAGGCGGGGCGCATCGTCACGCTGTCTTCGGTGTCGGGCCTGGTCGGCAATCGGGGTCAGGTCAATTACAGCGCGGCCAAGGCCGGCATCATCGGCGCCACCAAGGCGCTGGCGGTGGAATTGGCCAAGCGCGCCATTACCGTCAATTGCGTGGCCCCCGGGCTGATCGAGACGGACATGACCGACGGTATCGAAATGGAAGAAGTGCTGAAAATGATCCCGGCGCGGCGTATCGGCAAGCCCGAAGAAGTCGCTGCCGCGGTGAGCTTTTTGATCGGCGACGACGCCGCCTACGTGACGCGACAGGTCATTTCGGTCAACGGGGGAATGGCATGAGCCGGCGGGTCGTCATTACAGGGATGGCCGGCATCAGTCCGATCGGCAACGACTGGGCCAGCATCCGCGAGCGCCTCGGTCAGTACCGCAATGCGATTGTGCGCATGGATGAATGGGCCGATTATGACGGCCTGAACACGCAGCTGGGCGCGCCGGCGGCCCCGTTTGTGCTCGGCGAGCGCTACAACCGCAAGACGCTGCGCAGCATGGGGCGGGTGGCGCTGATGGCGACCCGGGCCAGCGAGATGGCGCTCGCCGATGCCGGCCTGCTCGATCACCCCTTGCTTGGCAGCGGCAAGATGGGCGTGTCTTTCGGTTCGTCCGCCGGCACTCCGAGCGCGATCGGCGATTTCGGCCGCATGATGGAAGAGCGCACCACCAAGGGCATCAACGCGACCACTTATATCAAGATGATGTCGCATACGGCACCGGTCAATATCGGCGTGTTCTTCGGCCTGACCGGGCGCGTGATCACAACCTCGTCGGCTTGCACCTCGGGCAGCCAGGGCATCGGCTATGCCTATGAGGCGATTCGCGCCGGCCGGCAGCTTGCCATGATTGCCGGCGGCGCCGAAGAATTGTGCGCCACCGAAGCGGCGGTCTTCGACACCCTGTTTGCCACCAGCGTGCGCAACGATGCCGCCGGCGAGACGCCGCGTCCGTTTGACGCCGGCCGCGATGGCCTGGTCATCGGCGAAGGCGCCGGCTGTCTGATTCTCGAAGAACTGGAGCATGCGCAGGCCCGCGGCGCGACGATTCATGCCGAACTGGTCGGTTTTGGCACCAATAGCGATGGCTGCCATGTCACCCAGCCGAATGCCGAAACCATGGCGGTCGCCATGCAGCTGGCGCTTGACGATGCCGGACTGGCGCCGTCGGCGATCGCTTACGTCAATGCCCATGGCACCGGCACCCAGCAAGGCGATATCGCCGAATCGCATGCGACGGCCGCCGTGTTCGGGCAGGCGGTTCCTATCAGTTCGCTCAAGAGCTATATGGGGCACACCTTGGGCGCCTGCGGCGCGCTGGAAGCCTGGATCAGCATCGAAATGATGCGCGAAGGGTGGTTTGCGCCGACGCTCAACCTGGACCGGATCGATCCGCAGTGCGCGGCGCTCGATTACATCCGGGACAGCGCGCGAGAATTCGAATGCGAATATGTGATGTCGAATAATTTCGCGTTCGGCGGCATTAACACCTCGCTTATCTTTAAAAAATACCGCTGATTGCGGCCAGGTAGTCCAACCATGAAAAGGGAATAAAAATGAAAAAAATGATCTCTGCAGCCGTATTTTTCGGCATGATGGCGGCCTTGCCGTCGGTCCAGGCCCGCGATACCAAGCTGATGTTGCCGATTGCCGATGCGATGGCCAGCAACGATGCCAAGGATCGCCTCGGCGATTCGGTCAAGTTTTTCTTCGCCAAGCAGCCGACGCCAAAAGTGCTGGTCCATCTGGGCAAGGACAAAGTCAGCCTGAAGACGAATGCCTTTGGCAAGACAAATGAAACGGCCTGCAATTGGGTGTTTTTGTCCGACATGCTGCAATTGCAAAAGCATGCGCGCGAGATGGGGGCCAATGCCGTCATCAACATCACGAGCAATTACGATAATATTGAAAACCCGAGCGCGACCGAATTCGAATGCCATGTCGGGGCCATCATGGCCGGCGTCGCATTCAAGGCCGAATTTGTGAAAATCGCCGACTGACAACTGCCGTGACTGGCGTTCTGCTCTGGCTGGTCGATGGCCGCACGGTCGGCGACGCCGTGCTGGCGCGCTCGGCAGCCTGGCTTGGCGCCAGCGAAACTCTGCGTCTGCATGCTTTCGTGCGGCTGCAGCGCCGGCGCCAGTTCCTGATCGGGCGTTACCTGTTGCGGCAGGCGCTGGGGACGCTGCTCGATCTGCCCGCCGATGCGATCGCTTTATGCGAACGGGCCGGCCACGCCCCATGCCTGGCTGTGCCGGGCGCGCCCGATGTCGGCCTGAGCATTGCCCACAGCGGCGACTGGATTGCCTGTGCGGCCGGTCCCGGTCTGGCGCTGGGTCTCGATATCGAAACACTCGATGCCGGCCGCGACTGCGCGGCGCTGGCCGCGCAAGCCTTCAACGCCGAAGAAAATGCATGGCTGGCGGCGCGGCCTGCGGCCGGTCGCTTGCGCGATTTTTATCAGCTGTGGAGCCGCCACGAGGCGCGCATCAAATTGGGCGCCGCGCCGCACTGCCATTGCTTCGAGCCCTGGCATCCGCAGTTGTCGGTCGCCTTGTGCAGCACGGTGGCGTTACAACCGGCGCCGCTGCTGACACAGAAAAATCTAATTCCATAGCCAGTTCCAGAAACCGGGCAGCGGCGGATGATTTTTCGGATCGCTGACCGTGCAGGCCAGCGCGGCTCGTTCCAGATCGTCGCGATTATCGTAAAAAGGCTTGTCGGCGGTCGGGATATTCAATTCCTGCGCGACTTCGAGCAGAATTTGCAGATAGTCGGTGATGACGCTGGCGGTATAGCGGTTGACGTCATGGAAGGTGACGACGACGGGCGCGATGCCGTCGACCACCGGCACGCCGCCGGTTTTCCAGCGCGTTTGCCATTCCTGCAGCATCGTACGCATATTGCGGTGCTTGGTGAGACTGAAATTGATCCCGTAGATGACGCCGTCCTTGGCGCTGAGGTCGGTCAGCAGCATGTGCAAGCCATGCTTTTGGTAGGCGGCAAAGCTGTGCTCATCGAAATTCCAGAACGGCGGACGCACCAGTTTCGGCGCGCTGCCGGTGATGCTGGTCAGGTCGCTGATGCCTAGTTCGATCGACGTATTCAATGCCGCCTCGCCAAGCCAGCGGTGGTTCGAGTGGCGCGGCGTGGCCGAATGGAAGGCCAGCAAATGGCCGGCCTCGTATTCGCGCCTGAGCAGGCTGCGGCCAAGCTCGGTGCCGCCGCCATTGACCGCGCGGGTCTGGGCAAAGAAAATGGCTTTGATATTCGGCTGCACCGTATTTTTTTCCAGCGCCGCCAGGATGGTTTCGGTCGGATTCTCGTAAATGGAGGCACTCGGCCCGTCGTCGAAAGTCAGCAGGAAACGGATTGGCACCCTGGCCGCTGCATGCATCGCTTGTTGCGTGGTTTCTTGCGCGAAGCAGGGCGCTGTAGTGAAGACTGCTCCGAGCACGACAGCGAGCACGGCACCGAGCACGACACTGCGCACGGCACCGAGCGCGACACTGCGCACGACACTGCGCCCACGCACAGGCGCGCCGGCGTTCGTGTCGATGCTTGCGCCGAGGTTTGTGCCGGCGGCCGTCAATATGGAATTGTGCCGGCCTGTTCGGCGACGGTTGTGCGGAAAGAGATTTAACAAAATGGCAATCGTTACGAGCAGGAACTTCGCAGTGTAACCTTTTTAGGCGCCATGGCAGCTTTTGTCGGCGTCATGGGGTGTCTGGCCGCTGATGCCGTGCGGCCCGTCCGCACGGGGGCGAACGGGCCGGCATTTCCTCAGATTGCCGGCTCTGGAATGGCTTTCCGCGGCATCGTTCATAGCGCGCCGGCAGCCTTTGGACCTGGTTTTCAAGCCGTCAGCAGGCGCTGCTGGCCGGCCGCCATGGGCCGCTCTGCTATTTTCCCATGCGGCGCATGGTTGTCGTCCAGCTTGAAAATGCTGACCACGTCGGCCAGGCCGCGCGCCTGATCTTGCAGCGATTCGGCGGCCGCCGCTGCCTCTTCGACGAGGGCGGCATTTTGCTGGGTTGCCGCATCCATTTGTGTGACGGCGTCGTTGATCTGCTCGATGCCGGTAATCTGCTCCTGGCTGGCGGCCGTGATTTCACTCATGATGTCGGTGACGCGCTTGACGCTGGCAACGATCTCGTCCATTGTCGATCCGGCGTCCGTCACCAGGCGGCTGCCGGCATCGACGCGCTCCACCGAGGTATCGATCAAGACCTTGATTTCCTTGGCGGCGGCGGCCGAGCGTTGCGCCAGAGTGCGCACTTCGCTGGCCACGACCGCAAAGCCGCGGCCCTGTTCGCCGGCGCGCGCCGCCTCCACCGCGGCATTCAGGGCCAGGATATTGGTCTGGAAGGCGATGCCGTCGATGACCGAAATAATGTCGGCCATTTTTTTGGCCGAGGCGTTGATTTCACCCATGGTGGAGACCACATTCGAGACGACCTGGCCGCCCTTGACCGCCACATCCGAGGCTGACACGGCCAGCTGATTGGCCTGGCGCGCATTGTCGCCGTTCTGGCGCACGGTGGAGGTCAGCTCTTCGATCGCAGAGGCGGTTTTTTCGAGCGAACCGGCTTGCTGTTCGGTGCGCGAGGACAGATCCAGATTGCCGCTCGCAATTTCGCTCGAGGCGTGGGCAATCGTGTCGGTGCCGGTGCGGACCTGGGCGACGATGGTGACCAGGCCGTTATTCATGTCCTTGAGCGCCAGCAGCAGCTGGCCGGTCTCGTCCTTGCTGTCGACCGCGATATCGCTGGTCAGGTCGCCCTCGGCCACGGTGCGCGCAATTTGTACGGCGCGCCGCATCGGGGTCGTGATCGAGCGGCTGATCCACCATGCATAGCCGGTGCCGAGCAACAAGGCCAGCCCGGTCAGCGCAAACATCACCAGACGGCCGTCGCGATGCTGCTGATCGACCTGGCGCCCCATGGCGTCGATGCTGTCGGTCTGGAACTGGCGCAATGCCCGGGCCTGTTCGACGAAAGCATCGAGTTTCGGCTGCATCTCGACGTTGATGAATTTGCGTACGCCTTCCATGTCGCCGGCCGCTTTCATCTTGAAGGCGGCGGCGCGGGCGCTCTGATAGATGGCACGCTTTTCCACCAGGGCGGCCATCAGCGGCTTGCCTTCCGGTTTCATGCCCGCTTCCAGCAATTTCAGCAGTTCGCCGGCGCGGACCGTCTTGGCGGCGATACCGTCGACAAAAAACTTTTCACTTTCGGGATCGTTGACCTTGGCTGCGGCATAGGTGCGCACGGCGTTGGCTTCGATAATGCCGAGCCATTCGGCGACATAACGCTCCTGGCGCAATTCTTCCTTCACCAGGGTTTCGGCCATGCTGGCCACCGTGTACAAACGCCAGACGCCGATGCCGGTCAATGTGCTCATCAACAGGAGCAGGAAGCCAAAACCGAGCCCCAGCCGGGTGCCGATATTCAGATTGGACATATTCATTTTAAGCCTTGATTTTTTTTTAGTTGAATGAGGGCGAGCGCTGCGCTCGTCCTGGCCGATTTTGCTAAAACCGTTTCAACAGGCATCAACTGTGCAAAATCGTCGCTACGCCGATTCGATATCGCCCCGCATTGTCCGAATGCGTCGCGATTTGGCTGTCTGGCGCCAGCGCAGGCCATGGTCCGCGATCGGGACAGGCCAGCTTGCCGCTGCGCTCAGAAAGGCAAAATCCGAAATAGCGAAAGCGTGGTGATAATGTGAGCAAATGCCTGCGGCGAGGAGTTTGGGCCGAGGAAGACGGTACGCATGATCGCGAGGCGGGGGCGATCAGAATGAAGCTGAATTTACTGCAGTCAAAGACGTGGGCGTCGGACTGCAGCGCATGACCATGGATCCATATTAGGTCGGAATTTGGTGAAATGCAAGAATTTTATTGGCCTGTGGCAATTTCATCTTGTTTTTTTTATATTGCCGGCAGGGGGCTGCATCGGGCATTCAAGCGCAGTATCTGCAGCGCGCGGGGCGAGGGATGATAAACTTGCCGGTATGAAGAAATCAAACCGTATCATCGCTCTCGATGGAGATGGCGTCTTACTCGATTATCACGCCGCGTACCGGGCCAATTGGGCCAAGGCTTTCGGCAGCCTGCCGGCGATCCGCGATCCGCAAGCCTATTGGCCGATGGACCGTTATGAAGTCAAACGGCTCGATGTCGCCGAGCGCGCGCATTTCCGCCAGTTTTTCGATGAGGAGTTCTGGTCAACGGTGCCGGCCATTCCGGGCGCCCTGGCCGCCTGCGAAACACTGGTTGCGGCCGGCTATGAACTGGTGTGCGTGAGTGCGGTCGAGACCCGTTTCGAGGCGGCGCGCCTGCGTAATCTGCAAGACCACGGTTTCGCGATTGACCGCGTCATTGCCGCGCCCCATGTTTCGGGAGAGGCCATCACCAGTCCCAAGGCGGCCGCGCTGCAGCAATTGCAGCCCTTGGCCTTTGTCGACGATTACCTGCCTTATCTGCGCGGTATTCCGGCGCAAATCCATGCCGCGCTGATTTTGCGCGAGCCGGTCGGCAGCCCCAATGTCGGCGCCGAACTGGCGCGTGCCAATTCGCAGCACGCGGACCTGGCCGATTTTTCGCGCTGGTGGCTCAAAAAAGACGTGCTGCGCGAACTCGACTCTTGCCTCTGACAGGCCGGCCGCAGATGCCGCGCCGGCAGCCCGGTGCGCCGCCATCGGCGCCCGATGGGCGAGCTCAGCGAGTCATGGCGCGCCGCAGCAGGAAGCTGGCGGCGTCGACCGCCGCCACCATCAGCAGCATGGCGACGATGACACTGGCCGCTTGCGGCATCTGGAATAGCGACAGGTGATACTTGAGCATTTGCCCGAGGCCGCCGGCGCCGACCACGCCGAGGATGGCGGCGGCGCGGATATTGTTTTCCCAGCGGTATAAGGTGTAAGACATCATTTGCACGCTGCTGTGCGGCAGCGTCGCATACAGAAAGGCTGCCGCCGGATGGACGCCGTTGATGCGCAGCGTGCTTTCCGCCTGCGGCGGACAGTTTTCGAAGGCATCGGCAAACAGCCGCCCCAATACGCCTACCGTATGCAGCGCCAGCGCCAGTGTGCCGGCGAACGGCCCCAGGCCGGCGGCGATCAAGAGAATCGCCGCCCACACCAGTTCCGGAATCGAGCGCAGCACATTCAATATGGCGCGCGTGGCCAGCCGGATGCCGGCGCCGAAGCGGCCGCTGGCGGGCAAGGCCAGCAAGATGCCGAACAGCGCCGCCAGGACGGTGCCGATGGCCGACATGGCCAGCGTTTCCAGGGTCGCCAGCGCGATTTTGCCGAGCAGGCCCGCGCTGAGGTCGGGCGGGGCAAAACCGCGCAGGAAATCGAGGCTGGTGGCCAGCGCTTCGCGGCTGAAAAATTCGCCCCATTTGAGCGACAGCGAGATGAAACTGGCGATCACCAGCGCCACCAGGCCAGCCATGAGCAGCAGGCTGGACCAGCGCAGCGCGGGCGCGGCCGGCAGTTGCGGCCCGGCTGCGGGCTGTATGTTCGTGCTTGTCTTCATGTTCATGCAAAACGCCTGCGCAACATGCCCGAGACGCCGTCGGCGGCGGCCACCAGCAGTACGAAAACGATGAGCATGGTCGACAATTCGTCGCCGGCCATCATTTTCATCGATTCATCCATGCGCTGGCCGAGGCCGCCGGCACCGACGAAACCCATCACGACCGAGCCGCGAATCGCGCATTCCCAGCGGTAAATCGTGTACGACAGCAGTTCGGCCGCCGCTTCCGGCAGGGCGCCGTACAGCAGCGCCGCCAGCCGGCCGCTGCCATTGCGCAGCAGGGCCGTGCAGGCCGCGGCGTCGCTCGATTCGAGGATGTCGGCATACACCTTGCCCAGCATGCCGCAATAGGTCAGGGCGATGGCGACCACGCCGGCGGTCGGGCCGAGGCCGACGATGCGCACCAGCAGCAAGGCCCACACCAGTTCCGGCACGCTGCGCAGCAGCACCAGCAGCCAGCGCACCAATTGCCGCGCCAGGCGGGCCAGGGGGCCGGCATGCGCGCGGCCGATACGGGAAATCGACAGCTGTTCGCTCGACAGCAGACTCATCGGAATGGCGCCGAGCAAGGCCAGCGCCATGCCGGCACTGGCCATGGCGATGGTTTCCCAGGTCGCGCCGGCCACCATCTGCAAAAATTCCAGCGAATGGGCGGGCGGGACAAAACTGGCCAGGAAATGGCCGGTGGCCTGCAGGCTTTGGGCATCGAACAAAAGCCACGGCTTGAATTCGGCCAGCACCAGCATGGGCCACAATATCAGCACGAATACGGCGCAGGCGCTCAGGCGTCCGCGCCAGGCCGGGTCGGCCGGCACGACAGGTCTTGGCAAGGGACTGGTTGTACTCATCAGCAACCCGGCGGCAAGGCAGGCAGAGCGGGTTCGGCGCTGTCGTCCGCGATCGGGCTGGCGGCGGCCGGCCGGCGATTGTCGTACAGCGCGGCGATGGCGGCATCGCTGACGTCGGCGCTGGCCGCGTCGAAGACGATGGCGCCGTCGCGCAAACCGATCAGGCGCGTAAAATTGCCGCGGGCCAGTTCAACCTGGTGCAGGCTGCAGACCAGCGTGGCATGGCGCCGCGCTGCCTCCTGCTGTAATACGGCCAGCGTTTGCAGCGCCAGCGTCGGGTCAAGCGCCGACAGCGGCTCGTCGACCAGAAAGGCGCGCGCGCTCGAGACCAGGGCCCGCGCCATGCCGCAGCGCTGGCGCTCGCCGCCCGACAGGCGGTCGACGCGCGCATACAGCTTGTCTTGCAGGTTGAAGCGCTGCAGGGCCAGAAAAGCGGCCTGCGGATCGCGCGGACGGATCAGCGAGCCGATCGCCTGCCATACGCTCCAGTGCGGCAAGGCGCCGGCCAGCACCGCATTGACCACCCGCTGGCGCGGCGGCATCGGCGGCGTCTGCGGTGCCAGAAACGATTGCGAACGCAGCTTCTGGCGCGCCTGGCTCGACAGCGCCCACGGCTCGGCGTCAAATACCGAGATGCTGCCCGAGGCCGGCTGCAGCGCGCAGGCCAGGGTGTGCAGCAAGCTCGTCTTGCCGGCGCCGGACGGACCGATCAATGCGATCTGCTCGCCCTGCCGGATCGACAGCGTGATGCCGCGCAAGGCAAAGGCGGCATCGGGCGCGCCGGCGTGGCGCACACAAACGTCTTGTAAAAGATAAGTCATGCGGATAAATCGATTCTTTCGGGCCCGCTATCGGGCCCGGCATTTCATTCGATAGCGGTCCGCCGGCGAGGCGCGGACCGCCAGTTTCGTATTTTTTTACGAATTTTTTGACGTACTTTATTTCAACAGGCCCGCATTGTGCGCGGCCGCTTCGATCGGCGCGTAGTTTTCGGCCTTGGTCGGAATGAAGCGCGTGGCGCGCTGCAAATCGAGGATTTCGCGGCCTTGGGCATCGTTGCGGCTCAGGGCCAGAAAGGCCTCGGTCAACTTTTTGCGGACGACAGGGTTCATATTGGCGCGCACGCTCCAGTTATAGTCGTAAAAGCCGGGCGTGGTGTAAAACACATGGACCACTTTCGGATCGACCTTGCCGCTGGCGACCAGTTTTTCCCATACCGAGATATTGAGGACGCCGGCATCGACCTTGCCGCCGGCTACGGCCGCCACGGTGGCGTCATGTGCGCCCGAGAAGGCGATGCGTTTGAGGTCGGTGTCGGGCGAGATCTTGGCCGCCAGCAGATACGAGCGCGGCATCAGATGGCCCGAAGTCGACGATTCCGAACCGAAGCTGAAGGTCTTGCCCTTCAAGTCTTCGAGGCGCTTGATCGACTTGTCGGTGGTGATGAAGACCGATTTGAATTGCTGGTCTTCTTCGCGCTGCACCAGTGGCACGATCTTGCCGCCGCTGCGCACATTGGCTTGCACAAAGGTGAAACCGCCGAACCAGACCATGTCGAGCTTATTGTTGATCAGGCCTTCGACCGAGGCCGCATAATCGGTGACGGGCGTGAATTCAACCTTCATGCCGAGTTTTTTCTCGAGATAGGCGCCCAGCGGCTTGAACTTGCGCTGCAATTCGGTCGGCGCTTCGTCGGGAATGGCCGATACGCGCAGCACTTGCTGCGCCAGGGCGGCGCCGCTGGCGCTCAGCGCAAGGGCGGTCAGGGCCGGCGCCAGCAGGGCGCGCAAGGAGAACAGGCGGGAGAGCGATGGACGGATCATGGATACCTCTTTATTTGTATGATTGTATGAGTAATGAAACAAAATTCGGCAGGACTGAATGAAACTGAATGATACAGGTGCGACAGCTATTTTCGGTGCTACAGCGACTTTTGGTGCGACAGCGACTGCAGGCACAACAGTTACTGCGTGAAAGTAATCTATTTTGGGGTTTTATTATGCGACCCTTACCTTGGGCGCGCCGGCCTGCATTTCGCCGATGACGGCCGCATGGGCAAAACCTTCCTCGGCAAACAAGGCCAGGACTTGCCCGACGGCCGCCGGCGCGCACGACACCAGCAGGCCGCCGGCCGTTTGCGGATCGGTCAGCAGCGCCTTATGCAATTCGCCGATGGCCGGCGCCAGTTCGACTTCGGCGCCATAGCCGAGCCAGTTGCGGGCCGAGGCCCCGGTAACAAAGCCGCGCTGCGCCAGTTGTTCGACTTGCGGCAAGAAGGGGATGGCGGCCATTTCGAGCCTGGCTGTCAGCTGCGCACCGCGTGCCAGTTCCAGCAGATGGCCCAAAAGGCCAAAGCCGGTGACGTCGGTCAGGCCATGCACGCCGGCGAGCCCGGCCAGTTTCTTGCCCGGGGTGTTGAGGCGGGTGGTGCTGTCGATCAGCGAGGCGTAGCCGGCGGCGTCGAGCGCATTTTTTTTCAGGGCCGCCGACAGCACGCCGACGCCGAGCGGTTTGCCGAGAATCAGTTTGTCGCCGGCGCGGGCATCGGCATTGCGCTTGACGCGCGAAGGATGGACCAGGCCCAGCACGACCAGGCCGTAAATCGGCTCGACCGAATCGATGGTATGGCCGCCGGCGATCGGGATCCCGGCTTCGGCGCAGATCGCTTCGCCGCCCTTGAGGATGTTGGCGATGACGTCGAGCGGCAGCTTGTCGATCGGCATGCCGACCAGCGCCAGCGCCATGATCGGCGTGCCGCCCATCGCATACACGTCCGAAATCGCATTGGTGGCGGCGATGCGGCCGAAGTCGAAAGGATCGTCGACGATGGGCATGAAAAAATCGGTGGTGGCGATCAGGGCCTGCTCATCATTGAGGCGGTAGACGGCGGCATCGTCGGCGGTTTCGATGCCGACCATCAGTTCTTTCGGGATCGGAAAACCGCCGGAATTTTTCAGGATGCTGGCCAGGACGCCCGGTGCGATCTTGCAACCGCAACCGCCGCCATGGGAAAACTCGGTCAATCTGATGTTTGCTTGGGCAAGGTCTGTCATATCGATTCTGTTTGAAGAAAACGCCTGAATTCAGGCCGGAAGAGCGCTGGCGGCCAGCTTGCACAACTGTGCGGCAGCCTGCTCGAAAGATTGTTCGGAGATATCGCTCAATGTCAGGGGGATGGCCTGTTCGAGCCGATCGAAATTGCGCTTGATCGAATGCAGATAGGCCGGGTCGTAATGTTCGGTCAACAATTCCTCCACCATTTTTTCCATATGCCCCTCTTGTGCCAATTGCTGCCAATGGCTGATTTTTTCGCGGCCATGCAAATGGGCCAGCAAATCGAGCGGCGCGGCGAGCAGTGCCGGCTGGTCGACAAAATGCAGATAATCCTGCATCAGCAATTGTACCCGCTGCCCCAGCGCGAGGTCGACCGCGGTGCAGCTGGCGGCGCGCATGGCCACGATCAGTGCTTCCGGCACCCGAAGTTTTCCAATCTTTTTGCTTTCCGACTCGACAAACACGGGACGCGCCGGGTCCAGGCTGCGCAGCAAGTCCCAGATCAGGCTTTCAAAACGTTTTTGCGACGGTTGCGGCCCGGTCGGCAAATTGCCCAACACCGAACCGCGGTGCCGGGCCAGCAGTTCTAGATCGAGTACCTGCGCGCCCTGGGCCGCCAGCGTTTGCAGCAGGCGGCTTTTGCCGCTGCCGGTCGGGCCGCACAGCACGTTGTAATGGAAGCGTTGCGGCAGCGTCGCCAGTTCGGCATTGACATGGCCCCGAAAGGCTTTGTAGCCGCCCTCGAGCTGGGTCGCCGGCCAGCCTATCTTGGCCAGAATCAGCGCCATGGCGCCGCTGCGGTTGCCGCCGCGCCAGCAATAAATCAGCGGCTTCCAGCCCTGCGGATACTGCATGAAGGTGTTTTCGATATGCCAGGCGATGTTTTTGGCGACCAGCGCGGCGCCGAGCTTTTTTGCCTCGAATGCACTGACGCTCTTGTACATGGTACCGACCGCGATGCGCTGGGCGTCATCGAGCACCGGGCAATTGATTGCGCCGGGCAAGTGGTCTTCGGCGAATTCGACCGGACTGCGAACGTCGATGATGGCATCGAAACGTTCGAGTTGCGGCAAGATCTCGCTAATGGGCAGCACGGCGGGGTACTTCATTTTGGACGAATGGAGGCGGCAATGACGGTCTGACATTATCGCCGATAAACGGAGCGCCGGGTTCATCGCGCGCGGCACATGCCTGCCTTGCGTTTAATCACGCCTGAAAATGGCCATGAAATCAATGATGTAGACAAGAGTGCAACAACTTATCCACAGATTTGCGCACAACAAGTGGGGATAACAGGGAGGATGGCAAAATCGCCAATGAAAGGGATGAAAGCGAAGGCGGCAGCGGCGATGGCGCGTGGCGATAAATCACGGGCCGGCGCCGCCGGTGCCGCCGGTACTTTGGGCGCGCTAATAAACATCGCCCGGCATTGCGCGGCGGCTGCCCGGCGGCGCCATATCTGTGTACACTGTCTTGTCCTTTGAACAAGCGTAGACATGAATCGATCAATTCCCTCATCGGCGTTCAAGCGTCTTGGATCGGCTGCCCTGGCGTGGCTTGCCACGTGGTGGAATATCCTGTTGTTCGGGGTCGTGATCGTCGCGCTGGCGCTGTCGCCGTCGACCTATGACCGCAGCCGGCGGCGCCTGATCGCGCATCATATCGTCCGTGCCGCCTTGCCCAATCTGCTATGGTTTACCGTACTGTCGGCGCTGGTCGGGGTGGTTCTGATCCGGATCGTGGTGGTGACTGCGCTCAGTTACGGCCTGTCGCGGTTTGCCATCGAAATGGTGGTGCGGGTGCTGGTGCTGGAATTGATTCCGCTTACGGCCGCCCTGTTCATCGCCTTGCGTCATATGCTGCCGGAAGCGGCCCTGGTCGGCCAGATGCGCGCCGCCGGTGTTTTGCTCGGTTTGCGGCAGCGGGGAGTCGATCCGGTGCGTCAGGAATTTCTGCCGCGCGTACTGGCCGGCGTGTTTTCAGTATGGATGCTGGGCACGGTCAGCTGCATCATGACGCTGGTGCTGGCCTATCTGGCCATTTATGGCTTTACGCCGTGGGCGGTGGCGATGTATACGCGGGTGGTCGGCCAGGTGTTCAATTCTGCCGTCAACCTGATTCTGGTATTGAAGCTGTTTTTTTTCAGCCTTGCTGTTTCTTTCATTCCGATGGCATCGGCTTATTCCGACGGCGCCGCCAGCGATGTTCGCCAGCGCCGCCGGCGCGGCACCAGTGGACAGGCCGGCGTGGTCCGCCTGTTTTCGGTGGTGTTGCTGATTGAGGTGGCTTCCCTGATGGGCAATTATTATTAAATAGCGGGATTCGAAATGGACCATGACAATGCATGCGGGCCAGCGCCTGAGACGAGTGATGCTTGCGGGCGTGCGCCCTCATGAACGGGCAAAACGAGGTGCCTGAAAACGGCGCTGAACAAGGCGCTGGGCAGGACGCCGCAGCGCTGGCGCCGCTGCCGCCGATTGCCAATGTCGAATTCAAGGCCGCGCTGCTGCTCAGTGCGATGCTGCTGTTGATGGCCGCTACCGTGGCTTATCTGATGTATGCGCGCGGGGCATTCGAATCGGTGCAAAAGCTGGTGTTGATGGCCAACGATGCCGAAGGCGTGATGGTCGGCATGGATGTGACGTTTTCCGGTTTTCCGATCGGCCGCGTCAGCCAGATAGAGCTGAGCCAGGACGGCAAGGCCAGGATGATTGTCGACGTCGCCAAAAAAGATGCGCACTGGCTGCGCACTTCCAGTGTCTTTACGATGGAGAGGGCGCTCGTCGGCGGCACCCGCCTGCGCGCTTTCAGCGGCATCTTGAGCGATCCGCCGCTGCCCGAAGGGGCGGTGCGCGAGGTGCTGGTGGGGGATGCCGCGGCTGAAATCCCGGCGCTGGTGGCGGCCGCCAAGGATTTGCTGCAAAACCTGAACACGCTGACGGCCAATGATTCGTCGCTCGAAGCGAGCCTGCGCAACGTGCGCGCGGCCACCGAGCGTCTGGCCGGCAAGAGCGGTGCGCTGGGCGTACTGGCCGGCAGCGACGAGAATGCGCAAAAGATGTTTGTCATGATCGACCGCGCCAACCGTTTGCTGGCCAGCGTCGACCAGCTGGCGCGCAAGGCCGATAGCCAGGTCTTCGGCAAGCAGGGCGCCTTGCCCGAAGCGCAGGCGGCAATCGCTCAATTGAATGGTCTGCTGGCCGATACCCGCGCCAGCCTGAAAAAAGTCGACGGCCTGTTGGCCGATGCCCAGGTAGTGGGCGCCAATCTGAAAGGCGCCAGTGCCGACCTCGGTCCGCTGCGCGCCGAGGTAGAAAGCAATTTGCGCAAGGTCGAACAACTGGTCAATGAAATCAACCGCAAATGGCCGTTCAAACGCGAAGCCGAGGTCAAGCTGCCATGAAAATTCCAATCGTCGCCAGCATGGCCGTGATGCTGGCCTTAATGCTGGCCGCCTGTGCCGGCGGCCGCGCCATCCCCGACTGGCAGCTCAATGCCAGCAGCAGCGCCGACAGCATGACCGCCGCTTACATGGCCGGCAACGACCGGGTCGAGGGCGCCGAGTTCGCCAGGGCGCGCGCCGCCATGGCCAGCAGCGGGCAGGTGGTGCAGGTGGCGCGGGTGGAGCTGCTGCGCTGCGCCATGCGAGTTGCCAGCCTGGTACTGGACGAATGCAGCGGATTTGAAAAACTGCGCGCCGACAGCGATGCCGCGAGCCGTGCTTATGCCGATTATCTTGCTGGCCGTGCGCCGCTGGCCGATGCCGCCTTGCTGCCGCCGGCGCAGCGCAGCGTCTTGAGCGCCGCGCCGCAAGCCTTGGCTGCCGCTGTTGCGAGCATCGACGATCCTTTGTCGCAATTGGTGGCAGCCGCGGTTTTGCTGCGCAGCGGCCGCGCCGATCCGCAAGTGATCGCAATCGCGGTCGATACCGCATCGGCGCAGGGCTGGCGCCGGCCCTTGCTGGCCTGGCTCGGCGTGCAGGCGATGCGGGCGCGGCAGGGCGGCGATGCGGCCGAGGAGCAGCGTCTGCGCCGGCGTATCGATCTCGTGCGGAGCAGTGTGCCGGCGGGCTGATTTTCCTGTCGGCTTTGGAGCGGCCTTTCCTTTGCATTTTTGAACCGGCTTCCGAGCCGACGCAACTGCCGACACAGGTGCCGACACAGGCGATGCAAACTGCGTCTTGTTCGCATTCCGGCGAGACGGCATTGAAGCCGGCGCCGCGGCCGGCCGACGCTCAAGCCGGACATCGTCCTTACCTTTCCTTTTCAGCTGAAAAAGCAGATTTGCCGGTAGCTGCATGCGCCGCCATTGCATCGGCCCCTTCGCGCGAAACTTTTGGTATTTTTATCGATGCAATTTGTTACTATCCATCAATTTCTTGAGGGATGTATCAAATTAAACAAATAAAGCAAAAAATATGTGTTTCATTTAAAAATGCATTACAATAATTGCTGTAAGGAACAAATTTTATAAAAACACAACACCTTATTTCTTTATTTCCACGCGGCAATCCTTGCGTGAGGGGGAATCGCTCGCTTCGATTTCCTTTTTTATTCGCCGATTTTTTGCCTGCGGCCACACAAACTTGTCAATTTTGTTAAATACATTATTCGACGGCAAATTAATAAATAGATGATTACTGGAGAGAATCATGACGTCTGCTGCACTTAATCCGGGTGAAAATCAGAGCTTCACATATAACCCTGATCAATTACTGGATGGCATCATCAATCTTCTTGGACTCAAGAATGATGCGGCTTTGTCGCGGGCGCTTGAAGTTGCCCCTCCGCTTATCAGCAAGATTCGTCACCAGCGTTTGACGATCAGTGCCTCGATGTTGTTGCGCATGCATGAAGTAACAGGCATGTCGATTCGTGAATTACGCCACTTGATGGGTGACTACCGCGCCAAGTTCAGTTCCGGCATGGAACTGCCGCTGAAGGGTAAAAATGCGGGCGATCCGGGTTCGCCGGGCGTTTGAATGGTCTAGCCTGGCCGGTTCGGCAGGAAAATACAGCAAGCAGGCGGCGCATTTTATGGCCGGGCGCCCGAAGACCGGGTTTGATGCGGATCCATGGACATGGGTGTGCGCCGGCAGATTCCGGCAAACGCCGAATGCAGAAATTCGTGAAATCTCGAAATCGTTTGCGCTCTCGACCGGCGCCGATACCAGCGGTTTCTTGACGAGATTTCCTGTTTTTCTTTGACTTACTATTTTCTTATGGCGCCAGCCTGGCCAGTCGCCAGCTGCCATCGGCCTGTCGGCCATAGGTGATGCGGTCGTGCAGGCGCGATGGCCGGCCCTGCCAGAATTCCATCGATTCGGGGACCACCAGATAGCCGCCCCAATGCGGCGGGCGCGGCGGGTGCAGGCCGAATTTGGCGGCGAATTTGGCGGCGCGGGCCAGCAGAGTCATGCGATTGGACACTTCCTGGCTCTGTTCGGAGGCCCAGGCGCCGATGCGCGAGTCGAGCGGACGCGATGCATAATAGGCGTCGCTTTCGGCATCGGGCAGTTTTTCGACGCGTCCTTCGATGCGTACCTGTCGTTCCAATTCTATCCAGTGAAACAATAGCGCGGCATTTTGATTGCCTGCCAGATCGCGGCCCTTGTGGCTCTCATAGTTGGTGAAAAATATGAAGCCGCGCTGATCGACGCCCTTGATCAGGACGATGCGTGCCGATGGCTTGCCTTCGGCGTCGACGGTGGCGAGCGTCATCGCATTCGGTTCCGGCAGCTCGGCCTTGAGTGCCTCTTCCATCCAGCTCTTAAATTGCAGTATGGGATCGGGATTGACGGCGGACATGGTCAAGGAATCCCGGGCGTAGGTCTTGCGAAGATCGGCGAGCGATGTCATGCGGTGGTAATGGGGTGCTGGTTGACGATAACTGTCCAGTATATAGAAAAAATGCAGAAAAATTGCAGAAAAAACTGCGGAACGCACTGCGCGGCGAAGCGCGCCCGATGCGTGCTTCAATGTAGGCGCTGTTGAGCGCGCCACTTCCGGCATCGTTTTATTGCAGCGTATGTCTGAGCGATGCGCTCGGTTTTTTGCATGAACAAATCTTGACGGCGCCTCGATTTTAATCGAGGCCATTATCTTGTAATAAATCAATGGTTTGCGGAGGGCTGAGCGATCTTATCCACAAGCTTGCGCACAGTTTGTGGGGATATCTGCTTACTTGTGCTTTAACAGCAAAATGCGGAGCGCATCGGCAAAGCCAAGACCGGCCCGCATCAGATAGGCCGTCGCGCTCATGTCGTCGAGTTCGGCCTGGATGCGCAAGGCCTCTTGAATAAGGGCTTGCCGGTTGGGGGTGGGAGGCGGTGTTGTTTGTAACTTTTGCTTCATGCTAAAGGATAACGCGCGCGGCAAGCAGCCACATTGAGTTTCGGCAAATTATTTGCGCTTGCTGCATCACACTCGCGGGATGAACACAATTTGCGATCAAATGCCTGCTGAACTTGCCAGGGAAGGGGCGAGGCCGGGCCTGATTTGGATGGAACACGTGGGCGCCGTGCGGCCTCGCCGCATCGCTTTTGCGGCCGCGATTTCATGGTTGCCGCTGCTGTTGTTGCCAATCGACGACAAGATAAAAAAAGAGTTGCGCGGAAAAATATTTCTGATATTATTAATTCGTGGGCGACATCAAATCGCTTGCAAATATGTAGGTCACGTCGCACTATAGCCGCCGGATTTATATATTGTTTCAATTTACTACTATTCAGATAGATTAGGGTAAATGCCAGCCTGCCACCTTTGGGTCGCGGGCTTTTTATATTGTGAGGCGCGATTCGTTGAACCGGCTTTTTCGACGTCTTGCTTTTTCCGGGGCATGCCGCGTTTTTCCAGTCCGGTCGCCGACCCCGCCGCCTAGGTTTGTGCCGTCATTGCCGCAATTGTCGGGTTTGAAGGGGCGTGCGATGGCGGTCGCCGTCGGCTGTTGCTGAAATTCGAAAAAATTGAAAATAATGCTTGCGTAGAAGTTTTTTTCTGGTATTATTAAATCACAGGAAAAGAAATTGACCTGGAAATATGTAGTTCACGTCGCAATATAGTCGCCGGAATTGTATATTGATTGATTTACTACTTATCAGATAGATATAGAGTAAATATAGCCTGCCACCTTCCGGTCGCGGGCTTTTGTTTTTTTAGATCGTGTTTTTCCGTCTCATTTGCGCCTGTGCCTGCTGCAAGTGGTGCTTGTCGCGGCCAGGAGCAGGTCCGCCATGCGCCAGCAGAGTGCCGCGCATGGGGCCATCAAATCAATTCAGACCGCTGCCTGCGTGACATGGACTGCGTGCAGATTGCGCATCACATCACGCCAGCTGACGATGCCGACCGGTTTATTATCTTTGTCGACAATCGGAATGCACGATACGCCGCGCGTATTGAAGAGGGCGATCGCATCGTTGACGGTCGCGTTTTCATTGAGCGAAACCGGATTGCGCGACATCACTTGATGGACGCGTTTGTTGAGCGTTGCGACATCCTTATAGTTTTCGGTCGACGATCCCAAATTCGGACTGAGGGCTTTGAATAAATCGCGATCGGAGACGATGCCGAGCAACTCGCCTTCGTCGACCACGAGAATATGATGGAATTTCAGGTTTTCGAATATTTCTTTTAGTAAAGAGAGCTTGTCGTCCAATTCGACCTTGACCACTTTGGCAGTCATGATCTGTTTGATTTGTATCGATTTGTCCATTCGAGTTTTTCCTTCGCTGCGAGATTTTTCTGTTGCCGCTCACGTCCGGGGCCGCTGCGGCTATCTTATGGGGATGAATGTCGCCTGCTCGTCTGTCAATGCCGACAATATTTTTGTTGCAGCATCTCAATAAGTGTAAAGGATGGGGGCGAGCGCGTCCAGTTGTTCGTCCGCTTGTTCACCGAGCCGGCGGCGCAGCGACAGGCGGGCGGTTTTTTGCGTGGGGCGGTGCAAGGCGGGAGCCTCGCCGTTCGCGGGCCGGCGGCGCCGGCAGGCGCGGGACAGGCAATACTGGAGACAAGCAGGGCTGCCAAGCAGCAGCCAAGCTGAGCGGGCCGGCGCGCGGCGCTTTTTCAGGAAGGGTGGGCGGCGGCAATGGTCTGCCGGATCAGTGCCAGAAACGCCGGATCGATAGCGCCGACCTTTTTTGTGCGGCCGACGATGCGGCCTTCGGCGTCGAGCAGCACCAGCACTGTCGTATGATTGTAGTCGCCGCTGGCCAGGCGCCGGTATTGAATGTCGAGCGTGGCGGCGATCTTGCGCACGCTGGCCGCATCGGTGCGCGCCAGCGTCCATTGCCGCGGATCGAGCTGGCGTTGTTCGAAGACGGTCTTGAGCGTCTTGACATCGTCGCGCTCCGGATCGAAGGTAATGAGCAGCATGCCCAGCTGCCCGCGTTCGGCGGCGCTCAAGCCCTGCTCGGTCAGGCGCATGGTATCGATCAGCAGCGGACAGACAAATTCGCAGGAATTGTAAAACATGCTGACCAGTATTGGCTGACCGCGCCGCTCGCGCCAGGCGGAGGCGCGGCCGTCCTGATCGACCATGGTTGCTGCTAATTGATAGATGGAATTGCCGGGCAATGGGCGCGGCGCCGCCGCTGGCGTGGCCGGCAGTGCCGCCGCCGATGTCGGTGCGGTGGCGTTTGATGCCCTTGCCGCACCTGGTGCGAAGTTGCTCAGCAAGAGCAGGCCGAGCAGAGCGGTGCGCGGATGTGACGCAAGAAGTGTTTTCATTTTGACTCCGTTTCAGTGGATCGGGCGCAGCGGAAACCGAGGCTGTCGGTGGTGTCCTTGCCGTTCAGCGAAGAGAGCAAGGCGATGCGCATGAGGACTGCATAATTGTCACGGTCTTGCAAACTGATGGCGCCGGCGCCGCAGTATTGCAGTTGATCGGGGTCGCCCTGATTGCGGCTGTCGGCCGCGACCAGCAGGGCGTTGAAGTCGGCCACCCATTCCCATACCAGGCCATGCATGTCGCGCACGCCATAGGCATTCGGGGCGCCGCCGGCGGCTGCGCGCGTGCGCGTGGCCGGCTGTGCATACCAGTTCAGGATGCGGGCGCGCCATTGCGGATCGTCGCGCGCATCGCGCCGTCTGGCATCGGCCGCCGCCACGTATTCCCATTCGTACCAGTTCGGCAGGCGCGCCGCTTCGCTCTCGCAATAAGCCTGGGCCGCGAACCAGCTGACGCTGGTGACGGCCGCCGCCGCGTTTTCATGTCGCATATCGAACGCCAGGGCGTGCAGATAGCCGGGGTCGGCAAAGACCTCGGGCACGGCCGCTTTTTGCCATTCCGGGTGACGATCGAGGAATGCCGCGAATTCGCTGTTGGTGACAACTGTTTCGCGCAGCGCGAAGGCGGCGACGCTGACCGGCGTCTGCGCCGCGCTGCCGGTCGACAGCACGCTGCGCAATTGGCCGGCCGGCACGGCCACGTAATGCGGCGCCGGCATGCTGCTCATGTTCACCTCGGCGGGCGCGCCGCGGGCCGGCAGCGCGCTGGCCAGCAGCATGGCGCATGCGATGCCACACCATTTGCCGGCGGCGCGCGTCTCGTACGCCATGTCAGTGTTCGCCGGCTGCTTTGGGGCCGGTTTTGGGCGCGGTTTTGGCACGTTCCGCCTTGACTTCGGCGGCCTTGATGTGCGTGCCTTTATTGTCCCAGCTGTTGAGCACGTAGGTGAGGATGTTGGCCACTTCGTCGTCGTTCAGCTGGCTCATCGGCGGCATGGTCGATTCGTATTCCTTGCCGTTGACCTTCAGTTTGCCGCTTAGGCCATGGATCACGACGCCGATTGCGCGTTTCGGATTGGCGTTCAGATAATCCGATTTCGCCAGCGGCGGAAAGACGCCGGGCAAGCCCGCGCCATTGGCCTGATGGCAGACCGAGCAGGTGCCGTTGAAGAGCGCTTTGCCGGCATTGACCTGGTCGCGCACCGTCAGCGAACCGCTGGCGGCGGCCGCCGTCGCCTTGCTGACTGCCGCCATATTCGGCGCAGCGCGGTCGCCCAGATAAACGGAATCGACTTCTTTGCCCGAATAGATTTCCTTGTTTTCAGGGCCGTCGACTTTCATGATGGCCAGTGCCCCTTTGTTAAATGCGCGGAAGATCGAATGGTCGACCATCACATAGCTGCCCGGTACCTTGGTCTGGTATTCGACCACTGCCGCGCCGCCGGCCGGAATCAAGGTGGTCTGCACATTTTGCTGGAAGTTGCTGCCGCCTTCGAAGCGGACCTTGTCGAAAATGGCACCGATCACATGAAAACTCGATACCAGATTGGGACCGCCATTGCCCACGAACAGGCGCACGGTTTCATTGGTCTTGGCCCGCAAGGCCTTGTCGCCGGTCAGGGCCCCTTCGGCGCCGTTGAACAAGACATAGGTCGGCCGTTCGTCGATGGCTTTTTCCATGTCGAAGCCTTGCCAGCCCTTGGCGCGGTATTTGCCGGTGGTGTAAAAGTCGCCCTGCATCACATAATATTCGTGATCGACGGCGGCCAGGCCGCCTGGCGGCTCGACCAGAATCAGTCCATACATGCCGTTGGCGACGTGCATGCCGACTGGCGCCGTGGCGCAGTGATAAACATATATGCCTTCGTTGAGGGCCTTGAAGCTGAATTGCGATTCGTGGCCGGGGGCCGTGAAACTCGACGCCGCGCCGCCGCCGGGGCCGGTCACGCCATGCAGGTCTATATTGTGCGGCATCTTGCTGCTCGGATGATTTTTCAGGTGGAATTCGACGGTATCGCCCTGGCGCACGCGGATGAAGCTGCCCGGCACCGTGCCGCCAAAAGTCCAGAAGGTATAGCTGACGCCTTCCGAGATCGGCATCTCTTTTTCGATCACTTCGAGTTCGACGATGACCTTGGCCGGATAGTTGCGCTTGAGTGCTGGCGGCACGAAGGGCGGACTGGTCAGAACGGCGCGGATCGGCATGCCTTGCGGTGCCCCGAAGTCGCCCGCGGAGGCGACTTCGGGGGCGACCGCGGGGGCGACAATTGCGGCGCCGGCCACCACCTGGGGCCCTATGGCAAAGCTCAATACGACGGCGGCCAGCGTCAGCGAGATGAGTGCGGCCTGAGGCAAACGTTTCATGGACTTTCCTTCAGATAAAGAAAACAGTGAAGCGAGCCGCGCGTGCCGAGCTAGATTTGCGGCAATATTGTAGGTGGAGCGTACGCCGCGTTTCCCCTTGCCGCTATCGGTCACAGGGCTGGGCTGGCCGCGCCGGATGACCGATGCGCTGCGCCGGAAAATGAAGCACGGCCTAGTCAAGAAGAACTAGGAGTTCATCCGGCTGAGTTGAAGCGATGGGAATCGCGCGAGTGTTTCGAGGAGCAAGGCGGGAGCGATGGAAAGATTGCGGGAATCGCGGAAAGCGAAGAGGTCCTGGGTGGCAAGTGCGCAATGCCGCTGTCAATGGCATGCGGGCGAATGCAAAAAATGCTGCGCCCAATTGGCCTGCCTGGCGGCCCGGCTTGAAATTAGGCGAAGATCAGGGGCTGCTTGCTGATGGCGACCGCGCCGATATACAAAAACACCAGGAGCGCCAGCACGCTGGCCGTGCGGCGGACGGCTTTTGTTTTGCCGCGCTTGAGCGCAAGCGTGCCGAGCACGATATACAGCAGCAGCGCGCCGAGCTTGGCACCGAGCCAGGCCTGGCCCCATGGCGTCTGGCCGCTCAGATAGGCCAGCATGACGGCGCTGCCGAGCAGGGCGGTATCGATCACGTGCGGCGCCAGCCTGACCCAGCGTTGCTGCAGCAGCGCCGAGTCGCGCCACATCCAGCCGGCGCGCAGCAGGAACAGGCTGCCGCTGAGGGCGGCGCAAGTCATGTGCAGATGCTTGATCGCCAGATAATCCATGTCATGCCTTTATGTCGAAAAAAGGGCCGGCCGAAGCCGGCCCAGGTGCCGCAAAACCGTGATGCCGCCTGCCTATCCCGGCATTATGCCTTGCCCGCGGCTGTTGCGCTTTTCGTGCTTGGCGCTCGGGCGGCCGTCAGCAGGCGCCACGCAAACAGTGCCAGGCACAGCACGCCGAGCGCGAACACGACGTCGCCGGGCACCCGCAGCCAGACCAGGGTTTCCATTACCTTCGAATGGATCACTTCCGGCGAACGCGCATACCACATGCCTTTGGTGACGCTGGCGAACGCCTGGTAAATGCCGGCCGGGACCAGCGAGATGAAGACCATCATCGCCAGGCCGATATTGAGCAGCCAGAACATCGCGCCGAGCAGCTTGTCGGACCAGGCGGCGCGCTCGGTCAGACCGCGCAGGCAGAACAGCATCAGGCCGATGCCGAGCATGCCGTAGACACCGAACAGGGCTGCATGGCCATGGGCCGCCGTCATGTTCAGGCCCTGCATGTAATACAGCGCGATCGGCGTATTGATCGAAAAGCCCAGCAGGCCGGCGCCGATCATGTTCCAGAAGCCGACCGCCAGGAAGCACAGGATCGACCACTTGTAAGTCTGTACCCACGGTGCGGCCTTCGAGCGCCGGTAGCTGTTGTAGGCGTCGAAACCGATCATTGCCAGCGGCACCACTTCGAGTGCCGAGAACATGGCGCCGATGGCGATCACGAAAGTCGGCGTGCCGGTAAAGTACAGGTGATGCAGGGTGCCGAGGATGCCGCCGAACAGGAACACGATGGTTTCCAGTACGATCGCGGTGTTCGCGGTGGCGGCCCGGATCAGACCGAGACGCGTGAACAGCAGGGCGATCACGGCCGTGGCGAATACTTCGAAAAAGCCTTCGACCCACAGATGCACGAGCCACCAGCGCCAGTATTCGATCATCGAGTAGTGGGTGTGCGGACCCCAGGTCAGCGAGGTGGCATAAAAGCCGCCGATGCAGGTCGCCGCCAGAAACACCATGGCGATCAGGCCGCGGCTTTCCGATGGCTTTTTCAGCGCCGGCCACAAGCCTCGTCCGAGCAAGGTTGCCCACAGCAGCAGGCCGACGAACAGCAGGATCTGCCAGATGCGGCCCATGCTGGTAAATTCGAGGCCCTGATTGCCGATCCAGAATGCGAACGCCGTGCCCTTGTGCTGCAGGGTGCCGAGCCAGCCGCAGACGGTCGAACCGACCACGATCACCAGCAGCGCATAGAACAGGAAATTGACGCCGAATTTCTGGAAGCGCGGCTCATGGCCGGAAATGGCCGGCGCAATGTACAGGCCGGTGGCGAGCCAGGCGGTGGCGATCCACAAGACCGCAAATTGCGTATGGATGGTGCGGCTGACGATAAACGGCAGGAAGTCGGCCAGCGGGAAGCCGAAGAAGCTCTTGCCTTCGACCGCGTAGTGGGCGGTGACGACGCCCATCGCGACCTGGGCCAGGATCAGGCCGATCACGACCACAAAGTACTTTTTCGTGGCCTGCATCGATGGCGTGGCTTTCAGGCTGAACAGCGGATCGCTTTTCGGCGGCGTCGGATCGGCCTCTTCCTTGTGCATCGAATGATAGAAAATCATGGCGGCGATGGCGGCGATCATCAGGATCACGCTGGCGATCGACCAGATGCCGGCGCCGGCCGTTGGCGTATTGCCGACCAGCGGCTCATGCGGCCAGTTGCTGGTGTAGGACAGGTTCAGCGCGCCGGGGCGGTCGGTGGCGGCCGCCCAGGCCGACCAGAAGACAAAGGCCGGCAATGCTTTCAGGTCGCCCTGATCCGGTAGCGAATTGGCATTCATCGCATATTGCGTGCGCAGCTTGTCGAGCGCCGGATCGGTGCCGAACAGGCCAGTGTAGTGGCTGGCGATGGCGGCAATGGCGGCGGCGCGGTCCTTGGAGACGACGATCGTGTCGCTGGCCTTGTCGTAGGTATTGCGCCGCATTTCATCCTTCAGGCGGCCGTTCAGTTCTGCCTGCTGGCCGACCGTCAGGGTTTCGAACGCGGCGCCGTAGCTGCGCCGGGCCCAGATATCGCGCAGCGCCAGCGCTTCGCGGTGCAGCCAGTCGGCCGACCAGTCGGGCGCGACATAGCTGCCGTGGCCCCAGACGGTGCCCAACTGCTGGCCGCCGGCCGACAGCCAGGCTTGCTGGCCGCGCACCACCTGGCCCTCGTCGAACAGCACGCTGCCGTCGACGCTGAGGACTTGCTTCGGAATGGGAGGGGCTGTCAGGTAAATCTCGGTGCCGACCCAGCCGAGTACGGCGAAGGACAGTGCACAGATGATGCCGAGCCAGGTCCACAGTTTGCGCGTGGGGTGCATGGTATCGATTCCTTATGATGATTGATTGAAAAGCCGGTTAATGCCTTGGTACGCCACGCCGTGCCTGCTGCCCGCGCACGTATGTTGCATTAAAGATGTATTCTAGGTGCATCATTTAGTGCTGTACATAATCATTCCGACCTAGATGGGTTCCCGGCAGGCTAAGCCGTAAGCGCGATATTCAAGTCCGCGCGCTGCGTATATGATCGGTGCCTGGCGGGTTTGACCGCCGCGCGCGAGCGTCCGTCGTCGCGGCGATGCCGGCGCCGCAACGACGGACGCCGGTAGTTCCGAGCCAGATGAATCTGCTTGCCGGCACGCTTTGCCAGCGACGATTGCCATCTTGTTTTTATCTCATTTCTTTGCCGGCTTGCCACCTGAGCACTGCCGGAGACCGGCAGGCCGGCACCACCATACGGAGTACGCAAGATGCTAGCTAGGCCCAAGGTCATTCCGCTGATGCCATCGGTTCAATTCGACGCCGCCCTGATCCGCAGGCACGACCGCATGGGGCCGCGCTACACCTCGTATCCGACGGCCGACCGCTTTTCGCGCCATTTCGGCGCCGCCCAATACCGGCAGGCGGTGGCCGGCCTGCACAAGGGCAGCGGCAAGGCGGCGCGCGCGCTGTCCTTGTATGTGCACATCCCGTTTTGCGAATCGCTGTGCTATTACTGCGCTTGCAACAAGATCATCACGCAGGACCGCGGCAAGGCGGCGCTCTACCTCGATTATCTGCGGCGCGAAATCGCCTTGCAGGGGGCGCTGCTGGCCGGCGTCAACCGCGTCGAGCAATTGCATTTCGGCGGCGGCACGCCGACCTATCTGAGCGACCGGCAGATGGGCGACCTGATCGGGTTTTTGCGCCAGTGGTTCGATTTCGTGCCCGATGCACAGGGCGAATATTCGGTCGAAGTCGATCCGCGCACGGTCACGCCGCAGCGCATCGCCACCTTGCGCGAGCAGGGTTTCAACCGCATCAGCCTCGGCGTGCAGGATTTCGATCACGAGGTGCAGGTGGCGGTCAACCGCATCCAGCCCGAGGCGCAGACGGTGGCCGTGATCGCGGCGGCGCGCACGGCCGGTTTTCGCTCGGTCAGCATCGACCTCATCTATGGCCTGCCCAGGCAAAGCATGGTTACCATGGCCACCACGCTGGAAAAGGTGATCGCCGCCAGTCCCGACCGCATCGCGATCTACAATTATGCCCACATGCCGCACCTGTTCAAGTCGCAGCGCCTGATGGCGGCGAGCGACATGCCGGCGGCCGATATCAAGCTCGACATGCTGCAGCTGTGTATCGAGCGGCTGTGCGCGGCCGGCTATGTGTATATCGGCATGGACCATTTCGCCAGGCCGGCCGACGATCTGGCCGTGTCGCAGCGCGAAGGGCGCTTGCACCGCAATTTCCAGGGCTATTCGACCCATGCCGAAACCGATATGGTGGCGCTGGGCGTGTCGGCCATCAGCGCGGTCGGCGCCAGCTATAGCCAGAACGACAAGACGCTGGCCGGCTATTACGCCCAGCTCGACCTCGGCCAGTTGCCGATCGCGCGCGGCGTGCAGCTCGACCAGGACGACTTGCTGCGGCGCGAGATCATCGGCCGCCTGATGTGCGATTTTGCGCTGCGTTTCGACAGCGTCGATTTGCCCGCGGGCCGGACTTTCGGCAGCTATTTCGCGCGCGAGCTCGACGCCCTGCGGCAGTTGCAGAACGATGGCCTGATCGAACTCGACAGCGGCGGCATGCGCGTGACCTTGCGCGGACGCTTATTGATCCGCAACGTCTGCATGGTATTCGACCGCTATCTGACGGCGGCCGAGGAGGGCGGCCCGGTGCGCCACTCGAAGATGATTTGAGGCCGGCGCCGCCTGCGGCAATGCTCAATCTCGTGCCCGCAGGCGTACCGCGCGCACGAGATTGAGCAGCAAATACAGCGCCGACAGTAACAGCGCCAGCGCCGCCGGCCGGCTCAGCGCCGCCGGCCACAGCGAGGCGGCGGCCAGCAGCGCGACCGCCGCCGCATGGCAGGCGCACTGGCCGAATGCCTGCGCTTGCGGAATCACCAGGCGGATGCTGGCCACCGGCCGCGGCAGGCCCAGCTGCTGCCAGTGCAGCCACAGCAGAAAGGGCACGATCTTGTACAGCATGCCCATCACCGCCGAACAGGCAAAGCCGAGCACGAACAAAATGCCCGGCGTCAGGCACGGCAGCGTGGTCGGCAGCAGTATGCAGCCGAGCAGCAGGCTGGCGATCGACAGCCGCCAGAACCAGGTGGTCGGATCGGGTGCCGGGCGTTTGCGGCGCGCCAGCAAGACCAGAGTGACGATGCCGAAGCCGGCATAGGCGGCCGCCAGCGCCATCTGCCAGGCCGTGCCGCCAGGCCATGGCGCAAACTCGCCGATGCTCGCGGCCGTCACCAGCAACAGCAAGGCCGGCGGCAGCCATTGTTCGAGGCGCCGCGGGTAGAGCGGCGTGACCTGGAACATCGGGATGACCTGGAAGGCGACGCCGACGATCAGGATGCCGATCCAGCCGCCCAGGCCCCAGCGCACATGCATGCCCAGCAGCGCCAGCAGCGGCACGGGACGCTGCCATGCCAGGGCCAGCGCCATGCCGGCACCGAGCAAGGCCGTGATCAGCAAGGCCGGCAGCGCCAGGCGGATCGCCTTCTCGGTGGCGCCGGCGGCGGCCGGCCGCGCTTGCCATAAAGATTGGATGCAGCAGGCGAGCAGCCAGCCCACGGCCAGCAACAGCAAAGAGGCCGCCGGCGCCAGCCAGGACCGCTGCTGCAGCAGCAAGGCCAGCGCCAGCCATAGCGTGCCGCCGCTCAGCGAGGCGTGAATTGCTGCCGCGCTGCGGGCCGGCCAGGCAATCGCCACGCCGCACACGACAGGCAGGATTTGCAGCAGGGCGCCGACCATCGCCATGCTGAGCGTGCCCAGAACGATCAGGTGCGTGGCCGCCAGCATGGCCGGCGACCAGTTCGAGGCCAGGGCGGTCTCGCCGTGCCACAGCAAGAGGGCACCGGCGAGCGCCGCAAACAAGGCCGCGCTGACGAAAAAGCGCAGCGACAGGGCCAGCGGCAGGCTGTCTTCGAGCGCCAGCACGCGCTGCATCAGCGGCTGCGCCAGATCAGCAGGTCGAAGCGGCGGTCGGCGCGCGCCATGATGCTGTGGCGGTAATGCTGGCGTGCCAGCGCCGCATACAGCGGATGCGGTTCGCGCTCGATCAGCACCGCCAGCCGGTCGTCATCGGCCAGTTGCGCCAGAGCATCGAAGATGCGCGTCATCGGTTCGGGCGGTTCCAGCATGCAGACATCGAGCGCAATATCGGCCATGGTTTTCCCCGTTTAAAAATGGCATTTTGCCAGTTGCCGGCGGGTTTGTATCTACGCCGGAATACAGGGGCGGCTGGCAGCGGTTTTCAAGCCTGCTATGCAAGCCTGGCATAGGCCAAAATGACTAGTCGGCTTAGTCATCTTGCTTGGGGAAATTGATAGGCACGGCGATATAATGTCGCGGTCGAAAGTTTGCCGGACTATACTGGCGCTGGCCAGTGATGTTAACAGTCCCGCCATGCGGCCAGCGGCCTTGCCCGCATTGATAAGGAAGATACCGCCATGAAGCAGACTTGCGAGCGCAGCAGGGCAATCCCGATGACGCCGTGGGAGTGCTCATGAATACGGCTTACCGCTTTTCGCACTGGCAAAAGCTGTCGTCGAAGATCGTCGGTGCGCTGCTGGCCTTTCTGGTGCCGGCGCTGGTGGCCATTTGCGTCACGCTGTATCTGTCCTGGCAGCTGGAAGGCAGCGCGGCGGCCATCAACGATGCCGGCAGCCTGCGCATGCAATGCTATCGCCTGACCGTTCTGCTGTCGGGTTTGCAGCAACAGCCGGTGCCGGGCGCCGTCCAGGAACAGATGGCGGCCATCGATGTCACGCTCGGGCAGATCGGCCGCGGCGATCCCTCGCGCCCCTTGTTTTTGCCGCCCGATCCCGCCATTCATCGCCAGTTTGCGCAACTGCAGCAATACTGGAGCGCGACCGTGCGGCCGTCGGCCGCCGCCCTGAGCACTTTGCCCTTGTCGATGCGCGAAGCGGCCTGGCGTCCTTTCCAGCAACAGATCGACAACTATGTTGCCAGCCTCAATACCTTTGTCCACCTGATGGAGCGCGACAGCGAGCAGCGCACGTTCTGGCTGCGCAGCTGGCAACTGGTGCTGGTGGTGCTGGCCGTGATCGGCACGCTGGGCTTGATCTGCCTGATGTTCCGTCTGATTATCGCGCCGGTCAACCGCTTGCGCGAGGGCATCGTGCGCATGAAAAACGAGGATTTCGATGTCCGCCTGACGATCGACCGCGGCGACGAGTTCGGCCAGCTGGCGCTCGGCTTCAATGAGATGGCCGACCGCCTGCAGGCGCTCTACAGCAATCTCGAAGAACGCGTGCGCGACAAGACGCGCGCGCTGGAAGACCAGAACGGTGAACTGGCGCTGCTCTACGACAGTGCCGCCTTCCTGCAGCAGCCGCAACCGCTGGAAGCCTTGTGCGAGGGCTTCATGCAGCGCCTGCTCGCGTATTTTCGTGCCGATGGCGGCGCGGTGCGGATTCTCGATCCCGGCCGCGGCAATTTGCATATCGTTGCCCATCAGGGCCTGTCGGACGAACTGGTGGAATCGGTGCGCTGCATGAAGGTCAGCGAGTGCGCCTGCGGCGAGGTACTCGAGCGGCCGCTGCCGGTGTTGCACGATTTGCGCAGCCTCGATCCGCGCATCGCGCTCAAGTGCCGCCACGACGGCTTTGCCTCGGTATCGGTATTTCATATCCTGGCGCGCCAGCAGAATCTCGGTTCGTGCAATTTGCATTTTCGCCAGGAGCGCGTGTTTTCTGCGCGCGAAGAAGCCTTGATGGAAGCGCTCGGACGCTTGCTCGGGGTGGCGATCGAAAATTTGCGCCTGGGCGGGCGCGAACGCGAAATGGCCGTGTCGGAAGAGCGCAATCTGGTGGCGCAAGGCCTGCACGACAGCATCGCGCAAAGCCTCAACTACCTTAATTTGCAGGTGCAGATGCTGGACCAGTCGGTGCAGGACAATCGCTTCGACGAGATCGCCGACATCGTCCCGGCGCTGCGCGCCGGCGTCCAGGAAAGTTACGAAGACGTGCGCGAATTGCTGCTCAATTACCGCAGCCGCCTGATGGAAGACGATTTGATCGGTTCGCTGCAAACGACGATCGAGCGCTTCCGGCGCCAGACCGGGATCGCCGCCGAACTGGTGGCCGATGTCGACGGCGCGCCTTTTCCGCGCGAGCAGCAATTGCAGTTATTATTCATTGTCCAGGAAGCGCTGTCGAATATCCGCAAGCATGCGCTGGCCAGCCGGGTCGAGATCCGGCTCGAAGACAGCCACGACTTTTGCCTGACGATCAAGGACAACGGGGTCGGCTTCGATGCCGGCATGTTGGCCGACAAGAGCGAGAACCATGTCGGCATCCACATCATGCGCGAGCGCGCGCAGCGTATCGAAGCCTCGTTCGGCGTCGAATCGGTGCCTGGCGGCGGCACCACGGTGCGCCTGCAACTGCACCACGGCCAGCGCCGCGCGGCATAAACAAAATCGGGGGAAACATGGAAGAAAGTACGGCCGTTGCCACAGATAAGCCGATCAGCATCGTGCTGATCGACGACCACACGCTGTTTCGCAGCGGCATACGCTCGCTCTTGCAAAGACAGGCCGATTTTTCCATCGTCGGCGAGGCGGCCGACGGCGTCGAAGGCATCAAGCGCGCGCGTCAGTTTCAACCGGACGTGGTGCTGCTCGATTTGAACATGCCGGGCATGTCGGGCATCGAAACCTTGCAGCTGATTGAGCAGTATTGTCCGGAGACGGCGGTGCTGATGCTGACCGTATCGGAAGACGCCGGCGACCTGACCGGCGCCCTGAAGGCCGGTGCCTGCGGCTATCTGATCAAGAACATCGATGCCGACTATCTGGTGCGGGCGATCCGCCGCGCCGCCGCCGGCGAGACCGTGGTGGCCGAAGCGATGACGGGCAAACTGGTGGCGCAGCTGCAGGCCGGGACTCAGCGCGGCGAAGCGCTGTCGGAGATGGACCGGCTGACGCCGCGTGAAAAGGACATCATCGCTTGCCTGGCGCGTGGCGAGAGCAATAAAGGCATTGCCCGTACGCTCGACCTGGCCGAAAGCACGGTGAAAATTCATGTGCAAAACGTGCTGAAAAAACTCAAGCTGAGCAGCCGGGTGCAGGCCGCCGTGTATGCGGTCGAACACGGCTACCAGAGCCCGGCGCCCGACAGGCAGCCGTGACGCTCAGGCGGGGCCGCCATCTGCCCCGCCTGCTGGCTCGCTGCCTCGCCTGTTGCCTGTACTTCAGATTTCCAGATTGTCGATCAGGCGTGTATTGCCGAGCTTGGCGGCCGCCAGCACGACCAGCGGCGCCTTGGCAGCCAGGTCGGCGGCGCTGGCCGCTTGCAAATCGCTTTGTTTGCGTACCGAAACATAGTCGGGCAGCCAGCCGCGTTCGCGCAAGGTGCTCATGGCCTTGCTTTCGGCCTGCTCGATGGCGGCCGGGGTCAGCGTGCCGCCCTGGCGCAAGGTGGCTGCCAGCAAATTCAGTTGCTGATAGAGTACCGGCGCTTCTTGCCGTTCGAGCGGCGACAGATACATATTGCGCGACGACAGGGCCAGGCCGTCATCGGCGCGCCAGGTTTCGGCCGCGACGATATCGGTCGGTATTGCGAACTGGCGTGCCATGTTGCGAATGATCATCAGTTGCTGATAGTCTTTTTTGCCGAACACGGCAGCGCGTGGCTGTACGCACGAAAACAGCTTCATGACGACCGTCGTCACGCCGGTGAAAAAGCCGGGCCTGAAATGGCCTTCGAGCGTATTGCCGATATCGTCGGGCGGACGCACGCGAAATTCCTGCGGTTCCGGATACAGATCTTTTTCAGTCGGTGCAAACAAGACATAGACGCCTTCTTTTTCGAGCTTGGCGGCGTCCGCCTCGAGCGTGCGCGGATAGGTGTCGAAATCTTCGTTGGGGCCAAACTGCAGGCGGTTGACGAAGATGGAGGCGACGATCGGATCGCCATGCTGGCGCGCCAGGCGCATCAGCGACAGGTGGCCGTCGTGCAGATTGCCCATCGTCGGTACGAACACGGTGCGTAGCTGGCCGCGCAACTGGTCGCGCAATTCATCGACGGAAGAGATGATTTTCATAAATGCCTTAATATTCTGATATTTTTAAAAGGAGGATGATATCGGCGTGCAGGCTTAATTCGGCGAATAGGCGAGCCTGACGTAGATCGGTGCAAACGCTTCGGCTTGCGTGATTTCGATGAGGGTTTCTTTGGCAAGTTCGAGTAGCGCCACGAAATTGACGACCAGAACGGGTATGCCGCGGCTTGGTTCAAACAAGTCGCAAAACTCGACAAAGCGCGCCGCTTGCAATTGGCGCAGGATGGCCGACATGTGCTCGCGCACCGATAATTCTTCGCGGCTGATCTTGTGGCGCTGGACCAGCGTTGCTCTGCGCAGAATATCGGCCCACGCTTGCTGCAGGTCGGCCAGCTCGACTTCGGGGAAGGTCGGAATCGAGCTTTGTTCAATAAACACCTGGGGCCGCACGAAGTCGCGTCCCAGCTGTGGCATGGTATTCAAATCGTAGGCCGCCAGTTTCATCTGCTCGTATTCGAGCAGGCGGCGTACCAGTTCGGCGCGCGGATCGAGACCTTCGTCGGCGCCGTCGACCTTGCGGGCCGGCAGCAGCATGCGCGACTTGATTTCGATTAGCATGGCCGCCATCAGCAGATATTCGGCCGCCAGTTCCAGGTTGTGTTCGCGGATCTGGTCGACATACTTCAGGTATTGCAGGGTGACCTGCGCCATCGGAATATCGAGGATGTTGAAATTTTGCTTGCGAATCAGATAAAGCAGCAAGTCGAGCGGGCCTTCGAACGCTTCCAGAAACACTTCCAGAGCGTCGGGCGGGATATACAGATCGGTCGGCAGACGGAACAGCGGTTCGCCGTAGAGGCGCGCAAAGCCGACGCCGTCGACCACATCGGGGGTCGAATCGCGGGTGCCGGGTGGCGTCAGTGCCAGCGCGTCGAGCGAGGGCGCTGGCGTGACAATAGCAGGATCGGGGCTAAAGCCTTGTGCAGGCGGCACTGAATGACTCCAGCCTTATTTGCTGGTTTGCGTTTGATAGACGTAAGCCTGTTGCCGGACTTTCGAGTCGAGCACGCGGTCTTGTTCGTCGAGCGTCAGCGGCGCCTTGTCCCACAGCCGGGCGCGGCCTTCGCGCTGGCCTTCTTCCAGATGAGGATTGTTTTTCTTTAAGTCTTTCAAAAACAAAGTCGCTTCGGATTCGTATAACTGGAATTGTTTGGACAGTTTCATGTTTTATGCCGATCGGTTGAATGCCGCAGGTATTTTACCGCGTTAGCGGCAACTTTCCTTTAAATGCCTGCACGGTTTTTTCAATGGTGTTGCCAATTTACCAATTTTATGGGGCGGCCGGCGCTGTTTGCCGCGTGTGCCGGTCTGCCGCCGCCCCGTGTGCCTGAATCTTTCACTGCCTGCGTGCCGTCAATCTTCAGCCAATCCGCATGCCCGGCTTGGCGCCCGGCCATGGATGAAGAATGTAGACGCCCGGTTCGGCTTTTTCGTCGGCCGCCGTCGCCGCCAGCACCATGCCTTCGGAAACGCCGAACTTCATCTTGCGCGGCGCCAGATTGGCCACCAGCACCGTCAGTTTGCCGACCAGTTCGGCCGGATCGTAATTGGCCTTGATGCCAGAAAAGACGTTGCGCAAGCGGCCTTCGCCGGCGTCCAGCGTCAGGCGCAGCAATTTGTCGGAACCGTCGACCAGCTCGCAATTGACGATTTGGGCGATGCGCAGATCGACCTTGAAAAAGTCATCGATCTTGATTTCGGCTTCGAGCGGGGCGATACCGGCCGGCAGCGCCACGGCGGGCGCCGGTGCGGTGGCGGCGGCCTTGCCTGGTGCGGCTACCGGCGCGGCGGCAGGTGCGGCAGCCGGGGCATCGAACAGGTCGGCTACCATTTTCGCATCGATGCGGCCCATCAGATGGTTGTATGCCTGCACCGTGCGCCCGAGCGGCGCAGTTACGCCGCCATTCACGCCGCCATCCTGCGTGTCTTGCCAGGCGTACGGCGCGTCGTTAAAGAACTCGGCAACGCGCGCGCCGATGTTCGGCAGCACGGGCGCGAGCATGACCGTTATCTGGCGGAACAGCAGCAGCGCGGTCGTGCATACTTCATGCAGCAAGGCAGTCTGTTCGGCATCCTTGGCCAGCACCCATGGCTTGTTTTCATCGACGTATTGATTCGTCACGTCGGTAATTTCCATGATTTCGCGCAGCGCCTTGCCGTATTCGCGGTTTTCAAAGTGCTCGGCGATCTGCGCGGCGCGTGGTGCACCGTCTTTCGTCAGCGCGCGCGCCAGCCATTCCTGTGCTTTCGGCGACAACGTGGCAGCCAGCCGGCCGTCGAATTTCTTGGCGATGAAGCCGGCGCAGCGGCTGGCGATATTGACGTATTTGCCGATCAGGTCGCTATTGACGCGGGCGATGAAATCGTCGCCGTTGAAGTCGAGATCTTCGACCCGGGCATTGAGCTTGAAGGCGATGTAATAGCGCAGCCATTCCGGATTCATGCCCAGCTGAAGGTAGCGCAGCGGCGAAATGCCGGTGCCGCGCGACTTCGACATCTTTTCGCCGTTGACCGTCAGGTGGCCGTGGACGTTGACCTTGAGCTTGTCGATCACCGGATGTTGCGAGAATTTCAGCATCGCCGGCCAGAACAGCAAATGGAAAGAGACAATGTCCTTGCCGATGAAATGGATTTGTTCGGTGGCCGGATCGCGCAGCAAGGCCTCGAAATCGATGCCTGTTTTGCTACAGTAGTTTTTCAGGCTGGCCAGATAGCCGACCGGCGCATCAAGCCAGACATAGAAGAACTTGCCCGGCGCATCGGGAATCGGGATGCCGAAATACGGCGCGTCGCGGCTGATGTCCCAGTCGGCCAGCTTTTCGCCGGCTTCGCCGAGCCATTCGCTGACCTTGTTGACCATTTCCGGCTGCAGGCGGCCCGGCGTGTTGAGCCAGTCCTTCAAGAATTCGAAGCAGCGCGGATCGGACAGCTTGAAGAAATACTGTTCAGACGGCTTCATGATCGGCGCCGAGCCCGAAAACGCCGAGTACGGGTTCTTCAGTTCGGTCGGCTGGTAAGCGGCGCCGCATACCTCGCAATTGTCGCCGTACTGATCCTTGGCGCCGCATTTCGGACATTCGCCCTTGATGTTGCGGTCGGCCAGGAACATGCCCTTGACGGGGTCGAAAAAGCGGTCGACCGTCTTGGTGACGATCAGGCCGGCCTCGCGCAGCTTGACGTAGATGCTTTGCGACAGTTCGACGTTTTCCGGCGAATCGGTCGAATACCAGTTGTCGAACTTGATCTGGAAACCGTCGAGGTATTGCGGGCGGCCGGCGGCGATATTGGCCACGAATTGCTGCGGCGTGATACCTTCCTTTTCGGCGGCAATCATGATCGGCGTGCCGTGGGCATCATCGGCGCAGACGAAATGCACCTGGCGCGGCTGGCCGTTGTCCTGCTGCATGCGCTGGAAACGGACCCAGATGTCGGCCTGGATGTATTCCATCATATGGCCGATATGGAAACCGGCGTTGGCATAGGGCAGGGCAGTGGTGACGAACAACTTGCGGGTCATGATTGAAAGTATCGAATAAGGAAAACAAGCATTTTAACAGCGGAAAGCTGGCTTGGCAGCGGCGTTTGCGCGCAGCTCCCTGTTTTTATACCAATTTTGCGCTAGACTAGCCCAATTCTTTTGAAAGGATGTCATGAGCATCACAGCAGAAACAGTCAAGTCGGCGCTGGCCGCCGTCATCGATCCGAATACCGGCAAGGATTTCGTCGCCATGCGCGCCCTGAAGAATCTGGTCGTCGAGGGCGCCAACGTCGCTTTTGAGATCGAATTGCCATATCCGGGAAAAAGCCAGTTTGCGGCCATCGGCGCCGCCGTCGAGGCGGCCGTGGCGGCCTTGCCGGGCGTGGGCACGGTCAGTGCCAAGGTTCGCACCAACATCGTCTCGCATGCGGTGCAGCGCGGCGTCAAGCTGATGCCCAATATCAAGAACATCATTGCGGTGGCCTCCGGCAAGGGCGGGGTCGGCAAATCGACCACCGCCGTCAACCTGGCGCTGGCGCTGGCGGCCGAGGGCGCCGAAGTCGGCATTCTCGACGCCGACATCTACGGACCGTCGCAGCCGACCATGATGGGCATTAACGACCGTCCCGAAACCATGGACGGCAAGACCATGGAGCCGCTCGCCAATTACGGCGTGCAGGTGGCCTCGATCGGCTTTCTGATCGATCCCGACCAGCCGATGATCTGGCGCGGGCCGATGGTCACCCAGGCCTTGAGCCAATTGCTCGAGCAAACCAACTGGCGCGACCTCGATTACCTGATTATCGACATGCCGCCCGGTACCGGCGACATCCAGTTGTCGCTGTCGCAAAAAGTGCCGGTGACCGGTGCCGTGATCGTCACCACGCCGCAAGACATCGCCTTGCTCGATGCCCGCAAGGGCTTGAAAATGTTCGAAAAAGTCGGCATTCCGATTCTCGGCGTGGTCGAAAATATGAGCACCCATATCTGCTCCAACTGCGGCCATGCCGAAGCCATTTTCGGCACCGGCGGCGGTGAAAAGATGTGCGGCGAATACGGCGTCGACTTTCTTGGCGCCTTGCCGCTGACGCTCTCGATCCGCGAGCAGGCCGATTCCGGCAAGCCGACCGTGGTCGCCGAGCCGGACGGTCCGGTGGCGCAGATCTACAAGGATATTGCGCGCAAGATGGCGATCAAGGTGGCCGACAAGGCCAAGGACATGAGCAGCAAGTTCCCGAGCATCGTCGTCAAGAACGATTGATGGCAGGGCCGGGGCGTTTTTCTGCGCCCCGGCCTGTCTTATCGGCTCCGCCAAGCCTGAGGGCGCCGCCGGCGGCTTCCTGCCGGCGCTCCGGCCGGTGCTCCCTGCCGGTGCTTCCTGCAGCTGATTCATGCGCTTTTATCGGTAGCGCTTGCCCTGCGCGTCTTCATTTCGCATCGGTCCGCCCGTTCGAGGTAGGCTTGGGCCGTCCAACGCGGTAAAATAGCGTCTTGTCATTTTGTTTTGTCAGGCGTAAATAATCATGATCGTTCGCACCCGTTTTGCTCCCAGCCCGACCGGCTTTCTCCATCTGGGCGGCGCCCGCACGGCCCTGTTTTCCTGGGCCTATGCGCGCCGTTTCGGCGGCACCTTTATTTTGCGTATCGAAGACACCGATCTCGAGCGCTCGACGCCGGAAGCGGTGCAGGCCATCATCGACGGCATGCAGTGGCTAGGCCTGCAGCATGACGAAGGTCCGTTCTACCAGATGCGGCGCATGGACCGTTATCGCGAAGTGATCGCCCAGATGCTGCTTGATGGCACGGCTTATTACTGTTATTCCTCGCCCGAAGAAGTCGAAGCGATGCGCGAACGGTTGCGCGCGGCCGGCGAGAAGCCGCGTTACGACGGCACCTGGCGCCCGGAGCCGGGCAAGACGCTGCCGCCGGTGCCTGCCGACCGCAAGCCGGTGGTGCGCTTCAAGAATCCGCTCGATGGCGACGTCAGCTGGGACGACGTGGTCAAGGGCACCATCACCATTTCCAACCGCGAGCTCGACGATCTCGTGATTGCGCGTCCGGACGGCACGCCGACCTATAATTTCTGCGTCGCGGTCGACGACTGGGACATGCAGGTCACGCATGTGATCCGCGGCGACGACCATGTTAACAACACACCGCGCCAGATGAATATCCTGCGCGCGATCGGCGCCCCGGTGCCTTTGTACGGGCACTTGCCGATGATTCTCGGTGCCGACGGTGAAAAGCTGTCGAAACGCCACGGCGCGGTCAGCGTCATGGAGTATCCGGCCGAAGGCTATCTGCCCGAAGCGATGCTCAATTACCTGGCGCGCCTCGGCTGGAGCCACGGCGATGATGAAGTCTTCAGCATGGAACAGTTTTGCGAATGGTTCGATCTCGATCATCTGTCGAAATCGGCGGCCCAGTTCAATCCCGAAAAACTGCAGTGGCTAAATAACCATTACATCAAGCTGGCCGACAACACGCGCCTGGCCGAGCTGATCCGGCCGGCCATGCTCGACCGTGGCGCCGTGTTCGACGGCGCGCCCGAGCTGGCGGCAGCGGTGGCGCTGATGAAAGAGCGCGCCCACACCACGCTCGAGATCGCCGAGGCCGCCATGCTGTTCTATGTCGAACCGCAGCCGGAGGCCGCGCTGCTGACGCAGCACTACACCGAGGCCGTCAAGCCGGCTCTGGCCGACTTCGTGCAGCGCTGCGCCGGCATCGAGTGGAGCCGGGCGGCGCTGGCGCCGATGTTCAAGGAAGTGCTGGCCGCGCATCAGTTGAAGATGCCGCATCTGGCGATGCCGATTCGCCTGATGTTGACTGGACAATTGCACACACCGGCAATCGATGCCGTGCTTGAATTGTTTGGCCGCGCAACAGTTGTTTCGCGCCTTTCAAAATATTTATAAAAGATTTTCAAAAGGTGATTTACAGAACAGGATTAATGTTGCTATAATTCTGTTTCTGCGCAGGGGGGGTATAGCTCAGCTGGGAGAGCGCTTGCATGGCATGCAAGAGGTCAGCGGTTCGATCCCGCTTATCTCCACCAACATCTTTTTGGATGTGCCGGCGTAGAAAATGTTTTACCGCAGTCCCCATCGTCTAGAGGCCTAGGACATCACCCTTTCACGGTGAGTACAGGGGTTCGAATCCCCTTGGGGACGCCAGGATTGAGGTTTAAAATGCCCTGATTATGTCAGGGTTTTTTATTTTAGCAGTGTGCGTTTTTTGCAGTATTTTCGACCATCCCAGCCTGGTCGAAAAAAACAGTTCAGGTCCCCATCGTCTAGAGGCCTAGGACATCACCCTTTCACGGTGAGTACAGGGGTTCGAATCCCCTTGGGGACGCCAGTTTCATGCGGCGTAAAAAGCAGGAGCGAGGTCGCAGTCATGACACTCGGGACATGCTTGACGCATGTTGCCGATATACGAAAAATACAAGCCGCCGATAGCGGCTTTTTTCGTTTTTGCGCGCACCAAATTCGCCGCGAAAAAATTCATTTCATATTTTTGGATGTCGCTGTTGCGCATGCGCGCGCAGTGCCACTTCATGCCGCGCTTTTTTCATCAAAATTTTTACCCGTTTAAGCGAAAAACATCGTGATCCAGATCTTGTCGATCAGGGCAATCGGCAGCAGCGCCACGCCAAAGGCCAGCAGGCGCCGCAGCGACAGCCTGGCGACGATCAGTTTCCAGCTGAGATAAGCCGAAAACAGGCTGCCGGCCGTCAGCAGGGCGATGCGCACCGCCGGCACCCAGTCGAGCGCGATGCGCTCGGCCTTCAGGTGCGTCAGGGTCAGCATCGACAGGCCGAGAAAGATGCCGGCGCCGGCCATTGGCACCAGCGCCAGCGCCAGTCTCTGCCACGGCATGGCGCGATCGGCGTTGATGCGCGCTGCAAGGCGCAGCACAAGCATCAGGGCCAGCCCCAGCGCCAGACCGCCGCCGACGATAAAAGCCAGAATGCACAGACCGTCGAGCCAGGTAAAGACATCGTTGGCCTGCGGGTAGTGCGTCAATATCCACCACGGCGCATTGTCCTGCAATAGCAGAAAAGAGTCGTGCTCGATCAGCCAGGTGGCCAGCGCGGTTTTCATTTCGACGAAGCGGGTGCTGGCAGTCCACAGGAAGGCGGCGGTGGCGACGCCGATGGCGCCGAACAGCAGGGTCAGCGCTTCCTCGGTCTTGACGTGACGCGTGGCCGAGCTGAGGATTTCGCTGGCCGGCGAGCGCAGCGCCAGTTCGACCGCGCCCTTGTAATCGGCGCAGCGGCCGCAGGAATGGCAGGCCGAGGCGCTTTTCATGTGGCGGATATCGATCAGCGGCGCGCAATCGACCATCGGCGGCCGCCCGCGAGCATTCTGCCAGGCTTGTTCATCGACGCGGAAATGCACGGGCGCGATTTTAGCCAGCAATGAAAATACGCCGCTGGCCGGACACAGATAGCGACACCAGACGCGCTTGCCCTTGCCGAACAGCAGGCCGATGCCGATCGCCGCCAGCGTCGAGCCGCCCAGAATCAAGAGCGCCGCTTTCGGATATTCATAGACGCTGACCAGCTGGCCATAGACGGTGGTGCACATGAAGGCAATCATCGGCCAGCCGCTCCAGCGCAGCCAGCGCGGAATCGGCAAGCCCAGCCCATGGCGGCTGGCCAGCTCGCTCAGCGCGCCTTCGGGGCAGAATACGCCGCACCACAGGCGGCCGAGCAGCATGGTGCTGAGCATGACGAACGGCCACCAGATCCCCCAGAACAGAAATTGCGCAAACAGGCGCAGATTGCTGTACAGATGCGCGTCTTCCGGTGGCAGCTCCATGAAGGCCGGAATGATCAGGAGCGAAAAATAAAAGACCACCACGCTCCACTGGATCGCCATGATCAGACGCCGGTGGCGCCGCATCAGCGAGCCGAGGCGGGCCAGCAGGCTTTGCCGCGGCCTCGTCGCGGGCGGCGTGCTGCCCGGCGCCGTTACGATTGCGATCGTCGGGCGCGTTGTGAGCGGCGCATCGGTGTCGGGCGCTGGCATATTATCCTTTTCCGGCGGGCTTGCGCCGCGCCAGCAAGATGGCGCCCCAATAAGCGCAATAGACCAGCACCAACGTCAGCGACGGCCGCGCGCGATAGCCGCTGAAGGCTGCCAGCAAGGCGCCGCCGGCACTGCCATCGTCGAGCAGGGCGCTGCTGTCCCACAGCGGATCGAGCAGCGGCGGCAGGTAGCCGCCGCCGATCAGGCGGTCGATGCCGGTTGCCAGCAAGGCCGCGGCGAACAGCAACAGCAGCAAGCCGCTGAGGCGAAAAAACTGGCGGTAACTGAGAAAGCCGAGACCGCGATGGATGGCCCAGGCCGTCAATGCCGCCAGGCCGAAGCCGGCGGCGGCGGCGCCGGCCAGGCCGGGGCCGGCATTGTGCTCGAGTCCCATGCCATATAAAAACACCACCGTTTCCGCGCCTTCGCGCGCAATCGCCAGCGCCGCCACCAGCGCCACGCCAAGCGTGCCGGAGCGTTCGGCGGCGCGCGCCATGTCGCGCTCGAGCGAGTGCCTGAGCTGGCGGCCGTGGTTTTGCATCCATAACACCATCTGCACGATCAGGGCGGCGGCGCCAAACAGCATGGCGATCTGAAACCACTCGAGCGCGGCGCCCGACAATTCGCTTTGCGCAGCGACCATGCACCAGCCAAGCAGTGCTGCCATTGCCAGTCCGGCGCCGACCCCGGCCCATAATGCGCGCAAGCCGCGGCCATCGCCGTCCTTATTTTTCAGCCACGCATACAGGATGCCGATCACCAGCATCGCTTCGACGCTTTCGCGCCAGACAATGAAGAGCACATTTGCCATCGTGCTGCCTTATTTGGCAATCATCCGGCCTTGCGCCGTGGCCGGATGAAAATCACCGAAGAATTTGTAGGTGCCCGGTTTCAGCGGCTGGAAAATCAAAAAGCTCGAGGCGCCCGGCGCCAACACTTTTTCCTTGCGCAATTCGACGCTTTCGAACTCTTCGGCGCCGGGTCCTTCGTTCTTGATCAGCAGGCGAAATTTCGTATTGGCCGGCACGTTCAATGTATCGGGCACGAAACGGCCGTCACGAATCGTCAGGCTGATGGTCGGCATGTCGTCGGCTTGCGAGGGGGCGCTCGCGAACAGCGCAGCTAGCGCCAGCAAGGCGCCCAGCACGCCGCGATTTTTACGCAGGGATATAAGCATTGTTTTCTTTCTGATAAAGCAGTTCAACAGCGTGGCGCGCCTGCCGCGGCATTGCGCGCTGATTTCATTTGCGGACATCAATAACTGAGCTGCGCGCGCACCCCGAGGATCTTGACGGCATCGGCATCCTTGATGCCGGCCGGTTGCGCAATGTACTGAAGGTTGGGCGAGAGTTCGAATTGCTTGCCGATGCGCCAGCGGTAGTACAGTTCCGCCACCCGTTCGCCATTGCCGGCCGGCGTGCTGGCGGCATAGAGATCGCGGTAATCGCGGCTTGTTTTCAGCAGGCCCAGCGCCAGGCCAAGGCTGTCGCCGCCGCGGCTCCAGTAGGCGCCGTTGATTTCGGTACCGAGCGTGAGCGCCTTGTCGAAGCGCACATGGCCCTGCATTTGCTGGCCGTAGCGGCCGAACACCGTCAGGCCGTCGCCAAGACGCTGGTCGACCGACAGGCCCCAGCCGCTATGGACTTCGGTACTGTCGTCGTCGAGTGCGAAATTGCTGGCGGCGGCATTACGCCAGGTATAGATGCGGTAATTGCCGGGCAGGCCAGTCAACAGCCTCTGCTGGGTTTCGGCCTGCAGCATCAGCAGCGGCGACGACAGGCTGCGCTGATAATTGGAACCCTTGTCGCCGGCGCCGAACACGCCAAACGAGAGGCGCCAGTTTTCGGGTTTGTCGCGGGTATTGAGATAAGACAGGCGCAAGCCCGGCGTGAAGCCGTTGGCGTCGACGCCGATATCGCCACCGGCGTCGAGCAGCGGGTTATGCACGAAAATCGTATTGACGAATTGCCGTGTCTCGTCGTTGGCTGCGGCATTCTGGTCGAAGAAGGCGAACGGATCCATCTTGCCGAAATTTACTTCAAGCATTTCCCGCGAATGCGGGCGATAGCCACCGAACGGTAGCGGGATACTGGCCTGATACCAGGCTTGCGCCAGCACCGCCACCGAATCGTCGGGCCGCAAGCCGCCCAGCACGCGGAAGGCCGTCGCATTCGGTTTGGAAAAACTGGCCAGGTCGTTCAGACCGGCGCCCTGGCCAATCCTGACCTGGGTATACAGCTTCTGCTCGACATCGCCGATATTATCGAGCGGTAGCGAGACATAGGCATCGGCGCGGTAATTGAGCTGGCTGTTGGTGTCGGCCATGCCGTACGGCTTTTGCGCCATGGTGGTCAGGCTGAAGCCGGCGCTGAGGCCCGACAGCGCCTCGATCTTGCGCGCCGCGCTTTGCGCGTGTTGCGCCTGGACTTCGACCGCCTTCAGGCGCGATGTCAGTTCGGGCTCGTTTTCGCTAATCGTTTCGCGCTCGAGGCTGGTGCTGGTGTGGGTTTGCTGCACTTCCAGCGCTTGCACGCGTTTTTCGAGGTCGACCGCCGGCGCCGCCTTGGCCGCGGGCTGGCCGCTGGCCTGCAACTGGCGTTCGAGCTCGGCATTGCGCTGCTCAAGCCGTTCCATGCGGGCGCTGAGCTTGTCGAGCAGTTGCTGCAGTTCTGTGGTCGAGGGCGCGGCGGCCAGCGCGCCGCCGCTCGCGCATAACAGCGCGCAGGCGCTTGCCAGCGAGCTCAGGGACGGGGACAAAGGCAGGCGCATCGCTCAATACCCGCCTTTCTTGCCGATGCCGACGTAGGTGAAGTCATATTCGACGACAAAAGGCTTGAACCATGGCCGCACGCCGGTCAGGCGGTCGGTATGGCGGCCAAAATGCGCATGCTTGTTTTCCGATGGCGGATAAATCGTGTATTTGACATGGTATTTGCCGGGGCCGAACAGCTTGATGTTGTCGCCGTAATGCGGACCATCGTTGGCCACCATCGGCATGAATTCGCCCGACACGGTTTGCGCGGTGCCGACTTTGTTGACCTCGAATTTGACCACCAGATAGGGAATCCAGGCGCCTTCTTCAAAGCCGTTTGGGTTGCCGGCCATCGCATGGATGTCGGCCTCGATATGGATGTCCGATTCTTCCGCCTTTTTCATCATGCCGTCCGGTTCCATGACCACGGGCTGCAGATAGACGGCGGCCAGCTCCATGCCGAAGCGCTGTTGCGGGGAGCCGATCGGATATTCGATGGCCGAGGCGTCGATGCTGGCCAGCGCGGCACTCAAGAGGAGCGCGGCTTTTGTAAATGAGGTAACGGAGGCGAGTTTGCTTGAAAACATGGGGTATTCCCTTGAAATAGTTTGTTTAAAACAACATGTAAATGATAACGATTGTTATTTGCATTCGCAAGAGAAGCCATGAAATATGTCTATTCATGTTGTTAAAATCACGACAGACAGCCGGCGTGGCGGAGAACTTCGAGGTAATCGCGTGGTCGAACTGTCATTAATATCGCGACAATTCGCTCATGAACTTCGGCAGGCATTCGCAAATCTACGAATCCGAATTCGGGCTGTTCATCGATGCCCTGAAGCGCGCGCATCCCGAGCTCGAAGAGCAGCAGCGCCAGGCGCGCGCAATCTGGTGGGACCGGCCGCCGCTGTCGCCGCCTGAAATCGATCGCGCGCAGAGTGTTGAGGTCAAGTTGAAACCCTATAGCTACTACGATTAGTAATTAGCGATTAATAATTAATGATTAATAATTAGCGGCCGCGATTGACGGCCGCCGGCTTGCCGCGCCGGGGCCGGCCGCGCGTAAATGACTGCAAGCCGATGAGCGCAAAAAAATGAGTGCGGGCATGCACTCAAAAGCAGGCAATCGTGAACGGACAATCGTGAACAGGCAATCGTGAACGGACAATCGTGAACAGGCAATCGTGAACGGACAATCTTGAACAGACAAGCTTGAATGACGAAACACGGAGAGGCCGACGATGGCGATCGCAAAGCTGGAAAAGAATGCATGGCAAAGCTATTTTGACCATCTCTCGAAAACTGTGAGCGGCAAGCAGGCAGAGATCGAAATTGCCGCGCTCGATATCGGCGTGCAGGTGGAAGCCGACTGGTTACCCTTGCAGGGCATTGTCTATGACCGCAAGGGCGATCTGCTCGAGGTCTTGCTCGAAGGCCTGGATCACCTGATCCACAAGCCTCGCGAGATCTATATCACTTACGACATGCTGGGTCTGGCCAGCATCGAAATTGTCGATGAGGATGGGACGCGGCAAATCGTCAGGTTGCGCAGTCCTTTGCTATTGCCCAATCCATTAGTGCCCGATTCGCAGCCGAAAACGGCGGCGCGGCCCTCGGCCTGAGGCCGGGCGAACGGCGCCGCCGTCGGCACTGCGCAGCGGCGATGATGACGATTATTTAACGAACCATCTGTCCCTCGCTTTGTCTACTGGGCGCAGATCGACAAATTGGTTTTTCATATCGAGGCTTGAAAGGGAGGGCGCGATGGACAGCAATGTGAATGTAAAAGTCAAAGTGAAACGATGGCAGGACTGGGTCAACTTGTTATTGGGTGCCTGGCTGGTCATATCGCCATGGGTCATGACATATCCGGCTGACAATCCTGCCGCGATATGGAATGCTTGCCTGGTCGGCTTGGGTATTCTCGTGTTTTCCATTTACGCCGTATATCTGCCGAAAATATGGGAGGAGGGCATCAATATCGTGCTAGGCCTATGGATGGTTATTTCGCCGTGGGTCTTGGCCTATGCAATGTTTCTCGATTTGCGTGCCAATGCAGTTCTGGTCGGGATCGTGGTCGCCGCCTTGGCGCTATGGGCAATGATGCGCGATAAGGATTTCGAAAAATGGCGCCATGATCGTCATGCTCAATCGCAATAATCAAAGACCGCGCAGATGCAAATTGCCCGCTCTTTGTGGGGCGGGCAGTTTTGCGCCGTCATCGCTGCCTTAGCGATGCCCTGTATTTTCATTAACGCGTTTTGATTGCATTGCGTTTTTGATTGTATTGCGTTACTGCGTTGTTTATTCTTGCGTTGTTTATTCCTGCGTTGTTTATTCTTGCGTTGTTTATTACTGCGGCATTACTGCGTTTATTACCCTAAATGTTGTAATTACTGTAATTGCAACAATTTCCTCAAAAAATCCTGTCTTGTGCCCAAGACAGGATTTTTTTTGCATTAAAATAATCAGCTGCGGCCATATTTCGCATGTGGCGGGTATTGGACTGTATTTATCAAAGCGTATTTGGCAAAAAATAAGGGCGCGATGCGCATCCAATTAAGAATAGTTATCATTCGCGTGATATACTGAACTTGTTGGAGCACAACCCTGTAATCATTTTGCTCATAGCGAAGAAAGCACATGACATGATGTCGGCACAATTGAAACCAGACTTGCTTGCACAGAGCGACAGTTTGTCTTTGGCAGAGCTTAAAAAAGGCGACTGCGCCATTGTGACCGGCCTGGGCGCTTGCGATAGTGCCGAGCAATTGGCAATCAAGACCAGGCTGCTGGAACTCGGTTTCGCGGTCGGCGAAAAAGTGCGCGTGGTCGCCGAATCATTTCCGCGCCGCGATCCGATTGCAGTGCGCCTCGGTAATACAACCTTTGCCTTGCGGCGCCATGAGGCGGGCTTGATTCAAATTCAGCGCGACAAGAATTGCGCTGAAAATTGCGACAAGGTCTAATTGACGCCGTATTTTCTTGTCTTTTTCTTTGCGCATTTTCTCCCCATGTCAGGCTGATTTTTTGCCTATGCCATTTCACCGTGTTTTCTTGAAAAATTTTTATGAGTACAGCAGCGCTCACGCATAGTCTGGCGTTGGTCGGCAATCCCAATTGCGGCAAGACGGCACTCTTTAACCGCCTGACCGGCGCCCGCCAAAAAGTCGCCAATTATGCCGGCGTGACGGTCGAGCGCAAGGAAGGGCAATTCGTTTCCAAGGCAGGCACCCAGTACCGCGTTGTCGATTTGCCGGGGGCTTATAGCCTAAATGCGATGACGCCTGACGAGGCGATCACGCGCGACGTGCTGTTCGGCGTGCGCCACGACGATGTGCTGCCGGACGTTATCGTGCTGGTGGCCGACGCCACCAATTTGCAACTTAATTTGCGCCTGGTGCTCGAAGTCTTGCGTTTGCAGCGCCCGACCGTGCTGGTCCTCAACATGATGGATGTCGCCCACAAACGCGGCGTGGTCATCGATATCGCCGCCTTGCAGCTTGAACTGGGCATTCCCGTCATCTCGGCGGTTGCCGTCAAACCGGGCGGCGCCAACGATTTGATCGCCGAGCTCGACGTCATGGTGCGCGACATGCCGCAAGCGGCTGCCGGGGGCGCCGCCGCCGTTGCGGCCGAGATCGATGGCGCGCGCTTCAATCTGGACAATGGCGCGCAACTGGAAAAGACGCAGCGCGAAGTGCGCCGCATTCTCGACGCCGTGGTCAGCTACGAAGGAAGCGACCATCATACGGGCGACAAGATCGATGCGATCGTCTTGCATCCGGTGTTCGGCTATGTGATTTTGACGGTGCTGCTGTTTTTGATCTTTCAGGCCGTTTTCAGCTGGTCCAAGGAACCGATGGACTTGATCAAGAACGCGATCGACGGTTTCGGCCACCTGGTCTATACTTGGATGCCGGAAGGCGTCTTGCGCAGCCTGATTGTCGACGGTATCTTGTCGGGCGTCGGCAGCGTGCTGGTATTTTTGCCGCAGATCCTGATCTTGTTCCTGTTTATCCTGGCGCTCGAAGATTCCGGTTATCTGCCGCGCGCGGCGTTTTTGCTCGATCGCCTGATGGGCACCGTCGGCCTGTCGGGGCGCGCCTTCATTCCGCTGCTGTCGAGTTTTGCCTGTGCCATTCCCGGCATCATGGCTACCCGCACCATACAAAATCCGCGCGACCGCCTGGCCACCATCATGATCGCGCCCTTGATGACATGTTCGGCCCGCTTGCCCGTGTATGCCCTGATCATCGGCGCCTTCATTCCGGACCGGGCGATCGGCTGGTTCAATCTGCAGGGGCTGGTACTGTTCGGTCTTTATCTGGCCGGGATCGTGTCGGCGATGGCGATTGCCTATCTGTTCAAGCAAACGATAGGGCGTGGCCGTTATCAGCCGCTGATGCTGGAGCTGCCTAATTATCACTGGCCGAATCTGCGCAATCTGACGCTGGGCCTGTGGGAACGGGCCAAGATTTTTATCGGCCGCGTCGGCAGCATCATCTTGGCGCTGATGGTCTTGCTGTGGTTTTTATCGAGCTTTCCGGCACCGCCGGCCGGCGCCACGGGGCCGGCCATCCAGTACAGCCTGGCCGGTCAGCTCGGCACCCTGCTGCAGGTGATTTTTGCGCCGATCGGTTTTAACTGGCAGATTTCGATTGCCCTCATTCCCGGCCTGGCCGCGCGCGAAGTGGCGGTCGGCGCGCTCGGCACCGTGTATGCATTGTCGGCCACCGGCGACCAGCTGACGTCGACGCTGACGCCGATGATAGCGGCCACCTGGGGCTTGCCGACCGCGCTTTCGCTGCTGGCCTGGTATGTGTTTGCGCCGCAGTGCGTCTCGACCCTTATCACGGTCAAGCGCGAGACCAATTCCTGGAAGCCGGCGCTGGCCATGGCGGCCTATATGTTTGCGCTGGCTTATCTGGCGTCTTTTCTCACTTACCAGATCAGCCGTCATTTCATCCATTGACAGGAGGTTGATGATGCAAAATCTGATCGTTGCCGCCATCGTTTTGTACGCACTCTGGGTCGTGCTGCGAAAATACCTGCCCAAAGCCTGGCGGCGCGCCTTCTCGCGGCTCTGGCTGCGCTCGCAGTTGCGCCTGTGCGCGCCGCTGGCGGCCATCATGCGCGTCTGCGGCATGCCTGGCCTGGGGCGGCGCCTGCAAGCCTTTGTGCAGCGCCGTGCCGAGCGCGCCGATGATGAGGTGCCCGAGGCCGGCAGTTGCGGTGGCTGCGACGGCTGCTCGTCCGGCACGGGCAGTAAAACGGGCAGTAAAACGGACAGTAAGCCGGGCGCTAAAGACGGCACCGCGGCGGGCGTGATTACGCCTGAAGCGCTGCGGCGCACGATTCGGCCTGGCAGCGGGCCTCGCGGCTAAGGGCTGAGCCGGGGCGCCGGCGGCGCAGGAATCGTGGTTCGGCATCATCCGGTAGCGGGCAGTTGTTCCGGATTTTGCCGTATCATGGGCGTTTCCGGCGTTCGGCAGCGGCCACCGGCAGGCGTCTTTTCAGTGCTGCGCTGCCCTTTGCGGCGCCCGCGATGACTGCTGGCCCAGGCTACCTGCGCTATCTCACCATTGAATCACCACACATGCAGCCCAATGAAAAACCGGCCACGAGTCTGGCCTTATTTTGTAAAGTCGTCGATAACTATGGCGATATCGGCATCTGCTGGCGCCTGGCGCGGCAATTGCAAGACGAGCATGGCATTGCCGTGACCTTGTGGGTTGACGACTTGCGCAGTTTTCAGCGGATTTGCCCACCGCTTGCGCTTGATGCCGAGTTGCAGCACGTGGCCGGCGTCACCGTGCGTCACTGGCGCGATCAGGATGGCGTGTTCGCCGCCGCCGATATCGCCGATATCGTCATCGAATTTTTCGGTTGCGATATTCCTCCCGGCTATATCGCCGCCATGGCCGAGTGCCAGCCGCGCCGGGTCTGGCTCAATCTGGAAGGACTGAGCGCCGAGGAATGGGTCGAGGGCTGCCATACCTTGCCATCGTCGCATCCGCGCCTGCCTCTGACCAAGTATTTTTTCTTTCCCGGCTTTACCGCCAGGACCGGTGGCCTGCTGTGCGAAGCGGCTCTGGAGCAGCAGCGTTTGCGGTTCCAGTCCGACCCGGCGCAGGCCGCCGGCTTTCTGGCGCAACTCGGGGTGACGGCGGCCGAGATGGCGGCCTTGAAAGTGTCGCTGTTTTGCTATCCGCAGGCGCCGATTGCGGCCTTGTTCGATACCTGGGAACATGCCGAACATGCCACTGCCTGCCTGGTGCCGGAAGGGGTGGCGCCCGAAGCGATTGCCGCATTTCTCGGCGCGCCGGCCGTTGCCGGCGCCATGCGCCGCCGCGGCAGCCTGAGCGTGCGCGTTTTGCCGTTTGTCGCCCAGCCCGAGTATGACAAGCTGTTATGGGCGTGCGACCTCAATTTCGTGCGTGGCGAGGACTCTGTTGTGCGTGCGCAATGGGCCGGCAAACCATTTGTCTGGCATATTTATCCGCAAGATGAAAATTTGCATCATGTAAAATTGCGGGCATTTCTGCAACGCTATGCCAGCGAACTTGATAGCTTGACGGCATTTTCCTGGCGCTGGAATGGTGCCGTCGGTCAAACTGAAGGCAGTAGCGGAAAAGCGCAAGCCGATTGGTCTGCGCTGTGGCTGTCGTTTCAATCCGAGATGCCCGATATGGTGCGCCGGGCCGCCGGTTGGCGGCGCGAAATGCACGAAAATGGGGATTTGACGGGCAATTTACTGGCGTTTGCGCGTTCGTTTTGCTAGAGATAGGCCAAAAATAAGGTACAATCTCGGGTTAATTTTCAAGATGTTCCTAATTCGATCAAACGTGGGCTTGCGGGGCTTTTGGCCAGTAGGCGACAGATGATTTTTATGCAACCTACTTTTTACTTACATTCTCTATGAAACCTGCAAAAGAAATTCGTGTTGGCAACATCATTATGGTCGACAGCAAACCAATGATCGTGTTGCGTTCTGATGTCAACGGTTCGAGCCGCACGGGCTTCACATACAAGTGGAAGATGAAGAATCTTCTGACTAATAGCCCATTGGAAAACGTATTCCGCGGCGACGACAAGTTCGATGTTGTTGTGCTCGATAAAAAACCGGTCACATATTCGTATTTCGCCGATCCGCTGTATGTCTTCATGGACGAAGAATACAATCAGTACGAAATCGAAGAAGAAAACCTCGGCGATGCGCTGCACTATCTGAAAGACGGCATGACATGCGAAGCCGTATTCTACGATGGCAAGGCGATTTCGGTTGAATTGCCAATCACGATTTCGCGCAAGGTGATTTATTCCGAGCCTGCAGTCAAGGGCAATACTTCGGGTAACGTCTTGAAGGAAGCCAAGATCGAAAATGCGATCGAAGGCCATCAGCATATCGTACCGGTACCGCTGTTCGTGAGCCAGGACGACGTCATCGAAATCGATACCCGCACCAACGAATTCAAGCGCGTCGTACGTAACTGATCGTCGAGTTGATTTCGAGTCTGGTTGCCGGCCGATAAGCGCGGTTTTTATCGCGCCGCGATTGCGCTGGCACAATCTGAAAAATGGCCCGCCGGCTTATGCCTGCGGGTCATTTTTTTCGTCTGCAATTTACTTCATTTTCTGGCTTGGCATTGTTGTTACTTGCCGCCCGCCAGTTCGGCGGCGCGCGCCCGCTCGAAGCTGCTGCGCGTGACATCTTCTTCGCGCTGGCCGAAGGCGTAATTGGCTTCCAGCCACATCACATTGATGATGCCGAATGCCAGCGCCAGGCCGATGCCCAAAATCCAGGTGAAATACCACATAGCGTTATCCTTGCCTCGTCAATACAGTGAATGTTCATCTTCGCGGATATGCGCTTCGGTGACTTTGCCGCGCATGATGCGATAGACCCAGGTCGTGTAAAGCGATACCACCGGCACCATGAACAGCATGATCCAGAACATCAGTCCGAGCGTCTTCTGGCTCGATACCGCGTCCCATGCCGTCAGACTGCTGTTCGGGTCTTGCGAGGACGGCAAGACGAAGGGGAACATCGATACCGCCGCCGTCAGCAGAATCATGGAAATCGTCAGCCCGCTGCACAGAAAGGCTGCCAGCGCAGCGCGCGTGCGGCTCAGGACCACGGTCAGCACGGCAGCACCGATGCCGATTGCCGGCAACAGCATGGCCAGCGGCCAGCGCGCGTAATTGTCGAGCCAGGCGCCGCGCGCCATGCTTACCGTTTTCATGGTCGGTATGAAGGCGCTGTTGGGATCGGGCATGGCGCTGATCCGGTAACCGGCGATGCCGTACTTGATCCAGATGCCGGCGCCGATGAATGCGAGCAGGCTGACGGCCGCCGCCGCCATTGCCGTGCGGGCGGCGCGTTCGGCGATCAGGCCTTCGGTCTTGGTGCGTAAAAAAGTAGCGCCATGCATCAGCATCAGGGCAATCGCCAGCAGGCCGCACAACAGGCCGAACGGCGTCAGCAAGGCAAAGAAATTGCCGCTGTATGCGAGGCGCATGGTGTCGTCGTAGTGAAATGGAATGCCGGTCAAGAGATTGCCGAACGCGACGCCGAAGATCAGCGGCGGTACCAGGCCACCGGCGAACAGGCCCCAGTCCCAGACACTGCGCCAGTGCGCGCTCGGCACCTTGTTGCGGTAGTCGAAACCGGCCGGGCGCAGCAGCAGCGAAAACAGCAGCAGCATCAGCGCCACATAAAAACTGGAAAAAGCGGCCGCATAGACGAGCGGCCAGGCCGCGAACATCGAGGCGCCGGCCGTGATGAACCAGGTCTGGTTGCCCTCCCAGGTCGGGCCAATGCTGTTGATCAGCACGCGCCGCTCCATATCGGTCTTGCCGGCGAAGGGCAGCATCATGCCGACGCCGAAATCGAAGCCGGCCGTCAGCGCAAAACCGAGCAGCAGCACGCCGACCAGGCACCACCAGATCAGCTTCAGGGTCATGTAATCGAAAATCATGCGGCCTCCCCGGCGTGTGCGGCTTGTTCCCAGTAGTAGTTACCGGTATGCAGGGCCGACGGCCCCTTGCGCGCGGTCTTGGTCATCAGGTAAATCTCGACCACGAATAGCGTCGTATAAAACAGCACGAAACCGGCCAGGCTGAAATACAGATTCGATGGTTGCAGGGTCGAGGCCGACAGATGCGTCGGCAGCACGCCGGCGATGGTCCATGGCTGGCGGCCGTATTCGGCCACGACCCAGCCAAGCTCGGCCGCCACCCACGGCAGCGGAATCGAAAACAGCGCCAGGCGCAGCAGCCAGCGCTGGCTGGCCAGACGCTTCTTGATCAGGAAGTAGAACGAGGCGCTGAAAATGCCCAGGAATAGCAGGCCGAGGCCGACCATGATGCGGAATGACCAGAAGATCGGCGCCACATGCGGAATCGTGTCGTTGACCGCCATCCGGATCTGCTGCGGCGTGGCGTCGATCACGTTCGGCGTGTATTTTTTCAGCAGCAGGCCGTAGCCGAGATCGGCCTTCAAGTCGTTGAAGGCAGCGCGCGCCGCCGGCGATCTGTCGCCCGATTTCAGGCGGGTCAGCGCGGCATAGGCCAGCATGCCGTTCTTGACGCGGCCTTCGTTAATGATTTTCAAATCCCTGATGCCGATGACTTTTTTATCGAAGGAGCGCGTCGCGATCAGGCCCAGCATGTAGGGTACGTGGATCGCATAATCGGTGCGTTGCATGGCTTCGTTGGGCAGGCCGAAGACGGTGATCGAGGCCGGCGCTTCGTGGGTTTCCCATTCTGCTTCGATGGCGGCCAGCTTGACCTTGTTGACTTCGCCGGTCGTGTAACCGGACTCGTCGCCGAGTACGATCACCGACAGCGTCGACGCCAGGCCGAAGCCGGCGGCAATCGCAAACGAGCGCAGCGCAAACGGCACGTCGCGCGCCTTGAGCAGGTAATAAGAGGAAATGCCGAGCACGAACATCGAGGCCGTCACATAGCCGGCCGCCACCGTGTGCACGAATTTGACTTGCGCCACCGGATTGAAGAACACATCGGTGATGCTGACCAGTTCCATGCGCATGGTTTCGAAATTGAATTCGGCGCCGACCGGATTATTCATCCAGCCGTTGGCGATCAGGATCCAGACCGCCGACATCGACGAACCGAAGGCCAGCAAAAAGGTGACGAACAGATGCTGGACCCGCGACAGCCGCTTCCAGCCGAAGAAAAACAGGCCGACGAAAGACGATTCGAGGAAGAAGGCGAGAATGCCTTCGATGGCCAGCGGCGTGCCGAAGATATCGCCGACGTAATGCGAGTAATAGGCCCAGTTGGTGCCGAACTGGAATTCGAGCGTGATGCCGGTGGCGACGCCCATCGCAAAATTAATCCCGAACAGCTTGCCCCAGAATTTGGTCATGTCGCGGTAGATTTCCTGGCCGGTCATGACATAGACCGACTCCATGATGACCAGAATCCAGGCCAGTCCCAGCGTCAGGGGGACAAAGAGAAAATGGTAGAGCGCGGTGACGGCGAACTGCAGCCGCGACAGGTTGACGACTTCATCGATCGGTATCATGGATGGCCTTGGTGCAAAGTTGCGGAATCGGGGGCGGGCGACAGCGGCTGCGCGGGGGCTGCAGGCAGATGCGGCGACGAATTGGTGGAGGCGGGCAGATGCTGCGACGGATTGGTGGGGGCGAGCAGATGCCGCTCGACGCTGGCGGGCGGCATGTGCATGTGGATTGCCTGCGGGGCGCTGAAAAATGCGCGGTAAAGTGCATATAGCACGATAAGCTTGACGACGACGATCAAGGCGATCTCGGCGCCCAAAGGCAGGTGGCCGAAGCGCGTTGAGCGCTGCTGCAGTCTGGCTCGCAGGGGACTCATCGCTCATCCTCTGGCGGCGCCGCGATATTGCCGACGCCGAATTTATCGCGCAAGCTGTCCTTGATTTCGAGCACGCGCTTGACGGTGCTTCCCATTTTCATCAGGCGGCCCAGCGTTTCCGGCGACAGCTTTTGCACTTCGCCGAACCAGTTGCTCGACAATTCGATCAGCTCATACATTTCGCGCATGCGTTGCTGGGCGAATGCATCGTCAGCGTTGAGCGGGGTTTCGAGCAAGGCGTCGCGCAGCATCGACAGCGTCGGCTCGACTTCGCGCCGGCGCCTTTCTTCGAGCAGCGTCTTGAAGATGTCCCAGATGTTTTTCGGCGGTTCGAAGTATTCGCGGCGGTCATCTTGCTTGTGCAATAGTTTGACCAGGCGCCAGGATTGCAATTCTTTCAAGCCCATCGAGACATTCGAGCGCGAGAACGACAAATGCTCTGCGATTTCATCGGCATTCAGCGGCTTGCCCTGCACGTATAGCAGGGCATAAATCTGGCCGACGGTGCGATTGATGCCCCAGCGGCTACCCATCTCGCCGAAATGCAAGATAAAGCGCTGCGTCAGGGGTGTCAATTTGTGCATGACGATCTTATCTTTACTTATTGTATTTTCAGGAATGTCTGAAGTATAAAGTGGATCGGAATTCTTTGCTGGCGCTGCCTCAAAATGGCCGCAGTCCTCGTATTTGCGGCGATCTTGCGCTATAACGCCCGCTTTGGCGCGCAATATGGGAAATGGCCGTGATTCGGCCTTGTCTGCCCGATTGCTGGACGAACGGCGGCATCAAGCCTGTCAGGGCTGGCTATTGAGTATTGCTTTTCGGGAAGATGCGCTTGAAGACAAGCCGATGGCAGGCCGCAGCACAAGCCGCAGCACAAGCCGCAGCACAAGCCGCAGCACGAGCCGCAGCACAAGCCGCAGCATAGGCCGCTGCGCGGTGCGCGACGCCGGCTCGCAGTATAAGAATACGGTGCAACAATACAGTAAACGATACAGGCCAGGGGCGCGGGCTGGCCTGCGGGGGAGGTTTGTTAAAAGAGGCGCCGCGGTATGCGGCCAGCGCTTGCCGGCTCTTCGCCTATTGAGCCACCGCTTTTCCGCACGCGCTGCAAAAGCGCATATTGGCGTCGAGTCCGCCGCCGCAGCCCGTGCAAAACAGCGATTTTGGCGTGCCACTACTGCCACTACTGCCACTATCGTCAGTCTTGCTTTCTGCCTTGTCTTCCATCGTCGCCGCGCCGAGCTTACTGGTCAGCAAATTTGCGATATGCGCCGTTTCGCCTTCGCGCGTCGCTGCGCCGCCGGCGAGCTGATGCAGGGCGCCGATCTGTTGCGCGCGCTCGAGGTCGGCGGCTGAGGTCGGAGCGACCACCATCGAGCGTGTCTCGCCAAAGGCCTTGAGCGCCGTTGCCAGCTCGTCGGCCGTGTCTTGCAGGCCGCGCATGCCGATCAGCTGACGCCAGTCGTCCTTGCCGAAAATGACGGTATCGATTTCCGAGACCCAGACCCGCATCGTCATCTCTTCAATATTGATGACGTTTTTCGTCGTCTGGATATTGCCCGAGATCTGGTTGCCGAGCTTGACGTGGGCCGATTCGAAACTGCCGTTGAGGTCGACCCAGATCAGTTCGGAAACGAAGTCAAAACGACCCCACAGCATGTGGGCGGCCTCGCCGCAAAACATGCCGACTGCAAGTTGGCTAAGGGCAAAAGTGGCTGTGGTTGAAATGGCTTCGCCGGCCAGAATGTCGCGCGCAAGCAGCACTGCGGCGACGGTTCCCAAAAACAGATAAAAGCTGGCCAGACCGCTCAGGACAGCAATCCAGCGAAATTGCGGCGTCGCCAGCGCGTGGCCGACGCCGGTTGCGGTGCGGTTCGGCTGCGGGCGCGGCTGTGTTTCTTCAAAAATATCGGCGGTGAAGCGGCCTTGCTGGCCAACGACATTGGGCGACTGGCGCGCATAGCGGCGGTTCGGGATGCGGCTATACCAGCGCGTCATCAGGATGCGGTCGAGTTCTTCGATCAGCTTGTTCGGATGGGCGTTCATGGTCAGCGTTTCCATCACGCGCGCCGAGCCGACTGCTTGCGGCGAGGGCTGCAATTGATTTTTAAGCGCAATGCCAAAAGCCCAGCAACCGATCAGGGCGCAGACCAGGGCCAGCGCCAGCGCGCCATTGATCGACAGCTGGCCGAGCGAGGGCAGGTGCGAGGCCAGCAGCGCCAGAATGGCCGGGCCCAGCAAGGCCATGACGACTAGCACAATCAGGTTTTTGGCGCCGCTCTGCGCTGCTTCGTTGGTATTTCTGGCCGGGTGGCGCAGCTTGGGCAAAATTTGCGGGGCGGCGAAGGCTGCGTAAATCAGGCCGATCCAGCCGCTGGCTTCGCCACGGCCGAACAGGAACCAGCAAATCAAAAAACTCAGCAATGTCGCCGACAAGGACAGGAAGGTATGGAATTGTTTTTGCGCCGCATCCTGGATTTTTTGCGGGGCGAAGATCAGGTGCGGCAGCCACGAATAGAGCAAGCCGTTGAGGGCGCCGCTCGGTTCGCGCCAGGTCACGGCATTTTGCCTGAGCGTTTCCTTCAGTTGCGTGGCGGTGGCGCTGGAGCCGTCGCTGTCGTTGGCGAGCAGCGGGGCGAGGCTGGCCGGGCGGTTGCGGCCAAAAAAATAGCGTAGTTGCGAAAACGCCCAGCCGAGCAGGCCAATGCCGAACAGTAGCAACAAGATGGCAATGGCGGCGACCAAGACGGCGTGCCGGTCCAGGCCGTGCCCAAGTCGTTCGCGTACAGTCAGCATGGTAAAAATACCACCAAGAATCATAAAAGTCGCCGAGACGATTAGCGACAGATTTTCGACCTTGTAGGGATTGGGAAATTCGAAAACAGCACTCTCGGGATTGAATTCGTAGCTCATGAATATATGTGTATCGGTATGATGGCGATCGGCTTGTTCAAAGACCGGCTTGGCAAAGCCCCCGGTTTTGATGGGGGCGGCTGGCAGATGTGATGTCGTTAACTCTCAAGCGTGGCGTGTGTCGGCATTTCTACGCAGGCATTTTGGGTTTGCCTTTTGGACATGCGCTGATTGCAATGCCGGCAGCGCCATGATTGTATAAGCGTCCATTATTGCCGAGTAACATTCTTTTATCAAATAAATATTCCCGAAATTGAATTTAACAGTATTCATCGGGGATGATTTGATGCCCGCTAATGCACCGCAATGGTGGCATTGTTGACGCATCTTGTTGCGATGGCGATGTTCTTGATTGCATCGGCCATGGCCACAAGACGCGTGTCGGCGCTGCTGTTACTTTGACTTCGTGTTTATGCTCGCATTTACTCTTGCGCGCGATAGCGTTCGAGCCAGTGCGCATAGGGCGCCGGCAAAACCCAGGATGGCCGCTCGAGCTTGAGTTCCTTGGCGGCGTGATAGGCATAGTGCGGGTTGGCCAGATGCGCGCGGCCGATCATGACCAGGTCCATCTGCTGATCGGCCACCACGCGGTTGGCGAGCAGCGGCGCGTCGATGCCCCAGGACGAGGCGACCGGCAGTCCGGCTTCGCGCCGCACGCGTTCGGCGACCGGCGCCAGGAACGCCGGTCCCCACGGAATATTGGTCTCGGCAATCGTGAAGCCGACGCTCACATTGAGCAAGTCGAGGCCGCCCTGGCGGAAGGCGCGCGTCAGCTCGATCGATTCGGCCAGCGTCTGTTCGTCGCGGCCGTCGTATTCGATGACGCCGAAGCGGGCCGTGAGCGGCAGGTTTTCGGGCCAGACTTCGCGCACGGCGGCCAGCGTTTCGAGCAAAAAGCGGCTGCGCCCGGCGAAACTGCCGCCGTATTGGTCGCTGCGCTGGTTGCTGTGCGCCGAGAAAAAACTCTGCGCCAGATAGCCATGGGCAAAATGCAGTTCCAGCCATTCGAAGCCGGCCTCGCGGGCGCGCCGAGCGGCTGCGACGAAATCGGCCTTGACCCGCGCGATATCGTCGAGCGTCATGGCGCGCGGCACTTGCGGCAGGTTGGCGCCGTATGCGATGGCCGAAGGGGCGATGGTTTGCCAGCCGCGCGGATCGCCGGCGGCGATATGGTCGTCGCCTTCCCATGGCCGGTTGGCGCTGGCCTTGCGGCCCGCATGGGCGATCTGGATGCCGGGCGCGGCGCCGGCGGCCTTGATGGCGGCAGCGATGCGCGCCATGCCTTCGGCTTGCTGCTCGTTCCACAGACCGGCGCAGCCCGGCGAAATCCGGCCGTCCGCCGAGACCGCGGTGGCCTCGACGATGACCAGACCGGCGCCGCCGCGCGCGATGCTCGTGTAATGCGCCAGATGCCAGTCGTTGGTGAGGCCGTCGACGGCGCTGTACTGGCACATCGGCGGCACCGCGATGCGGTTGCGCAGGGTGACGTCTTTCAGTTTGAAGGAGGTAAATAGTGCAGTCATATTTTTTTTCTCATAAAATGGAATCGGCTTGCAGGCCGCACGCGGCCAGGGCCAGGCGCGGCTCCGGGCTTGCTGGCAGGCGTCGGGCGGGCCGCATCGCGGTGGGCGCGACCGTCATCGGAGCGATTCGCGTGTTTGCCCGCGAATCATTATAGTTGAGTATGGCGAGGGCGGTTGCGCTCGCTGTTTGCGGCTTGCGGTCATCGAGGGACGCGCGGGCGGCGACGCCATAAGTCGCCGGGGCCGCAGCAAGTTAATTTTCTGTGCGAGATACGGCGGCGAATCGGCATAAGCCTGATGCGCATAAAAGCCGGGCGCCGCTCATTGGCGCCGCATGTCGTAACGCGCAAAATGCCGCCAGCTGCCGTCGGCACTTCCGGCCTCGATGGTGAAGGTCCATGACGAGGTTTTCGAATCATAAGTGAGACGGTCGCGGAAGGGCCCATCTTTGTAGGGAAACACAAATTCTATGGTATTGCCTTCGATCTGGCCGCTCGCATGCGGAATCGATGCTTCGCCGCCGAAATTGTCGAGCCAATGGGCAATCAGCGACTTTTTGAGCGGGTCATAGGCGATGAACAGGCGCGCTTCATATTTGGGCGGGCGCTGGACATCGGTCATGTGTATTTCCGTAAATTTGTCCTGCAGCGTCGGCGCGGCATGCATGGCATACGTGACCGCTTTGCCGCGCACGTCGCCCGTCATCTGCCAGTCGCCATCGAGCGCTTTCAAGAGCGGCGGCCTGCTGTCGCTGGCCGCCGCGGCCGGCGGGCTTTGAGCGAAAGCTGTCAGCGATTGCAATAAAAGTATGAGGGCAATTGAATGGCGCATGAGATCGAGTTCCGAGAAATAGATTTAACAAATCCCCGACTGCATTTTTATCGCGATATTTATCGCGATATTTATCCCGATATTTATCCCCTGAGGGGCGAATATGGCGATATTATCATCTGTTGTATAGATGATTTAGTAATAGCAAAAATAAACAAATGCGTCAATCGGTAAATGATTCGATCGGCAGGGGCGCAATGCGCAAGCAGGCGACGAGCACGCGGCTTGACGGTGCGAGGATCAGTGAACGAGTTAGTGAATGAGTGGTGAAAGAGTCGGTGAACAGGTCAATATCCAAGTAAAGATGTAATCTGCCTTTGGAGAATAAATTGAACAATATTAAAGCCTACCTGGTTGGCGGCGGCATCGGATCTCTCGCCGCCGCCGCTTTCATGATCCGCGACGCCAATGTCGCCGGCCGCAACATCACCATTTTTGAATCGATGCCGCTGCCCGGCGGTAGCCTCGACGGCGGCGGCGGTCCGCAGCATGGCTATACCCTGCGCGGCGGGCGTATGCTCACTACCGATAATTATGAATGCACCTGGGATTTGTTCAAGTCGATCCCTTCGCTCGAGCACCAGGGGCAAAGCGTATTCGACGAAACGCTGGCCTTCAACGAACAAAACAAATCGCATTCGCAGGCCCGCCTGGTGGACCGCAACCGCTTCCGGGTCGATGTGCGCTCGATGGGTTTTTCGCTGCAGGACAGAATTGAATTGCTGCGCCTGGCCGATGCCGATGAAACGACTCTGGGAAGCAGCGCGATTACCGACTGGCTGTCACCGGAGTTTTTCGAGACCAAATTCTGGTATATGTGGGCTACCACCTTCGCCTTCCAGCCATGGCATAGCGCGGTCGAATTCAAGCGCTATCTGCATCGCTTCATGCTCGAATTTACGCGCATCGAAACGCTGGCCGGTGTCAAGCGCACCGTCTACAACCAGTACGATTCCTTTGTCCGTCCGCTGTGGCACTGGTTGCGCGAGCAAGGTGTCAATGTGCTGGTCGATACCGTGGTGTCGGACATTGCGCTGACGCAGCGCGACGGCAAGCACGTGGTCAGTGCGCTGCATTATCGGCAGCGCGCCGCCGATGGCCAGGAAGGCGCGCCGCAAGTGCTGGCGGTCGATGCCGACGACCTGGTGTTTTTTCAAAACGGTTCGATGACCGATGCTTCGAGCTTCGGCAGCATGGATAGCGCGCCGCCGAAGTTGAGCAAGCACGATAGCGGCGGCTGGGCCTTGTGGGAAAAACTGGCCGAGGGCCGGCCCGAGTTCGGCAAGCCGGCGGTCTTCAACTCCACCATTGCGCAGTCGTTCTGGGAATCGTTTACGGTGACGCTGCAAGACGACAAATTTTTCCAGTGTATGGAACGCTTTAGCGGCAACCGCGCCGGCACCGGCGGCCTGGTCACGTTCAAGGATTCCAACTGGCTGATGTCGGTGGTGCTGGCCTTCCAGCCGCACTTTGCCGGCCAGCCGGAAGGCGTGACGGTATTCTGGGGCTATGGCCTGCATCCCGACCGGATCGGCAATTTCGTCGCCAAGTCCATGACCGAGTGTAGCGGACGCGAGATTTTGCAGGAATTATGCGGACATCTGAATTTCGAGCCGGAGGTGATGGCGAGCGCCAATTGCATCCCTTGCCGCATGCCATACATTACCAGCATGTTCATGCCGCGCTCGCATGGCGACCGGCCGCTGCCGGTGCCGGAAAATTCGAAAAATCTGGCCTTCGTCAGCCAGTTTGTCGAAGTGCCCGAAGATGTCGTGTTCACGGTCGAGTATTCGGTGCGGGCGGCGCAGATGGCCGTCTATCAGTTGCTCGGCGTCGAGCGGCAAGTGCCGCCGGTCCATCATTACGACCAGTCGGTGCGGGTCAGGTTCGACACCTTGCTCAAAGCGTTTGAGTAGGACCGGGCGGCGCCGGCGACAGGCCTGCGCCGTTTTTTTTGACCGGCACCGCCGCCTTCGTCCGCGCCGCTGTTTTCAGGCGGGTGCCTTCTGGCACACCGCTTCGATATTGTGGCCGTCGGGGCCGATGACGAAGGCGCCGTAGTAATTCGGATGATAATGCGCGCGAATGCCGGGCGGACCGTTGTCGGTGGCGCCGGCGTCGAGCGCGGCGCGGTAAAAGGCATCGACCTGCTGCCGGCTGTCGGCGGCAAACGCCAGGTGCAAGCGGGCCGGCTTGTCAGCCGCCTGTTGCAGCCATAGCGAGGGTTTGCCATTTTTTCCCAGGCCGATGCCGTCCGGTCCTTCCATTGCCACGCCAACGCCTAGCGGCGCCAGCGCCCTGAGAAAAAAAGCCTTGCTGGCTTCATAGTCGCTGGCGCCAAGGCCGATATGATCGAACATCGCGTGCTCCCTGAGGTGTCAGTCCGCGCAACCGTCGGTGCAAAAGGCTGCGCGCTCGATATGCATGCGGAACACGGTCATAAACCGAGTTCCGACAGGCCCGGATGGTCGTCGGGGCGGCGCCCGAGCGGCCAGTGGTATTTGCGCTCGCTCTCCTTGATCGGCATGTCGTTGATGCTGGCATGGCGCGTGCTCATCAAGCCGTCGGCGCCGAACTCCCAGTTTTCATTGCCATAAGAGCGGAACCAGTTGCCGGCATCGTCATGCCATTCGTAAGCATAGCGCACCGCGATGCGATTGTCGGTAAAAGCCCATAACTCCTTGATCAGGCGGTATTCGAGCTCTTTATTCCATTTGCGTTCGAGAAAGGCCTGGGCTTCGCTGCGGCTGCTGACGAATTCGGCGCGGTTGCGCCATTTGGTATCGACGCTATAAGCCTGTGCGACTTTTTCGGCATTGCGGCTATTCCAGCCGTCTTCGGCCAGGCGGATTTTCTCGATTGCCGTTTCGCGCGTGAAGGGCGGCAATGGCGGACGGACGGCGGGAATGTTTGACATGACAGGCTCCAGTTTTGAAAACGGCAAATCAAAGATGGACTCGCGCCGGGCCGCGGCAATGCTGCAGGCGCGGACGGGCGAGCTGTTGTTATGCTTCTTCCGGGGCAAGCTGCAAGATCAGCTTGCCGAAATTTTTCCCTTCAAAGAGCATCTGCAGCGCTTGCGGGAAATTTTCTATGCCCTCGACGATGTCTTCGCGGCTCTTCAGCGTGCCGTTCTTCATCCAGCGCGCCATTTCCTTGACCGCTTCCGGATAGCGTTCGGCATAGTCGAATACGACCATGCCTTCCATGCGGGCGCGCTTGACCAGCAGCGACAGATAATTCGACGGTCCCTGCACCGGCGTTGTATTGTTGTATTGCGAAATCGCACCGCACAATACGACGCGTGCGTGCAGCGCCAGGCGCGGCAGCACGGTGTCGAGAATCTCGCCGCCGACATTGTCGAAATAAATATCGACACCGTTCGGACAGATATGTTTCAGGGCGTCCCTGACCGAATCCTTTTTGTAGTCGATGCAGGCGTCGAAGCCCAGTTCATGCACGACGAAATTGCATTTCTGCGGGCCGCCGGCAATCCCGATCGCGCGGCAACCCTGATGGCGGGCGATCTGGCCGACCGCCATGCCGACTGCGCCGGCCGCGCCCGACACCACGACCATATCGGCCGGCTTCGGCTTGCCCACTTCCATCAGGCCGAAGTAGGCGGTCATGCCGGGCATGCCCAGCACGCTTAAAAATTTCGGCAGCGGCGCCACGCGCGCATCGATTTTATGAAAGCCGGCGCTCTTGTCGTTCGCAGGGCCGCTCCAGTACTGCTGCACGCCGATGCCGCCGGCGACGATGTCGCCGACCTCGAAAGCCGGCGCGCGCGAGGCGATGACGCGGCCGATGCCGATGGCGCGCATGACTTCATCAATGGCCACCGGCCGGATGTAGGAGGGCGTATCGTTCATCCAGCCGCGCATGGCCGGATCGAGCGACAGATAGATGGTCTTGACCAGAATTTCGCCCTCGGCCAGGGCCGGCAGCGCGCTGCTCGTGAAATGCCAGTTGGTGGCGGTCGGCATGCCCGCCGGGCGCGAGGCCAGACGGAATTGCTGGTTCGTCAATGTAGTGCTCATCATGTCTCCGAAAATGTGAGCCGTCGTCCCGCTTATCGAAAAAAAACGGGATCGCGGCGAATGTATATGATGATAACGCAAAATATTATGAACGAGATATTGTGAAAAAGACGGCCGTGCTTTTTGTTTTTTGGCGGCATTCGGTGCGGCGCACGGCCCGGCTCATGCGACAATGCGCGTGGTGCCGGATGGGCGTCAGCGGCGCCGGCCTCGAGATGGTTTGCCCGGCACCGGGTTTTATAAATTGGCGAGCAGGCTGTCGCCTTTAAAATTAATTCTGGAATTTTTGAAGAAATTGATCAATGGCACTTAAAGCAACGATATTCAAGGCAGACCTGCAAATTGCGGATATGGACCGTAACTATTACGACACGCAACTGCTGACACTGGCCCGTCATCCGTCCGAGACCGACGAGCGCATGATGGTGCGCCTGTTTGCGTTTGCGCGCCACGCCGATCCGGCGCTGGTATTTACCAAGGGTCTGTTTGACGTTGACGAACCGGACCTGTGGCAAAAGGATTTGACCGGCGCCATCGACTTGTGGATCGAAGTCGGCCAGCCCGATGAAAAACGCTTGCTCAAAGCCTGCGGACGCGCTGCCCGCGTGGTCGTTTATAGTTACGCCAGCAACAGCGGCATCTGGTGGAAGCAGATCGCGTCCAAGCTCGAGCGCGCAAAAAACCTGACGGTCTATAATATTGCTGCGCCCAGCAGTCTGGCCCTGTCCAAGCTGGCGCAACGCAATATGCAATTGCAGTGCACGATACAGGATGGGCAGATCTGGTTCAGCGACGGCAGCGATACCGTCGAAATCGCGGTGACGACCGACAAGGACGGGCAGTAAGGCCGAAGCCGGCACGACGGGCTTCGGCACTGTCGATATGTCGGGGTGTTACAGTAAAACCATGTGGTAAAGCCACGCAGTAAAATCACGCAGTAAAATCACGCAGTTAAACCCAATATGGTGCCGCCAGCGTGGCGGCCCCGGTAGACAAAGGATGGAATATGAAACGAGTTTTTGCGGCCATGACTTTTGCCTGTGGCTTGCTGTATGCGGGCGCCGCCAGTGCGCAAGTCAGTCTGAAGGTCGATGCGCCCTGGGTGCGCGCCACGGTTTCGACGCAAGCGGTGACCGGCGCCTTCATGCAATTGACGGCCTCGAAAGATGCGCGCCTGGTCGAGGCGCAATCGCCGGTGGCCGGGCTGGTCGAAATCCATCAAATGGAAATGGACGGCAATGTGATGAAGATGCACGCCGTTGCCGGCATCGATCTGCCGGCCGGCAAGGCAGTCGCCCTGCGGCCGGGCGCCTATCACTTGATGCTGATGCAATTGAAACGCCAGATCCGGCCCGGCGAAACGGTGCCGGTGACGCTGATCGTCGAAGCCAAGGACAAGTCGCGCACGACGATGACGGTCAATGTGCCGGTGCGGGCCATGAACGAGTAAGCCGAGCCGGTGCCGCCGTCCGGCCCGGCGCGGCACCGGCTTTACAGCCATGTTTTATAGCTGTACCTCATAGCTGTACCTCATAGCTGTACCTCATGGCTGTACCCCACAGCCATACCCCACAGCCATGTTCCACGGCTACAAATCCCATTTCAGCTCGGCCACCAGCGTGCGCTGCGCATACGGGTGGTAAGCCCAGTATTTCGCATTGCCGAGGTTGTCGATGCCGAAAGCCGATGACCACTGGCGATCCCAGCGGTAGCGCACGCGCGTATCGAATACCAGGAAACGCGAAAAGCCCAGATAACTCATGCCGTTGCTATCGCTATTGTCGAGCTGGCCGTACTGCACGCCGCTGTAGCGGCCGGCCAGTGTCCATGCCCAGGCGGCATCGGGGCGATAGGTGGCCACGGCGCTGGCGCGCCACACCGGCACGCGCGGCTGGCGTTTGCCGACGCTGGCCGGCAGCTTGCTGTTGGCGGTGATGATCGAATCGGTATACGTGGCGCTGGCCTCGAGCTCCAGTCCCTTGAGGGCCAGCTCGGCTTGTTGCCAGGCCAGCTCGAGGCCGTGGGTGCGGATGGCATCGATGTTTTGCACCGTATTGACGGTTGCGGTCAGCGCCTGCGAATACAGCGCATCGCGGGTCCGCTCGAAAAATGCGGTGGCGCGCAGCACGCCGCCGTCCAGCCTGCGTTCGGCCGTCAATTCGCTGGTCCATGAAGTTTCCGGCAGCAGGTTCGGGTCGGTATAGATGATGGTATTGCCGCTGATCGAACCCTGATACAGTTCGCTGGCGGTCGGCATGCGCACGGCGCGCCCGAGCGAGCTCTTGAATACCCAGTCGTCGTCATATTGCCAGGCCAGCGCCGCTTTCGGCGAGCCGGCATTGACGCTGCGCTCGCTGCCGAAGGCGACCATGCGCGTGCTGTTGCCGAGCTCGCCGCCGTAAGCGCGCCAGTGTTCTGCGCGCAGGCCCAGCGTGGTCTTCCAGTCGGGCGCGAAACGCCAGGTGTCTTGCGCATACAGGCTCAGCAGTTGCGTATTGCCGTTGAAGGCAGAATAGCGGTTGCCGGCCGCGCCGCTGATCCAGTTGTCGGTATCCGAGACCAGCGTGCGCAGCTTGTAGCTGTCGCGCTGGGCGCCGAATTCGACCACGTGCGAGCCCGGCGTGTTCGGCGCGCTGCCGGTGCGCCAGATGCCGCGCAGATTGAGCGTGTTCCAGCCGCTGCCCTGCATGTCGGTGATGCGCCCGGCGCCACCGTCGACGGTATTGGAGGCGCTGCTGGTCGGCGTGCGCAGCGAGTCGGTCTGGTAATCGTAGCGGCTGGCGGCCACTTCCCAGTCAAAGTCGCCGCGCGTATTGCTTTTGACCGAAGTGCCTTGCATCAGATGTTCGATGCGGTTTTTGGTCGGCGCAAAGGCCAGGCTCGAAGAATCGAGGTTGTACTGCAGGCCGTTGATGATGACATTGCCGGAATAGACGGGATTGCCGGCGGCGTCGCGCAGATAGGTGTTGACGTCGGCATCGGTCGAATTGTTCCACCAGCCGAGAATATAACTGGCGCGCAGCGTCGGCGACAGGTCGTAACTGAGCTTTATCTTGGCCTGTTCCTGCGTGGTCTGGTAGCTGCTGGTGGTGCCCAGTATCCACCAGTCCTGGTTCTTGTTGTTTTGCCCGAGAACGGCACCGCTGACCGCGACGCCGTTGGTGGGGGTGACACCGTCGCTGAGGTTGCGGGTGGCCATCACCAAGGGCTGGCCGCTGCTGTTCAGGCGGCTGACATCGATCCACCAGGCGAAGGCGCCGTTGCGGTCGCCCAGCGCCGCGCTCATTTGCCGGCCGTTGTCGCGCTCGCTGGTGTTGTAGAGGTCGAAGCGCTGGCTTTGCAGGCCCAGTTTCAGATGCGCTTCGAAACGCTCGGGCATGCGCGTGACGTAATCGACCACGGCGCCGACCGAATTGCCGGCATAGGCGGCCGAAAAAGGGCCGTACAGCACATCGACGCGCTCGATTTCCTCGGGCGTGACCAGGCCCCAGCGCGGTGCATAGCCGGCGCCGTTGCCGAGGTAATTCGAGAGCAGGATGCCGTCGGCATATACCATCGAGCGTGCGCTGTTGCCGGTGCCTGAGGCGCGGGTCGACAGCACCGCATGGTTGTAGTCGCCGATATAGCGCTTGCGCACCAGCAGGCTGGGCAGGTATTTGAGCGCATCCTCGCTGTCGGTGGCATTGATCTGGTCGGCGATCTGCTTGCTGTCGACGCCTTCTATGGTGGTCGGAATCTGCGTCGGCAGCGAGGTCGGCCGCGGACTGACGATGGTGACGGTGCCGACCGCCCGCACGTCTTCGGACGGCGCGGTTTGTGCCTGCGTATCGACGGCGCAGGCGCAGAGCAGAGTCGCCAGCGTCGCCGCAATCGGAGTTGCGTGAATTTTCATGGGCAAATGGATTGGTGTGCGGACGACGCGCGGTCGCCGCTGATTGCAAATGGGGCGAGCCGCCTGCGATGGCCGGGACGTCCGAAATGACTGGCCGCCGCCCGCAAATGCTGTGAACACGGCGGGCCAGTGGCGCAATCAGGTTTGCATCAGGCCGGAGAAGGTGGGGCGCGCGGCTGCGGGCCGCGCCATGCGAACAGTGTTTGCCGGGCCTGCAGGAACAGCGCCGGAAGCATGCGGCCGCTGTCGGCCGCTGCCGGCAGCACGCCCGGCGCACCCGGCAAGGCCGGATGATCGGCATGCAGAGAGCAATACGGGCAATGTTCGAGGTGCATCAATTTGCTGGCCGGCGAGGGCGACGAGGTGGGCGATGGCGGCAGCCGTTTGCCGGCGATGATTGTGGCGTTGTCGTCGAGTTGAACGAAGCGGTTGCCGTGGACCGTGCAAATCTGCGTCCAGGTGCCGGCAAAACTGGCTTGGGCGCCGCTGCCGTACATTTCCATTGCGTGCGAGACGGCGGGCGCGAGCGAAGCCATGAGGATGGCGCAGGCGGCGATCCAGGCTGTCAGGCGGCGTTGGAATAAGCTCATTTTCACGCCGACGATCATAGCATGATTGGGATTTTTGCATCGCGCGCCAGGCAGATGGTTTGCGCTGGCCGAATGGGCCTGGCGCATGCGCCCGCCGGCGCCGGCCCGAGCGGCGACCGGCCGTGCCCGGCTTTGGCCCGG
>JAIZVZ010000233.1 GCA_021768485.1 Oxalobacteraceae bacterium | reverse complement strand
GGAATCCTTGTCCCAGACGCCTTCGGGCAGCGGCGGTACTTCATCGCTCATGCTCGAAGCCGAGCCATTGATGACCACATCGAAACGGCCGGCGATGTCGGCAAAGCCACCACCTGCCAGGCGGATATTGCCGGCCTGGGGGCCGAACTCCCGGGCGAGATCCACTGCTTTGCTGGCGGTGCGGTTGGCGATGAAAATCTCGGCGGGCTGTTCGTCGAACAACGGCAGCAGCGTGCCGCGCACCGCGCCACCCGCGCCCAGCAGCAGCACGCGTGCTTCCTTGAGGCTACGGCCCAGATTGTGGGTGATGTCGCGCATGATGCCGAAACCATCGGTGTTGTCGCCGAGGATCGAACCATCGGCACGCAGCGTGTACATGTTGATTGCGCCGGCCGCGCGGCCGCGCGGCGTGAGTTCATCCGCCAGCTCGAACGCGTCGAGCTTGAACGGCATCGTGATATTCATGCCGAGCCCGCCGCTTTGCTGGAAAGCACGCACTGCTTCGGCAAATCTGCCTGGCTCGCCGAGGATGGCGCCATATTCCATGTCATCGCCGAACTGCCTGGCAAAGGCGGTCTGCAGAGCGGGGGATTTTGCCTGGGCAATCGGATTGCCGATGATGGCGTAGCGGTCAGTCATGAAGAACTCCGGAAACGATGACAAGGTGATGCGGCGAATTCCAGCAGCATCACTGAAGACAACCGGGGATCTTAGATTTGAGGCTATTGCCTGTCCAATATATATTTAACGATCAATTAATCGCCTGGAGATATGAGTGGAGCTGCGCCATTTGCGTTATTTTCTTGCTGTAGCCGAGGAGCTGCACTTCACGCGTGCGGCGGCCCGGCTGCATATCGGCCAGCCGCCGCTGTCGCAGCAGATCCAGGCGCTGGAGCTCGAGTTGGGTGTCACCCTGTTCCGCCGGACCAAGCGCAGCGTGCAGCTCACCGAGTCGGGTCAGCACTTGCTGCTGCGTGCGCGCGAGATTCTGGCGGCGAGCCAGAGTGTGGTGGCTGAGCTGCACCGTATTGCGGATGGCGAGGTCGGCG
>JAIZVZ010000146.1 GCA_021768485.1 Oxalobacteraceae bacterium | reverse complement strand
AATCGGGCCTCGACGGCTTTTCGGATTATTTTTATATCGGCATGCAGGGCGAGTACACATTCATGTGGAGGCCAAGATGGACGATGAATCCGGCATCGGTGCGGCGCCGCCCGCCGCAAGGCGCGGCAAGTGCTCGGCGGCAGGCCTGGTAGCGGTCATCGCCGGTCTCGGATTGGGCGCCTGTGCCGGTATCGCACCGACCCCGGTCCCGGTCAGTGCGCTGCCGATACCGGCGGCCTGGTCGGCGCCGGCATCGAATTCCGGCAACCCGGCCGCCGGTGCATCGACAGCCGCGCCTGCAGGTACGCCGACAGCCACGCCGCTGGCTCTCTGGTGGCGCCGCTTCAACGATCCGCTGCTGGTCGAACTGGTCGACGATGCGCTGCGCGCCAACACCTCGGTTCGCACCGCCGTTGCGGCGCTGGCGCAATCGCGCGCGCTGGCCGAGATTCAGTCGGCTGCCTTGCTGCCCGCTTTGAGCGCCAGTGCTTCGGTCCAGCGTAGCCGCGCCAGCGGCGAATATTACAATTCCTTCGATGCCGGTTTCGACGCCAGCTGGGAGCCCGACATATTCGGCGGCCAGCGTGCGGCGCTGGCCGCCGCTGACGCCACCAGCCGCGCCAGCGTCGCCAGCCTGGGCGATGTCCAGGTCTCGGTGGCGGCCGAAGTCGCGCTCGACTACATGCTGCTGCGCGGCCTGCAGGCACGGCTGGATATCGCCATCGCCAATCTGGCCAGCCAGGAAGAAACGCTGCAAATTGTCGAGTGGCGCACCCAGGCCGGCCTGTCGACCGCGCTCGAGGTCGAGCAGGCGCGCACCGCGACGGAGCAGACGCGGGCCCAGATTCCGCTCTTGCAGACTTCCGCCGCGCAGGCCGAACACAGCCTGGCGGTGCTGACCTGGCGCGCGCCGGCGGCCCTGCATCAACGCCTGCGAACGACGGTCGCGCTGCCGGCGCCGGCCGACGATCTGGTACTGGCCTTTCCGCTCGATACCCTGCGCCAGCGGCCCGACGTGCGCGCCGCCGAAGCGCGGCTCAGCGCGGCGGCGGCGCAGGTGACCCAGGCCGATGCGGCCCGTTTTCCAGGCTTTCAACTGAGCGGCTCGCTGGGCCTGAGCGCCTTGAGCGCCGGCGCGCTGACCAATCGCGCCTCGCTGGTCAACTCGCTGCTGGCCGGAGTCACCGGCTCGCTGTTCGACGGCGGCGCGGCGCGGGCCCAGCTTCGGGCCCAGCAGGCGGCGCTGGAACAGGCGGCCGCCGCCTACGATGCGGCGCTGTTGACTGCGCTCAAGGATGTCGAGGATGGCCTGGTCGCGCTGCGCAACGATCGCCTGCGTCTGCAGAGCCTGCAACGGGCGGCGCAATCGGCCCGTAGTGCGGCGCTGCTGGCCAGTCAGCGCTATGGCAGCGGCCTGATCGATTTTGAAGTGGTTCTGGAAACGCAGCGTACGGCATTGACCGCGCAAGACAGCCTGGCCAGCGCGGCCGCCGATCTCAATACCGACCATGTGCGCTTGTACAAGGCGCTGGGCGGCGGCTGGGAAGCGACCGCTCTTGACGGCGGCGCCTTGCCCCGCGGACAAGCTACCGGAGCAGCGAGCCTATGAATAGCGACAGCAGCACCATCCTCGGCAGCATCAGTGGCCAGGATAGCGGCCAAAATAGCGGCAAAGAGTCCCCCCTCGGCGCCGGCAAGCCGATGCCCGCGGTTGCGGGCGCCGAGATCGCAAGCCTGCTCGATGAGCCGGCGCGGCGCGTGTGGTGGCGTCGCTGGAGCGTATGGCTGGCGGCGGCCGCCGTGCCGCTTGCGGTCGGTGGCGCCTACGCCTGGCGGGCATACCGGATCAATGCGGCGGCGCCGGTCTACAGCACCGAAGCGGTCACGCGCGGCAATCTGACGCTGACGGTCACCGCCAACGGCACGATCCAGCCGACGCGTTCGATCAGTGTCGGCAGCGAATTGTCGGGCACGGTGCTGAAGGTCAACGTCGACGTCAATGACCGCATCAGGAAGGGGCAGGTCATGGTCGTGCTCGACACGGCCAAATTGCGCGACCAGATTTTGCGTTCGCAGGCATCGCTGGCATCGGCAGTGGGCAAGGCGGCGCAGACCGCCGCCACCGTCAAGGAAGCCCAGGCCGCACTGAGCCGGCTGGAGGAGGTGGCCCGGCTATCGGGCGGCAAGGTGCCGTCCAAGGCCGAACTCGACACCGGCAAGGCGACGCTGGCGCGTGCCATCGCCGACGACGCCAGCGCCCGTGCCGGCATCAGGGATGCGCAGGCGGCGCTGTCGACCGACCAGATCAATCTGTCCAAGGCCTCGATCGTGGCGCCGACCGACGGCGTGGTGCTGACGCGTACGGTCGATCCCGGTAATGCGGTCGCCGCATCGCTGCAGGCGGTGACGCTGTTTACGGTCGCCGAGGACTTGCGCAAGCTGCGCCTGTGGGTGTATGTCGACGAGGCCGACGTCGGTGCGGTCAAGGAAGGGCAGGACGCGACGTTTACGGTCAGCGCCTATGCCACGCGCAATTTCCCCGCGCGCATTACACGCGTCGGTCTCGGCTCCACCATTACCGACAATGTCGTCACTTACCTGACCTATCTCGACGTCGATAACAGCGACCTCAGCCTGCGCCCGGGCATGACGGCGACGGCCAGCATTACCGCCGGCCGGCGCCAGAACGTGCTGCTGGTGCCAAATAGCGCCTTGCGCTTTATGCCGGGCAGCGCCTTGTCGGCGGCCACCGCCAAGCAAGGCATCGCCAGCAGCCTGCTTCCGCGCATGCCGGGGATGAGTACCCGCAAGTCCGCCGCCGCCAGCGCCAGTACCGCAACGGCCAAGCAGGTATGGATATTGTCCCGGGATGGCGTGCCGCAGCCGGTGGCCGTCACGCCAGGCATCAGCGACGGTCACCTGACCGAAATCGTCGGCGGCCAGCTGCAGGCTGGCATGCAGGTGATTACCGATCAAAAGACGCTTGCAAAATGAGTATGCCAATGGGTACGCCAATGAGTACGCCAATGAGTACGCCAATGAGCGCCGAGATCAGCGGCCAGGCCGGCGGCGTGCCGCCGCTGATCCGCCTGCGCGGCGTCAGCAAGCGCTACGGCAGCGGCGCCGCCGAACTGCTGGCGCTCAAGAATATCGATCTCGACATCGCGGCCGGCGAATTCGTCGCCATCATGGGCCCCAGCGGCTCCGGCAAGTCGACCGCCATGAATATCCTCGGTTGTCTCGACACGCCCAGCGCCGGCCAGTACCTGTTCAAGGGCGCGCATGTCGAAGCGCTGTCGCGCGACCAGCGCGCGCGCCTGCGGCGCCGCTTTCTCGGTTTCGTTTTCCAGGGCTTCAATTTGCTGGCGCGCACCTCGGCCCAGGAAAATGTCGAACTGCCGCTGCTGTATCGCGGCGACAGCGCCGATGTCCGCCGGGCTGCCGCTGCCAGGGCGCTCGAAGCGGTCGGTCTGAAAGGCTGGGAGCATCACACGCCGGCCGAACTGTCGGGCGGCCAGCAGCAGCGCGTCGCCATTGCGCGCGCCATCGTCACCGAACCGGCCGTGGTGCTGGCCGACGAACCGACCGGCAACCTCGACACCTTGCGCAGCCATGAAATCATGGGTTTGCTGCTGGCGCTGAACCGCGACCATGGCATCACGGTACTGATGGTTACCCACGAACCGGACATGGCTGCCTATGCCCGGCGCATGGTGCGCTTTGTCGACGGTCGTGTCGCCACGGATGCTGTCAACCTGCATCCGGTCACCGCGGCGCCCGCCATGAGCGCGAGCGAGAGCATATGAACGGGGCCGCATAATGCTGGCGAACATTTTCATGCTGGCGTTGCGCTCGGTGCAGCGCAATATGCTGCGTTCGTTTCTGACCATTTTGGGAATTGTGATCGGCGTCAGCGCCGTGATTACCATGGTTACGGTCGGTAATGGCGCAACGGTATCGATCGGCGCCCAGATCAGCAGCCTGGGCACTAATTTGCTGATCATTAATCCCGGTCAGCGCTTGCCGGGCGGCGGTGGTGGCGGCGGTGGCGGGGTG
>JAIZVZ010000232.1 GCA_021768485.1 Oxalobacteraceae bacterium | reverse complement strand
GATGGCGATGCAGAAGGATGTCGAAGCCTCGCGCCGGCCGCTGCCGCTGATCGAAGTGCGCGCCGACGGCGGCGCCGCCCGCAACGACCTGCTGATGCAATTCCAGGCCGATCTGCTGGGAGTGCCGGTGGTGCGGCCCAAAGTCACCGAAACCACTGCGCTGGGCGCCGCCTACCTGGCCGGGCTGGCGGTCGGCTTCTGGGAAAACCAGGACGAAATCGCCGCGCTATGGGCCAGCGAGCGCCGCTTCGAACCCGCCATGGGCGCCGAGCGCCGCGCCGAACTGCTGGCGCGCTGGTCACGCGCGGTCGAGCGCTCCAGAGCGTGGGCGGAGGGCGGCTGAATCGCTCTATAATGTACAGAATAAAGTGCATTAGGGATGGCATGACCTTTACCGCTGCCGATATTGTCTCGCTGTCCCAGGCCCGCGCCACGTTGTCCGAACTGGCCGATCAAGTCAAGGCCGCGGCTGAAAAAATCATTACCAAGCATGGTGAAAGCTAGGTGGCGTTGATTGATGCGGCGCGGCTGGATTACTACCATCAGCGCGAGCGCGAGCGCATACATTTGCTGTTGATCGATGAGGCATCGCGAGGCGTGGATGACTTGCTGGCTGGTCGTACCAAGGACGTCGGCGCAGCGCCAGCTTCCCGCGAACGCGGCTGTGCGTCAGTACCTATGGGGCGAGTATCTTTTACTTTATTGCTGGGATGGCGTGACGGTAACGCTATTATCAATAAGGCAGCAAAAACAGCTTGCATTCGACGTGCATGCAGTGTGGAAGTAAGCCCCGACACAGGCGTATAATGCGGTCTGAAATCGCATGTTGCAGTGCAAAAGTTGTCTATACAAGCTAGATGCTGAGCTTGTTGTTATGTAAAGTCTGGTGTTTGATTTGTGAAGGTTCTCCATTCCGTGTCAGGGCGCTCCTGATGCGACCTCCGGCATTTCCTCTCCCTTGCATCCCTGATTTGATCTGTTGCCGAATTGCTACCGCAATGTTGGTGACTTGCAACTTTATGCACTTAGATCAATCTTTTTTCTTCGGCATTTTCCGACT
>JAIZVZ010000231.1 GCA_021768485.1 Oxalobacteraceae bacterium | reverse complement strand
GGATTTGACCTCTTGATTGTTTGGAATGCGGAGGAAGTATGATTTTCGATATGCACTTTCATCTACAGCGTGCCCCAGCGTCGAATGGGCCAGTACCCGCCGGCTGCGTGGTAAGTCGGCGTGTGGGCGACAATCTTGCCTGCCTTGAATTCGCCGCACGGAATGGCATCATATGCGCTTTATATGACGACGCCCGGGCTGGCGAGCACCAGACCTTACTCACTGCAATTTCCGCCCGTAGTGCCATGGCTTACAAACATGTCGAATTATTCGGGCGCTCCGCTTTGCTTGAAGGGAACGACGTGCTCAAGGCTAGCAATGACGCCAGCATGCCAGTATTACTGCACTTGAGTCGCCATGACGGTGAACGTTATGCTTGCTCGGAGGTGCGCTGGTGCTTGGACTATCTGGCCAACACATTCCCGGACCTCAAGCTCATCGTTTCCCATTGCGGCGGCGAAAACGCCACCGAGGTACTGGAATGGGGAAAGCGTCACGACCAAATTTATTTGGACACGTCGCGCCTGCATGAAACCGCGACACGCGCGCAACTCGGCTCCGCTCATGATCTGCTGGCGTCTGCGCGCGATGCCATCCCTCATACCCGGCTGCTCTATGGAAGTGACTCGGTCTGGCCGGCCGGTCCCGCAAGCTCGCAACGGGAACTCGACGTAATCAGACACGTGTTTGCGGACGACGAAGCGCAGGACATTCTAGCCAATAACGGTCCGCGCCTGCTCAACTAAGATGGACGGCTACTCGGCAAACAACTCCACCAGCAGGCCGCGCAGCCAGCGGCCGCCCTCGTCCTGATGATAGCGGCGGTGCCAGAACATATTGGTTTGCAGCGGCGGCAGCGATAGCGGCGATTCGCTGTAACGCAGCTGGAACGGCCCGGCCGCGCGTTCGGCCAGTTTTTGCGGCACGGTCGCCACCAGATCGGTGGTGCTGAGGATGTAGGGCACGGCGGCGAAGTGCGGCACGCTGAAACAGCGCTCCAGCACAATGCCGGCCGCCGCCAGCGCCTGGTTGATGCCGTCGTACGGACTTTCCATGGCCGTC
>JAIZVZ010000076.1 GCA_021768485.1 Oxalobacteraceae bacterium | reverse complement strand
CCAGGGCGGGGCCGTCGTCTCGCAGGTGGTGCAGACCATGGCTTCGATTAATGCCTCTTCAAACAAAATCGTCGACATCATTGCCGTCATCGACGGCATTGCCTTCCAGACCAATATTCTGGCCCTCAATGCGGCGGTGGAAGCGGCGCGCGCCGGCGAGCAGGGCCGCGGCTTTGCCGTCGTCGCCTCGGAAGTGCGCAGCCTGGCGCAGCGCTCGGCGGCGGCGGCCAAGGAAATCAAGACCCTGATCGGCGACTCGGTCGACAAGGTTGCAGTCGGCAATAGATTGGTCGAACAGGCCGGGACCACGATGACGCAACTGGTTTCGCGCGTCGGCCAGGTAACCCTGATCATGGGCGACATCATGTCGGCCACCAATGAGCAGCACAGCGGCATCGAACAGATCAATCTGGCCATCACGCAAATGGATGAAGTGACCCAGCAAAATGCGGCCCTGGTCGAAGAGGCGGCGGCCGCCGCCGAAGCCTTGCAGGAGCAGGCCGCCAAACTGACGGAACTGGTCAGCGTGTTTCGACTCACTGGCTCACAGGAGCAGGGGGGACGCACGGCGCTGCCGGGCAGGGCGCCGGTGGCCTTGCTGGCCGAATTCCGCAGCAAGGCAGTCGCCGCGCCGCGTCCGCCATCGCGTCTGCCGAGGCGGCTGGCCTGATGTGGTTTGCCTGAGGTGGCTTGCCTGAGGCGGTGGCAGCGCGCGGTCGCGCGCATGGCCGAGGCAAGATAGCTTGTATGTTTTATGCGGGAGACGGCAATGGCAGTGACAAATCATCAGGATGCGGGCACCGACGGCGTGCCCGGCGGGCCGGGCCTCGAGCGCGGGCCGGCAAGACCGGGCGCCGATGCGGCGCGCGGCGAGGGCTGCGCGCAAAATATTTTCTGGCACCACGGCCATGTATCGGGCAATAGCCGCGAACGCTATTTCGGCCATGGTCCGGCGACGCTTTGGCTGACCGGCCTGAGCGGGGCCGGCAAGTCGACCATTGCCTACGAAGTCGAAAAGATGCTGCTGCATCACCGCATGCCGTCTTTTGTTCTCGACGGCGATAATCTGCGCCACCACCTCAACGGCGACCTCGGCTTTTCGGCGCAAGACCGCCGGGAAAATATCCGGCGCGCGGCCGAGGTGGCGCGCCTGATGAACGAGGCCGGCCTGATCGTCATCGCGGCCCTGATCTCGCCGCTGCGCGAGGACCGGGCCATGGCCTCGGCCATCATCGGCCAGCCGAGCTTTATCGAAGTCCATGTCAGCACCCGTACCGAGGTGTGCGAAGCACGCGATCCCAAGGGCCTGTACGCCAAGGCGCGGGCCGGCAAGATCGCCGAGTTTACCGGCATCTCGGCGCCTTACGAAGCACCGCTGCAGCCGGCGCTGGCGCTCGACACCGGCACCATGCCGATCGAGCAGGCCGCCAGCGTGCTGTTTGCCCATCTGACCTGCCACCTGGCCTGAGCCGCGATGATGCCGATCCCAGCCGTTGGCGACGCCCCGGCCTATGACGTCTTCAACGGCGATGCCGATGGCCTGTGCGCGCTGCATCAATTGCGCCTGGCGCAGCCGCGCGATACGCACTTGATTACCGGCGTCAAGCGCGACATCGCTTTGCTGCAGCGCGTGCCCTGTGCCTCCGGTGCTGCCGCCATGGCGGTCACCGTGCTCGATATTTCGCTCGACGTCAATCTGCAGGCGCTGCGCGCCATCCTCGACGGCGGCGGCACCGTACGTTATTTCGACCATCATTCGGCGCAGCATGCCTTCCCCCACCCGCAGCTGCAATTGTTCTGGGACGATGCGCCCGATCTGTGCAGCAGCTTGCTGGTAGACCGCCATCTCGGCGGACGCTACCGGCGGTGGGCCATCGCCGCAGCCTTTGGCGACAACCTGCAACTGCCGGCTGCCGCGCTGGCGCGTCGGGCGGGCCTCGATGCGGGTGCCACCAAGGCGCTGGCCGAACTCGGCCAGCTGCTCAACTATAACGCCTACGGCGAATGCCTGGCCGACCTGCATTACCGTCCCGATCAGCTGTATCGGGCTATGCAGCCGTTTGCCGACCCTTTCGATTTTATCGCGCAATCCGAGCATTACCGCGTGCTGGCGGCCGGCTGGCGCGAAGACGGCGTGCGCATGCACGGCCTGGCGCCGCACTGGCAGCGGCCCGGGCGCGCCATTTACCTGTTGCCCGACATGCCATGGGCGCGCCGTATTTCGGGCCCGCTGGCCAATTCGCTGGCAGCGCGGGGCGGCGGCGATTCGTTTGCGGTGCTCAGCGCCGGCACCGACGGCAACTGGGTGGTCAGCGTGCGCTCGGGGGCGCCCGAAGCGCGCGCCGCCAACCGTCTGTGCGAACAGTTTCCGGGCGGCGGCGGGCGCAAGTCGGCCGCCGGCATCAACCGCCTGCCGGCCAGCGAGCTGGATCGCTTCATTGCCGCATTTGACCGCTATTTCACATTGCCCAGCCAGTGCTGAGCGCATGCACGGCGGCTTTACCGCCGCTTTTCCGAACCAGTAGTTGGAACTACACAGGAGCAAGTCCATGAATAGCAGCAACAATAAAGTCAGCAGCGAGGTCAACGGCGGCACCGACAAGGGCGCTGAAAATAGCAGCGGCGGCAAACTCCGGCCGCGTCCGCTGTTGATGATTCCGTTGCGCCGCTGCGGCAGCCATGCGCTGCGCCTGCGGCTGAATATGAATCAGCAATTCTATTCGCCATATCCGCTGCACATCGTCGACTTCATGCCCAGCGTGCCTTTGTATGGCGACCTGAGCGACGACCGCGCCTATTTCCGCATGGTGGTCGACATCGTCGGCCTGCAGGCCGCCAGCATGGTCAAGTGGGCCAAGGTGGTGTTCGATCCGGTCGACATTTTCGAAAGCATCCGGCATCAGCCGCGCAGCGTGCACCGCGTCGTGTGGGAATTGCTGCTGCGCGCCGGCGAGCAGCACGGCGCCAGCGTGGTGATGGACAAGTCGCTCGACAGCGTGCATTACGCCGACGAGCTGATGGACCTGTTTCCAGACATGCTGTTTTTGAATGTGGTGCGCGATCCGCGTGCCCAAGTGGCGTCGATGAACCGCGCCATCATTCATGACTTCGACAGCGAACTCAATGCCCGCACCTGGCTGGCGGCGCATCAGGCCGCCGACGCCCTCATGGCCCGCCATGGCGAGCGCGTGCTGACGATCCGCTATGAAGATTTTCTCAGCGACCAGCAGGCCGTGTTGAAAAAAATCTGCGCATTCCTGGCAATCGATTATCTGCCGCAGATGCTGGATGTCGGCGCATCGTCCGAGGCGAAACAGATCTCGCAATTGTCGGCCTTGTGGTCGTCCAACTGTTTCGCGCCGATTGCCGCCAACGCCGACAAATTCAAGCAGCAGCTCGGCATGGACGAGATCGCCATCATAGAAACCCTGACCCGGCCCTATATGGAGCGTTATGGCTACCAGACCATGACTGCCTGCGATGCCGTGGTCGATGCCGCCAGCACCGGCTTGGCGGCGACGCGTTCGGAAATCGGCAAGGCACAGGCCTGGCGCGCGATGGAGACCGGCAATTTTCGCGACTTCATCTTGCGCCGCTACCGCGCCGACTATCTGGCCAAGGTGCGCGCGCGCCTCGAGCAGCAGCGGGCGACGGCACCGGCCTCGAGCGTGCCGCTGACGCTCGAAGCGCTCGATCCGGCCGGTTTTGTCGTCACCGATTGAGTTATATGTCGGCCGCCAGCCTCATGCCGCGCCGAGCGGCAGCGGCAGGTTGGCGGCAATGCTGGCATACATGCGTGTGATATCGAACGGCTTGGCGATCACATCGTTCATTCCCGATGCCAGGCACAGCTGGCGCTCCGATTCCATGACGCCGGCCGTGATCGCCAGTATCGGCAGCGTCAGCTTGAGCTCATGGCGGATCAGATGTGCCGCCGTGTAGCCATCCATGACCGGCATTTGCACATCCATCAAGACGATCTGATAATGGTCCGGAGCGGCCCGCAGGGCCTCCACGGCCAGCTGGCCGTTATCGACGACGTCGACGCTGGCCCCCATCTTTTGCAATACGCCCTTGGCGATGATCTGGTTTAACGCATTGTCTTCGACCAGCAATATCCGGATCTGATCGAGGCGCTGGCTGCTGGCCGTGTGCGAGGCCGCCAGCGCACTGGCGGCGGCGGCCGGCGACAGGGCGCCGCTGCGCGTGGTCAGGATTTCATGCAGCATGTCGAACAGGTTCGAGCCGGTGACCGGCTTGATCAGCACGCCATCGATTTGCAGGGCGTTCTGTTCGCTCATCAGCTTGCCGCCGCCGAAGGCACTGACCATCAGCAGGAAGACGGGCGAGGCGGCAAGACGCAGCTTGCGGATCGCCTGCATGGTTGCCACGCCGTCCATTCCCGGCATTTTCCAATCGATCAGAATGGCGTCATAGCGCGTGCCATTGGCAATCCCGGCGCTGACCTGCTGCAGCGCCTGCTGGCCCGATTCGACGCTGTCGACTTGCCAGTTCCAGCCGCGCACGGTACGCCCCAGATATTCGCGGCAGGTGGCATTGTCGTCGACTACCAGCACGCGCAGCGCCGTCATCACCGCGTCCAGCGTCCTGACCTGGTTGTTGCCCTTATCGAGCTGAAACGGCAGCGTCACCCGGAACAGCGAACCGCTGCCAAGCTGGCTTTGCACCGTGATGCTGCCGTCCATCATGTCGATCAAGCGCTTGGAAATGGTCAGGCCGAGGCCGGTGCCGCCGAAGCGCCGCGTCATCGAGGAATCGCCCTGCGTAAACGCGACGAACAGGCGGCTCTGCTGTTCGGCATCCATGCCGATGCCGGTGTCGTGGATGTCGAATTGCAGCGTCACTGCGTGCTCGCTGCGTTCGCTGGCCGTGACCAGAATGCTGACTTCTCCATGCTCGGTAAATTTGATGGCGTTGCCGGTCAGGTTGACCAGGATTTGTTGCAGCCGCATCGCATCGCCGAACAGGTTTTGCGGGACGTCGGGATCGACGCCGATTGCCAGTTCCAGTTCTTTTTCGCCGGCATTGACGCTCATGATCGAGGCCAGCGAGGCCAGCATGTCGCTGAGCTGGAAAGCGGTCGGCGCCAGCTCCAGACGACCGGCCTCGACCTTGGAAAAATCGAGGATGTCGTTGAGGATGTCGAGCAGCGACTGGCCCGAGACGCGTATCATTTCCAGATACATTTTCTGGGTCGCCGACAGCGGCGTGTCGTGCAGCAGATAGGCCATGCCGAGCACGGCATTCATCGGCGTGCGGATTTCATGGCTCATGTTCGCCAGGAACTCCGATTTTGCGTGGCTGGCGGCGTTGGCCGCATTGCGTGCCTGTTCCAGTTCGACGATTTGCAATTCGAGTTCGCGCTGTTTGGCCGCCAGCCGCGCCTGGCCGCTACTCAAGTCGGCGGTCATGCGGTTGAAGGCGCTGCCAAGCTGGCCGATTTCATCTGCTGATGCGACCGTTACCTGTATCCGGTAATCGCCGCCGGCCACCTGTTCGACGCTGAACTTCAAGTCGCGCAGCGGTTGTGCAATGCGTTTTGCCGTGCCCAGGCCGAATACCATGACCAGCAGCACGGCCAGCACGCCGGCGCTGGAAATGACGATCAGGTCGTTGTGCACTTCGGCCAGCAAGGCTTCGCGGATCGAGGTGTATTCGAGGATGACGGCGCCCAGCCGCCCGCCGTCGGCCAGGGGGCCGCGCAAGGGGACCACCACCTGATAGGCGCCGTCGGGATGGAAGGCGTTTTTTTCGATGAATGCGCGGGTCTTGCCGTCGGCGAGGGTCTGGCCGACCTGGTTGCCGAGGTCGGCGTCGTAATGCTGGCCCAGTTCGCGCGGATCGGAATCGGCCAGGCCTTTCTTGTGGGTGTCGACGATGACCACATCGCGTGCGCGTAGCGCGTGCAGACGCAGTACGTAATCTTGCAGGTCGGGGCGGATGGTGCCGCCTTCGATGGCGCCGTCGGCGATCAGTTCGGCGACATGGATGGCTTCGAGTTGCGCGGCCTGGTCGACCGTCTTCAAATGCAGGCCAATGGCGATGGCGACAAAGGCGGCGACAAAAACGGCAACGGCCAGGAATGCAGCAACCAATTTCCATTGCACACTTCGGTTCGACAGCGTTTTGAGCACGATGGCCTTATCAGTGGTGGTTTCGCATCCCATTTTGCATTATTGCCTGCGGTCCGGCAAGCACGATAGTGCCATACCGCACTATTTAGCGACGTTTGCCGATCCGCCATGCATTTTGCGCGGACGGATGGCCGGTCTTCATCCGCATGCCGGCGCCATCAGGCGGCGCTGGACTCAAATTGGCAGGCAACTTTTGGTGCCCGACGCCAGCGCCTTGAGCACGTCCGGTTCCAGCAGATGGACTTCGCGTTTATCGGCCTTGATCCAGCCATGCTGTTTGAAGCGCAAGAACAGGCGGCTTATGCTTTCATTGGTCAGTCCGAGGTAATTGCCGATATCTTCTCGCGACATGCGCAGCTGAAAGGTGTTGGCGCAGCGTCCGCGCCGCATGTAATGCGAGGAAAGATTGTCGAGGAATATGGCAAAGCGGCGCTCGGCGCGCATGGTGCCAAGCAAGAGCATGACATTTTGCTCGCGCGTGATTTCCTGGCTCATCATCTTGTGAAAATTGTGCAGCAGGCCGGGTGCATGGCCAAACAAGGTGTCGAGTCCGGCAAAGGGAATTTCGCAGACTTCGCTATCTTCGAGCGCGACCGCTTCGTTCTGGTAGCGGCTGGCGCCGATCGCGTCGAGGCCAAGCAAGTCGCCGGCCATTTGAAAGCCGGTAATCTGCTGCTTGCCGCTGGCATTGATCTGGTAGGTTTTGAAGTGGCCGAAACGCACGGCATACAGATTTTTGAACGGATCGCCAATCTGGTACAGGCTTTCGTCGCGGCAAATACGATGGCGATTGCGGATGATTTTATCGAGCAGATTCTTGTCCGCTTTTTCCAGCCCCATCGGCAAGCATAATTGCTGCATTGCGCAATCGGTACATGTCGCCCGCATCTGCCTGAGCGTCAGGGGCGGTGGTGGTACAGCGTACGACAGAGACGGTTCCGTATCAATAAGAAGCGTGTGCGGCATAACATATCCTCTGTATTGCCGTTTGATGGGCCTGAGACAGGAAACATGCAAGACCTACAAGCGTCCAGCATAGTGAGTTTCCATTTAAATAGACGGACTGTCAATAAAAATAGAATGCATCCATGCATCTTTTTATTTCAAAATCGCTTGCGCGCGACGGCGCTTTGCGCCCGTCGTCGATGGCGTTTTTTTTGAAGTATTTTTATCGCGAAAAAAATTTTCACAATCAACAAATATACATAAAGGTTTTGATGTGTATCAAATTGCTTTCATGCATTGATGCGAAACTGCATTCATGTGGAATTTGCTGCGGCAATCCGGACTGGAAGGACGACAGAGAAGAGAAGCGATCGGCTATTGAATGCGTGGTGATGGTCGTCATTACCCCAAGGAAACATCATGTTCACCTTCGTCGAAATGGAGCAATGCCGCAAGTCCGCGCCGGACGCCGTCCCCCCATCGCTGCTCGAGCAAGCCATCACCGCGCTCGCCAGTGCCATCTTCATCACTGATCGCCGCGGCCAGATAGTCTGGGTCAACGATGCCTTCAGCCGCCTGTCCGGCTATTCGGCGCGCGATATCGTCGGCTGCCAGCCGACCATTCTCAAGTCGGGCAAGCAGGATCCGCAATTTTACACAGAGCTGTGGCAGGCGATTCTGGCCGGTCGTATCTGGCAGGGCGAAGTCGTTGACCAGGGCAAGAGCGGCGCCCTTTATACCGCCGATGAAATCATTACGCCGCTGATCAATGGCGATGGCGTCGTCACCCACTTTGTCGCCATCCAGCACGACATCACGCAGCGCAAGCACGATTGCGAACGCGAACGCCATCTGGCCTACCATGACTTGCTGACCGGCTTGCCGAACCGGGCCGATTTTTTGAATAAGCTGCAGCAGGCCATTCCCGAAGCCCGCCGCAAACAGCATATGCTGGCCGTGCTGTTTCTCGACCTCGACAAGTTCAAGCCGGTCAACGATATTTACGGCCATACGGTCGGCGACCAGGTGCTGGTGGCGGTGGCCGGCAGATTGCAGGCGGCGGTGCGGCGCAGCGATATCGTGGCGCGTTTCGGCGGCGACGAATTTGCGATCCTGTTAAGCGACCTGGCCGAGAAAAAAATTGCGACAAACCTGGCGCACAAACTCGTCGATTTGCTCTCGAGTCCCTTCATGCTGGCCAACCAGACCATCCTCATCAGTGCCAGCATCGGCATTGCCCTGTATCCCGACGATGGCGCATTGCCGGAGACCTTGATGAGCAATACCGATGTGGCGATGTACCGCGCAAAGAATCGCGGTGGCAATGACTATCAATTCTTTCAGTCCTTGCCCTAGCCGGCCGGGCACTGTCGCCCGCCTTTTTCTAATACACTTCGCGGATGAAAATGACGGGCGAGCGGTAGATGCCGAACACTGCGCGCCCGGTTGCGGCCGGCAAATACGGCAATATCGACAGCGTCACGCCGACGTCGGCGCTGCCGGTATTGCCGGAGCCCGGCGCCTGCAGCCTGAAACTGCCGAGGCCATAGGCCAGCGTCACCGTCGCGCTGGCGTCGAGCACGGCGACCACGGCCTTGCAGCCGTTGCTGGTGCTCGTCGAGGCCAGGTTTTTCTTGCACGTCGAAAAAGTCACGGCCGAGGTCGGGAAATTGCTGTTGCTGTCGGTATTGCTGGTCAGGTATTGGCTGCCGCTCCAATACTGCGCCGTGACGCGTATCGGCATCGACAATAATTCCGATCCATAATTGTTGGCAACCAGCAGGCGGCCGCTGACTATCATCAGGCCGCCTTCGACGGAGTCGCTGGCGGTGCTGCGCAGCGAGGTGATGCCATCGGCGCTCGCTTCGGTCGCCCGGACAAATACATTGGTCGGTTTGGTCGGGGTGGTGGCGAATGTATATTTGGGGGCGATCGTCGCCACGCCGTTGCTGAAGTCGCTATAGGCCACCGTCGGCGCGCCGCTGGTGGTGCCGACATTGAAGGTGTCGCTGTTCGACAGCGCGCTGCCGCCGACGCCGTCGACGGCACTCAGGGTGACGGCATGCGCATACGAATCGCTGACGGCTTGCGAGGCGACGCCGGCGGCATTGACGGGCGTGTAATTATTGGTGAGCGCGCCGTTGGCATTGCGCGCGCTCACCGTCACGGTAAACGGCTGCTTGGAATAGGCGAAGTAAGAGGACAGGGCGGTACAGCTCATTTTCGATGCGCAGCTAAGCGGCACGCCGCCGACCACTGTGATGACGGTATTGAAATAGCTAGGCACGAAGCGGCCGATGGTATCGCTGGTGGCGCTGGCCGGCGCGAGCAGCGAGGCGCCGCTGGCGCCGAGATAGCCATAGCTGTTGGCCAGCGCCGCCGTGAATTTCATGCTGCCGACCTCGCTCCAGCTCATGTCGGTGATATTGGCGACGCCCGAGGAAAAGGTCGGCGTGCCGGTCAGCGTGCCGTTGACGACGCCGTTGCTGCTGGTGGCAACGGGCGCCACCAGGGTCGGGCTCAGCGCGACCGATTCGGCCGTTGTTTCCTGCCCAAAATTGGGGGTGGCGGTATTGGCGGTATTGACTGCCGTGATGGTGGCCAAAAACGCTTTGCCGGCGTTGGTAAATACCGTGCCGCCGACGGTCGCCGTTTTCGGATTGGCGACGCCGCTGGCGTTTTTGATATTGCTGATGACAAATGCCGACGGCGCCACAACGAAATCGGACGAGCCCGTCATGTTCAGGCTGCTGTCCTTGTATGAGGCAGTCAGGGTCATTTTGCCGACGTCGGCATATTTGAGGTAAGCCGTCGCCACGCCGCTGCTGTTAAAGCTCAGCGAGAGGGCGGTGCCGGAACTGGTGCTGCAGGCCGAGGTCAGGCTGCTGGCCAGCGCCACATAGGTGCTGGCGTCCTTGCTCATACGTACCGGCAGCGTGCCGCTGCTCGGATTGTCATTGGTACAGGCGAAGGTGATGGCCTTGGTGGTGCTGGCAAACGCGGCCACGCAACCGCTGCCGCTGGAGGCTTTCTTGAGCGCGGAAATCGAGATGGTCTGGACCGCCTCGGCATAGTGATTCGGCACGGTAAAGGTCAGACTGCCGGCGCTGGTGCAGGTGCCGGTGTTGCCGCCGCTGCCGATATTGGTACAGGTGGGCCCAAACACCGAACCAATCGGCAAGAAACTGTTATTGGTCACGCACGAACACTCTGCGCTCGACACCGGGGCCCGGCAATAAATCGTGCCGGTTACGCGGTCGAAGTAGCCGAGTACGACCGAGTCGGCGGTCACGTCGCCATACACATTGGTCAGCGTCGCCTCCAGCGTCAGGGTGCCGGTGACGACATTGCCGTTGATGGTGCCGTAGGAGCCGACGACGACCGAATCGCTGGCGGTGACGTTGCCATTAATTGTGGACAGGGCCGCATTGACATTGACGATCGGCGCCGTGACGTTGCCGTTGACGGTGCTGCCCGAGGCCAGCGTGAACGAGACGCTGGCGGTGACGGAGCCGTTGATGACGGTTGGCGAATTGGTGGTGATGACGGTGCCGCTGATGGCGCCGTTGATCGTCGCGTAGGAAGCGATCGTTACCGGTCCGCTCGAGGTCACGCTGCCCGTCAGGCTCAGTATCGAGCCGCTGCCCAGCACGACGGCGCCGCCCGAGATGCTGGCGCCGATTGTCTGAATGACCGTGCCGACGGTGACGGTGCCGCTGGCGGTCAGCGAGCCGCCGCTGATATTGAGCAGGCTGCCGTTGATGCTGCCGATGTCGAGGTCGCCGGTGACGACCAGGGCCGCCGTGCCAGTCATGGTAAGGCCTTGATTGTAACCAAAAGTTACGTCTGACGTCACATTGACCGTATAGCCGCTGGCGATGACGACGCTATCGTTCCAGTTGGACAATGGCAGCGTGGCGCAGGTATAGGTTTTCGTGCCGCTCACATAGCTGCAGCCGCTGACGGCGCTGCCGTTGAAACTGAAGGTGGTCGCCGATGCCGCGCCGGCCCATAACAATAGGCCCAGGCCGGCCAGCCATGCCGTCCTGCGCTGTCCGCAGGCCGGCAGACATAGCGAACGCAACAGTGAGAATGAAATTTTATATGCTCGCGCAGCGAGCCGGAGAGCTGAAATCAAAATAAGCCGTCTTAAAAATGTGTCGGGCGGGCAAGTCCGGTACAGGCATCGGATACGGTGCCTGACACCCAGTGATGCGCTTATTTTACTTGCTGCCACAACATTTCAGGAGAAATGTTGCACATCGTAATTCGGGCGGCTGCGCTCGCCACGGCCTTCACTTCACGCCATCTTGCCTTTGCCGTAGCGCGCCTGTCCGACAAACTCAAGCAGCCAGTAAGCCAGCGCCGCCGCCGGCAATGCGGCACCGGCCAGCAGCGCGGCCGACCAGCCGAAATTGGCGAAGGTCCAGCCGCCCAGTGCCGAGCCGAATGCGCCGCCGGCGAAAAACAGTGCGAAATAGAGGCCGTTCAGGCGGCTGCGCACTTCCGCGCCGAGGGTGAAGATGGCGCGCTGGCCCAGCACCAGATTGGCGGCCACGCCCATGTCGAGGATGATGGAAGCGAACACCAGCACGGCCAGCGCCAGATTGCGCGCTTGCGGCGCCACCATCGGCAGTGCAAAGCCGAGCACGCCCAGCGCCAGCGCGACGGCCGTCGCACCCAGCGTGTGGCCGGCGTCGGCCAGGCGGCCGGCGAGCGGCGAGGCGATCGCGCCGGCCATGCCGACCAGCGCAAAGATGGCGATGCCGGTTTGCGACAGATGAAATTGCGGACCGGCCAGTTCCAGCGGGATCACGGTCCAGAACAGGCTGAAGGCGCCGAACAGGCCGGCATGATAGGCGGCGCGGCGGCGCAAGACAGGCGTTGTCATAAACAGTTGCCACAAGGAAGCGATCAGTTGCGGATAAGACAGTTGCGAAACCGGATGACGTAATGGCAATTGACGGCGCAGCAAAAATGCGAGGGCGACGATCAGCAGCGAAGCGCCGCCGAACACCACATGCCAGCTCGTGTGGTCGGCCAGCAGGCTGGCGGCCGGACGCGCCAGCATGATGCCCAGCAACAGGCCGCTGACCACCTTGCCGACGGTCTGGCCGCGCGTCGCTTCCCTCGACAGATGGGCGGCAAACGGCACCAGAATCTGGGCCGCGACCGCTCCCAGGCCGATGCCGAGGGCGGCCGTCAAAAATACCGGGGCGCTGCGGCTGCACGCCGCCACCATCAGGGCGGCGGCAGTCAACAGCAGGGCGCCGAACACCAGGCGCCGGTTTTCGAGCAGATCGCCGAGCGGCACGATAAACAACAGGCCTAGCGTATAGCCGATCTGGGTCAGCGTCACGATCAGGCCGGCCGCTTGCGCCGACAGGCCGGTGGCGGCGCTGATCGGTCCCACCAGTGTTTGGGCGTAATACAGATTGGCGACGATGAGGCCGCAGGCGCTTGCCAGCAGCAAGACCATGCCGTTTGAAATGTCTGCTTCTGGTCGTGCGGCCCTGTTTGTTTCGATACTCATGTTTCCCCCTAAAAATGAAACGAAATGCAATGAATTCATTGTAGGGAAATGCTTTCCAAAGATAATTAGCGCATAATCAACACATACTTTTCGTTTTATATGAACAATTGATGATGCGTCATGGAAATATGGTCGTAAAGTTACTTTTTTTGACCTGTCCTGGCGTGTACTTGCCTCGAAGGGAGGGGCGATGGATCGCTTGAAAGCCATGCAGACCTTTGTCCGCATCGTCGAAGCCAACAGCTTTACCAAGGCGGCAGAGACGCTCAATTTGCCGCGCGCGGCGCTGACGGCGACGATGCAGAATCTGGAAGCGTTTCTCGGCACGACGCTGTTGCAGCGCACCACCCGCCGCCTGTCGCTGACGCCCGACGGCGCCGATTATTTTCAAAAATGCCTGGAAATTCTGGCCGCCATCGAGGCGGCGGAAACCACGTTTCGCGGCGCGCAGGCCCAGCGCCCGAAAGGCCGGCTGCGCGTCGCGTTGCCGGGCACGCTGGGGCGCACGGTGGTATTGCCGCAGATTGCGCGGTTTTGCGCGGCCTATCCCGAGGTCGAGCCGATTTTGAGCCTGTCGGACCAGGTGGTCGACCTGACCCGGGAAGCGATTGATTGCTCGCTGCGTGTAGGCCAGTTGCAGGACTCGGCCTTCATCGGGCGCCAGATCGGCACCATGCGTTTCATGATTTGCGCCGCGCCCTCGTATCTGGCGCAATACGGCACGCCCGTGCAGCTCGACGAGCTGGCCGCGCACCGCTGTATCGCACATTTTTCGGGCCGCACCGGACGCGCTTTCGACTGGGATTTGCAGCATGGCGCTCAAGTCGTGCGGGTCGAGATGCGCGCCGCCATTGCGGTCAACGAGGCCGACGCCAATATCAGCTGCGCCTTGCAGGGCCTGGGGCTGGCGCAGCTGGCCGTGTATCAGGCCCGTCCTCATCTCGATAGCGGGGCTCTGCTTGAAGTGCTGCCGGCATATTCGCCGACGCCGATGCCCGTGTCGCTACTCTATCCGCAGGGACGCATGGGGTCGTCCAAGGTGAGGGCGTTTGCCGACTGGCTTACGGCCCTGATGCGAAGTATTCCCGATCTGCAATCGTGAGGTCCTGGCAAGCAAGCCCTTTTGTTTTATATAAAAACGGCATAAATGTTGCATTTATGAATGAATTTATTGGATAAGTAATAATGAAGCATATATAAATACGGAAAATCACGAATATTTGGTGTATTTGCCAGTATTATTGTCTTGCGGATTTTCATCGGTACTTTCCAAAGGACTCGTCATGAATTTTTCTACACGGCTTTATATTTTGATTGGAATCGTCGTCACCGGCATGGCGGCGCTGGCCGGGATCAGCATGTATCAGATAAATCATGTGTACAACGCGGCCAATTATGCCAACGAAAATTCGATTCCGAGTATTCAGGCACTCAATGACGCCGTGCTGGCGCTGAACCGCTCGCGTACGCAGCTATGGAAGCACCTGGCATCGGAACAATCGCAGAAAAGCGATATACAGGCAGTCATCGCCAAGGCCGACGGCCAGGTTGACGCCGCCTTGAATAAATACGAAAAGGAAGACATCTCCGACGACCGCGACCGTGCCCTGCTGCAAGCCGATCGCACTGCAGTGGGCAATTACCGCGAGTTCCGCAACCAGGTGCTGGCCTTGTCGAACCAGGGCAAGCCTGAACAGGCGCGCGATCTGCAGACACGCAACCCCAAACCAGCCGCCGATCTCGAAGCCGCTTTCGACGAGCACCAGCTATACAACACCAAGCTGGCGCAGCAGGGCGCCGAGGCCGCCAAAGCAGCGCTCAAGCAAGCCAATTTCATGGCCGTACTGTTGTCCTTGATCGTGATTGCCTGTGTGGCGATCATGGGGCTGATGATTGTGCGCAAACTGGTCAGCTCGCTGACGCGGGCGGTCAACGTCGCCCAGTCGGTCGCCGCCGGCGATTTGAGCGTCGAGGTCGGCGCCACCTCGAAGGATGAAATCGGCCTGCTGCTGCATGCGCTCAAGGAGATGATCGCCAGCCTGCTGCGCATCGTTACCCAGGTGCGCAGCGGCACCGATCTGATTGCCACGGCCTCGTCCCAGATCGCCAGCGGCAATCTCGACCTGTCCTCGCGCACCGAACAGCAAGCCAGCTCGCTCGAAGAAACCGCGTCCTCGATGGAAGAACTCAATAGCACCGTGAAGTCGAATGCCGACAATGTGCATGAGGCCAATCAGCTCACGCATGATGCGGTGGCGCTGGCCCAGGACGGCGGCAAGGTCGTGGCGCAAGTGGTGGAAACCATGCAGGCCATTACAGGTTCGTCGAACAAGATCGGCGAGATCATCGGCGTGATCGACGGCATCGCCTTCCAGACCAATATCCTGGCGCTGAACGCGGCCGTGGAAGCGGCGCGCGCCGGCGAACAGGGCCGCGGCTTTGCCGTGGTCGCCACCGAAGTGCGCAGCCTGGCGCACCGTTCGGCGGCGGCGGCCAAAGAGATCAAGCAATTGATCGAATCGTCGGGCGCCCAGGTCCGCCAGGGCAGCACCCTGGTCGACAACGCCGGCGTGGCCATGGAACAGATCGTCAACAGCGTGCGCCGCGTGACCACCGTCATGGATGAAATCTCGTCGGCCAGCCGCGAACAGAGTGCCGGTATCGAGCAGGTCAATGGCGCCATCATCCAGATGGACAGCGTCACGCAGCAAAATGCGGCGCTGGTCGAGGAAGCCGCGGCCGCAGCCGCATCACTGCAGGATCAGGCCGGCAAGCTGGCTGAAGTGGTCAGCATCTTCAAGATCAGCGCCCATGATGCGACGGCCCAGCCGCGGCCGGCGCGCAGTACGGCGTCGCCGCTGATGCTGAGCGCGAGCGCGTGAAGACGCGCTGAGATCGTGCCTGTGAAATCGGTGTGAGTGCGGGTGGCCGGCACGGCGTGCCGCCCGCCCGCAGTGAGGAACCCGGATCACAGCTCAATCAGATCCGGGCACTCGTTCGCATCTGGAAGCGTGGTGTTCGCAGACGCGGTATCGAGCATGCCACCTTGCCCCATCTTGAGGAATAGGTCGCTCCAGTCGCGCGGCGAGAACTGCACGCTGATCAAATGGCGCTGCCGGCAAACCAGGGCGGCCTTGCGATCGGCGCCAACGAAGTAGTCATGGCGCAGCGCGGTGAGCAACTGCTCTTTGTCGACCAGCTTTCCAATGTTTTCCCTCAATACCTTGCCCAGCGATGTCTGGCTAATCCTCTTTGCCATTTCGACATTGGTCGACAGATAGTGCGCGGCCGTCATTCCGCTGCAGGCGCCATACTGTTGCCAGTACTCTGCCCATTCCTTGCTGCCAAGCACTGCCAGGTAAGTCTCATCGGATTTTTTCGGAATGAAGGCCGCGGCCGTACGACCGGTATCGGCGCATCGGCCTTGCGGCGACTTCAGCTGCAGACTGAGCAAATGATCTGCCGCCGCGTTTTCGCTTTGGCAAAGCGGCATGCCAGCAGGCGCGGTGGCACAAAACCCGGGCGCCCAGATCGTCACAAATTGCCAGGAAGCGGCGTGCGCCGCAGCAGACAGCGTCAGCAGCATCAGCGATATCAGGACGCTTTTCATCGTGTGTTTCATCATGTGTTTCATGTCGGTTTCCTTTGTTTTAACGATGCGGCAAAAGCCGGTTCAGGTTGGCGAGCTGAGGCAGGCCGGCACCGCAATGATTGGTGGGGTCATGACTCAAGACAGGGGTGCAGATGCTGCGGATCAGTTCGAACAGGCGCGCGACGCGGTCGGCGCCGCGCGGGCCCAGCAACGGTGCGATTTCCGGATCCGAGAGCAGGCCGGCGGCGAGGCCGGAGATGTGCGGCGCCGCCATCGAGGTGCCGGAATCGGGGCGCAGCCCCATTCCGGGAACGGTCGAGACGATGCCCACCCCCGGCGCACAGACGCCGACTTGCGGCCCGAAGCACGAGAAGTGCGGAATGAACAGGCCCTGGGCATTCGTCAAGCCGGCCTGGATTTCGCTCAGCTCTCTCGCGCCAGGTGGAATTTCGCTGCGCAGTCCCAGTGCGGAGACGGCCAGCACAAAAGGGGAGGCTGCAGGATACAGGACATTGCCGCCGCTATTGCCGGTTGCCACGATGCAGGCGACGCCATGCAGGGCGGCTTCTTCCAGTTTTTGCTCGACGCTCAGGGAGATTTTTTCCGTGCCGAGACTCAGGTTGGCGATATCGACCTGATGGGCGATGCAGTAATCGAGGGCTTCGATCAGGCTACTCAAGCTGCCACCGGGGAAAATTTTCAGGCTGTGGATTTCGGCGTCCGGGGCCAGGCCAAGGACGGGCGACGAGGCGGCATTCTCGCTTGCGCGGGCGCCGATGACGCCCGTGCAATGTGAGCCATGGCCGATCAGGTCTTCGTTCCAGGCCTCGGTGGCCGAGGCATCGGTGAAATTGCAGCCATGCCGCACGTGATGCAATTGCGGATGACTGTTATCGGTGCCTGAGTCGATGACCGCGATGCGCACGCCGCGACCGCTGCCGATGCGGCCATCGGCAATTCCCATCAGTTTGGCTCCCCAATTCGCTTGCGATGGCCGCTGTCCTCCCGGCAGCGGATCGCTCAGGCCAAATAAGGGTACGACATTGATGCGCCCTGTCTTCAGCTGTGGCTGTTCAATTTTTCTGTTCCAAAAATCCTTGCTGGGACTAATGGTCAAGCTCCGTGCAAGCTTGCCTTGTTGTAGCAAAATATTTAATTGCACTTGACCATTGTCATCCGTGATGCCCGACGAGGGAAAGCCATCGCCGCGCAAGGTCACCGGCACCCCCGCCAGCGCCCCACCAGCATGATCGGTGACTTGCAGCACAAAAGTGTGCATGGCCGGTAGGCTGTCCATGAAGGCTTGCGGCGCCAGCTCGCCGAACTCGGCTTTACGCATTTCGCCGTAATCGAGCGCGGCATCTTCTTCAATCAGGATGTGGGGCGGGGCAGTTTGCTGCAATACCGCGGCCGCTGCCTCGTCCATGCTGACCACATAGGTGTCGCCTGCCTCACCGGCGTTCGAGGCGGACATCAGGTGGCTGCCTGCCGGTGCCTGCAAGGTCTTGATCAGGCTGACCCCGGGCATGCACGCGAGCGTGTCATCCATGTCTTGCGCCGACATCGGTTTGATGCCGGCTTTTTTTGCCAGCTGTCCGCGCACGGCAGAAATCAGATAGCGGCGCTTGGCCGCTTGCACCGCTTCAGCCGGGACCGGGGCATTTGCGCCCGGCGCTGCCGGCAGCGCTTGATGGGGATTGGCTGGCGTGCGCGATCGCTTGCTCGTCGGCGCTTTGCTTCGGGCCGGTTTTTCGGATTTGTCCATGACGTTCTCCTGGGGTAATAAAAGACCAGCACCAGTTGTCTGGTGCTGGGAGACGCCTCAGTACTTAGCCGTTATGCGTCGCTGCGGTGCGCCAGTCTTCCGGCAGGACGTACGGTTGCGCGGCCGGCTGGGGCGGCACTTCCGCGCCGGCCTGCTCATCGACAACCGACTGCGTCAGCAGAACGGCCATTTTTCCGATCGATGGCAGGACTGTCGGCATGATGGTCTGCACCAGCTGATCAAGCAGACCTTGCGGGGTTATTTGCATACCGCTGTCCTGATTGGACGATAGCGGCAGCAGGACGCGCGTCAGTTCGCCTGCGACCGGGGCCAGCGAGGTGATCAGGTTGCCGACAATTTCGCCGACCAGGCCTTGCGGGACCAGCTCGGCAAATTCTTCATCGCTCATTTGAACAGTGTTATCAAATGCGCTGCTGGTCGTGAGCGTTGACGCCGGGCGCTTGTCGTCGATAAGCCGATTTCCCAGATACGTTGCCCCGGCTATCGTTGACGCCATTGCAGTCTGTCCTATACGGGTATCGGCCAATTTGAATAATTCCGATTCCCTGATGTTCTTGGCGGTTTGTTGCACCTTTGAAAGTTGATTAGGCACGACTTTTGGCGCCAGCTTCTGCATCAATTTGCTGGCCAAGCCGCCGAACATCATTGGCTTCAACTCTTGCGGCGCCGGCGTGCGCAAGCCCTTGAATTCGAGATTGTTATCGAGCGTGGTACCGCTGATCGTGAAGTCGGCCACTTGCTGGTTC
>JAIZVZ010000015.1 GCA_021768485.1 Oxalobacteraceae bacterium | reverse complement strand
CAGCGTTCATGATTACCGGTTCGACATCGTTTATCGCTTTCGCTCTGGCTACATTTGTCATCCCTAAGATGGGCAAACCTGTCAAGAAAGGCGGCAAAGTCGCTGCCGCAGCTACGGCTGTGTAATAAATACGGAGGCGGCGCCGGCATTCGGCGGCAATGCCTCCCCTAAGGCGGATAGGTATTTAAATATCTCGCCGAAAAAAATAGCCCACGTTCGCGTGGGCTATTTTTTTGCCTGCCCTCCCCGCTCAATTCCCCGCTCAGACTGCATCGCGCCGCCATGATCGGCCCCTGGCCCGACCGCGGTGTTTCCAATAAAGACAAGGTGACACAGCATCAATAAATTTGATTAAAAATAATCTTTACAATATAATGCGAATCATTATCATTTGTAATAACTTGTGTGAATGCGTGACAATGCGTAACGCCTGTCGCGCCGGGCGCCCGCCCCGCCATGCAAGACCATTTTCATCCACCGGCAAGCCGCGAGACTCCTCTAGCCAGCCAAACTACAATAACGGAGTTTTATGCAAACCGACTTTCAAAGGCGGCCCCTGGCTATTGCCATCGCCGCGCTTCCATTCGCCCTGCTGTTTGGCGCAACCGATGCCAGTCTGGCGCAAACCCCTGTCTTTACAATGAAAGAAGTGGTGGTCTCGGCCACGCGCACCGAGCAAGATGTCGATGACGTCGCCGCAACCGCGACCACTGTTTCAGCCGAGCGCATCGAGCAGGAGATGCCGACCGACACCAAAGATTTGCTGCGTTATGAAACCGGCGTCTCGGTCCGGGCCCAGCCCAACCGCGCCTCGGCCGTATTCCGCGCCACCGGCCGCAGCGGCAACGAAGGCATCAATGTCCGCGGCCTGGAAGGCGACCAGGTCTTGCTGCAAATCGACGGCGTACGTCTGCCGGCCAGCTATTCGAGCGGCCCGTTTTCGGCCGGGCGCGCCGACTATATGGATACCGAGGCCTACAAGCGCGTCGAAATCCTGCGCGGGCCGTCCTCAACCGAGTTCGGCAGCGACGGGCTGTCCGGCGCGGTCAGTTTCCTCACCAAAGACCCGATCGATTTGCTCACGCTCGGCAAGGATACGCAAGGCGCGCTGAAGGTCGGCTACAGCTCGGTCGACCGCAGCTGGCAAACGGCGCCAAGCTTTGCCTTTCGCACCGACAACTGGCAAGGCATGGTTCTGGCGAGCTTCCGGCGCGGACACGAGACCGACAACATGGGCAGCAACGATGTCGCCAACACCAACCGGACCACGCCCAACCCGTCCGAAAACAAATCGGATTATCTGCTGACCAAGCTGATCTTCAAGCCGGCGCCGGCGCATGAGTTCAAACTCACGGCCGAAACGCTCAGACGGCGCAACGACACCGACATCCTGAGCTTTTTCGGCGATCCTTATACCGTTTCCACGCTCACCGGCGTCAACGTCCAGGAAAACATCTCGCGCGACCTGTACAAACTCGATTACCGCTTCAACGAGCCCAACGCGGCATGGATCCAGGCCGCCTCGGCCAATATCTACGTCCAGAACTCGTCGAATCGCCAGTACGGCTTCGAATCGCGTTCAACCGATCCGAAAATCCGCACGCGCGACACGCAGTACGGAGAAAACGTGGTCGGCGGCCAGGCCCAGTTCGAAAGCTATTTTGGCAAGGACATCGTCCATCATGTGGTCTATGGCGTCGATATCTCGCATACCGAGGTCAGCTCGCTCAAGCAAGGCTACAACAGTTCCGGCACGGCCTTCGTGACCAACAAATCCTTTCCCGACACCGACTATGACTTGTTCGGCGCTTTCATCCAGGATGAAATCAGCATCGCCAACTTCAGCGTCATTCCCGGCCTGCGCTACGACAGCTTCAAGCTCACGGCCAATCCGGACGCCCTGTACACGGTCAACAATTCAACCGCCACCACCAATCTCAGCGGCCACGAACTGTCGCCCAAGCTCGGCCTGATATGGAAGGTGTCGCCGCTGGCCAACGTATTCGCACAATACGCACACGGCTTTCGCGCTCCCAAGCCAAGCCAGGTCAATGGCGGCGTGACCAATCTGACCGTCAGCACCGGCTCCGGGCCGTACCGCACCATCGGCAATCCGAATCTGAAGCCGGAAACGAGCAATTCGATCGAACTCGGAATTCGCGGACACAGCGACACCGTGCGCTACAGCGCCAGCATCTTCAAGAGCAAATACAAGAACTTCATTGCCAGCGACGTGCTGGTGGAATCGAATGCCGCACCGACGCCTGACGTCTATCAGGCAGTCAATTTGTCGCGGGTAGACATTCACGGCTTCGAAGCACGCGCCGACTGGGTCTTCCGCCCCGACTGGGCCTTGTCGGCAAGTTACGCGCACACGCACGGCGATTCGTTCACCGACGGCGTCGCCACCCCGCTCAACACCATCGATCCCGACAAACTCGTGCTCGGCCTGCGCTACGACATGGCCAAGCGCTTTGGCGGCCAATTGATGGCCACCATCGTAGGTCCCAAAAAACGCAACCCGGACCTGAGCTACTACACACCGGCCGGCTACCAAGTCTACGACGTATCTGCCTGGTACCAGATCGACAAGATGACCAATATTAATGCGGGCCTGTTCAATCTGTTCAACCGCAAATATTACCATTGGTCCGATGTGCGCGATGTCGAAGCGAGCGCGACCAATATCGAGGCCTACAGCCAGCCCGGACGCAACTTCAGCCTCAGCCTGAAACGCTTGTTCTAAACGGCGACATGCCCCAAGGTGCGGCCGCCGATGGCCGCACCGCTTCCCCAGCACAAAGGTAATTCAATGATCACTGTCACGCTAGGCAAGCGGGCGGGCCGCCGGCCAGGCTGGCGCACCGCTCTTCTTGCGCCGCTTCTGGCCAGGGCCCTGCTCCTGGCTTTGAGCCTGCTCGGCGCCGGCGCGGTGCAGGCCGCCTCGGTCCTGTTCCTCACCTCGAGCCCCATCCAGCCAGGCAAGTTCCGCCTGCTGGCCGAGATCGCCGCGCCGTATGACATCAAGGTCGAGGCGCGCTATATCGAACAACTGCCGCCCGAGGTCGACGCCAGCCTGTTCAAGGGACAGGACATGGTGTTTTTCGACGCCCCGCGCGACCACTTGCGCGACGCCATGCTGGCCAGGCTGGCCGCCGCCCTGCCCGGCCTGAAAAAGCCGTCGCTGTGGCTGCACGACAGCAAGCCGACCTGGAGCGGGCTGGCCGATCCGCTGGCGCAGCGCCTGCACACCTATTACATGAACGGCAGCAGCGCCAACTTCCGGGGCTTTTTCCAGACCATCGCCGGCCATCTGGGCACTCGCGCCACAGGCCCGATTGCGCCGCCCGTCATCTTCCCGAAGACAGCCATCTATCATCCGGCGGCGCCGAACATCGTGTTTCCCGATGCCGCCAGCTATCTGGCCTGGAAAAAAGCCGACGGCCCGCGCCGTGCGCCCGTCATCGCCATCGCCATGCACCAGCAATACATCGCCGCCGAACAGACCGCCTTCATCGACGACATGATCGCCCGCATCGAAGCGGCCGGCGCCGTGCCGCTGGCCTTCTACAGCCCGGTCATGGATGCCGATGCCATGGGGCGCGTGATGGCGCCCGGCGGCAAGCCGCTGGCCGACGTCCTGATCAACACCCAGATCATGCTCAATCCCGAGGGCCGTAAAAAGGAATTCGAAAGCATGGGCGTGCCGGTGATCCAGGCCACACCCTATCGCAAGGGCGATGCCGCCGCCTGGGCCGCCGACCGCCAGGGCGTGGCGCTGATGGATGTGCCGTTTTATCTGGCCCAGGCCGAATATGCGGGGGTGGCCGATATCCAGATCGCCAGCGCCACCGACAAGCTCCACGACCAGGTCGCGCCGATACCAGCACAAACCGCCGCCGTGGTCGGCAAGGCGCTCAGGCTCGCGCAACTGCAAAGCAAGCCGAACGCCGACAAAAAAATAGCAGTCCTGTTTTGGAACTATCCGCCCGGCGAGAAAAATCTGTCGGCCTCTTACATGAACCTGCCGAAAAGCCTCGACGCCACGCTGGCGGCCCTCAAGGCGGCACGCTATACGACTGCGGCGCCGGGCGACAAGGAATTGACGGCGCAGTTGCAACGGCTGCTGGCGCCATTCTATCGGCCGCCGGCGGACAACCGCGAACTCGAGGCACTGGTGCGCGACGACCTCGCCGTGCTGCTGCCGGTGGCCAGCTATCGCAACTGGCTCGACAGCCTGCCGGTCGCCGTCAAGAGTGCGCTGCTGAAGGACTGGGGCGATCCGGAACAATCGTCGATGGTCTTGTGGCGCGAACAGCGCGCCTATTTCGCCATTCCGCGCCTCAAGCTCGGCAACGTGATCATCATGCCGCAAGCGCCGCGCAGCGAACGCAGCCAGCACATCGGGAGCGACAAGGAAAAAGTCCTCTACCATTCGAGCAGCGCGGCGCCGCCGCACTTTTATCTGGCGACCTATCTGTGGGCGCGCCAGCAGTTCGGCGCCGATGCCTTGATCCACTTCGGCACGCACGGCACCCAGGAATGGTTGCCCGGCAAGGAGCGCGGGCTGTCGGTCTACGACTATCCGATGCTGGCGGTGGGCGATGTGCCGGTGATTTATCCCTATATCGTCGACAATATCGGCGAGGCGACCCAGGCCAAGCGCCGCGGCCGCGCCGTGACGCTCACCTACCAGACGCCGCCGTTCGCGCCGGCCGGCCTGCACGAAGCGATCACCGGCATCCACGACTTGCTGCACGCCTGGCTGGCGCAGGACGAGGGCGCGGTCAAGGACCGGCAAAAAATCGAATTGCTCGGACGGATAAAAAAAGAGCACATCGACAAAGACCTGGCATGGGACGAGCAGCGCATCGCGCGCGACTTCCGCGGCTTTATCGACCGCGTGCATGAGCACTTACACGAACTGGCGCGTACGGCTCAGCCGATGGGCATGCATACCTTCGGCAAGGGCGCCGACCAGCAGTGGCGGCTCGGCACCGTGATGATGATGCTTGGCAAAGACTTCTGGCAGCAGGCCGTCGCACCCGGCGAGGACGCCGACGAAACCCTGGTCGAGGACTACAGCCGCATGAGCGAGTCGTCGCCCTATCGCCTGCTCAAGCGCCACATCGTCGACGGCGAGGCCGACACCGGGCTGGCGCCGGCATTGCGCCAGGCCGTCGAAAAAGGCCGGCGCTGGTATGCCGACCTGGCGGCCGATAGCGAAATGGCGGGCTTGCTGACGGCGCTCGACGGCCGTTTCATCGCCACCTCTTACGGCGGCGACCCGATCAAGAATCCGGACTCGCTGCCGACCGGGCGCAATCTGTACGGTTTCGATCCGTCGCGCATTCCGACCAGGGCGGCCTGGGAAGCGGGCCGCGAGGCGATGGAAAACCTGATCGCGGCGCATCGCAAACAGAGCGGCCATGCGCCCAAAAAACTGACCTTTTCGCTGTGGTCTGTGGAGACCATGCGCCACCAGGGCATGCTTGAGGCGCAGGCGCTCTGGGGCCTCGGCGTCGAACCGGTGTGGGATGCCGGCGGCCGCGTGATCGACGTCAAGCTGGTCGCGCGCGAGGTCCTCAAGCGCCCGCGGGTCGACATCGTGCTGTCGGCTACCGGCCTGTACCGCGACCACTTCCCGAATACGATAAAAATACTGGCCAAGGCGGTGCAGCTGGCGGCGGCGGCCAACGAGGCCGACAATCCGGTGGCGGCCAATGCCGGCGCGATTACGGCCCAGCTGCTGCGCCAGGGCTGGAGCGCCGACGCCGCCCGCAAGGCCGGCCAGACGCGCATCTTCGCCTCCGAATCGGGCAAATACGGCACCGGCCTCGATGACGCGGCGCTGGCCACCGATACCTGGGACAGCCGCGCCGAAGGCGACAAAAAGCTGGCCGCGCTCTACCTGTCGCGCATGCAATTTGCCTACGGCCCCGACGAAGCCGACTGGGGGAAAAGCGCGCAAGAACTGGCCGGCCCCGGCGCCGCCGCCGGCGCCAACCTGTATGCCATCCACCTCAAGGGCACCGAGGGCGCCGTGCTGTCGCGCAGCTCGAACCTGTACGGCATGCTGACCACCGACGATCCGTTCCAGTACCTCGGCGGCATCGCCCTGGCCGTGCGCGCGCTCGATGGCAAAGCCCCCGAACTGTACATTTCCAATTTGCGCGGGGCCGGCAGCGGCCAGGTCGACGGCGCGGCGCAATTCCTGGCCAAGGAACTGGCTACCCGCAATTTCCACCCCGGCTACATCAAGGGACTGATGGCGGAAGGCTATGCCGGCACGCTGCAGGTGCTCGAAAGCATGAACAATTTTGCCGGCTGGACCTCGGTTTCGCGCGAAATCGTGCGCGACGACCAATGGCAGGAATTCGTCGATGTCTATGTGCGCGACAAGCACCATCTCGGGCTGAAGGACTGGTTCGAGCGCGAAAACCCGCATGCCCTGGCGCAGACCATCGCCCGCATGCTCGAAGCGGCGCGCCACAAGGACTGGCAAGCCGACGCCGCCACGGTGGAAGAACTCAAGGCGCGCTACCGCGAACTGGCGCAGCGCTATGATGTGCGCACCGACAATGCCAAGCTACAAGCCTTCGTCGGCCTGCCCGGCTTCGGCCTGGCCGGCGCCGCGCCGCCATCGGCAGCCCCGGCTGCGCCGGCAGCCGCAGCGCAGCCTGCTGCAAAGTCTGCTGCAAAGTCTGCTGCAAAGCCTGCTCCCAAGCCGGCCGCCGCCAAAACCGCGCCTTCCAGTACCGCGCACATCAGCGGCATGAAGCTTGAACAAGTACCGCAGAAAGTGATGCAAACCCTGGGAGCGATGCTGCTCGCCGCGCTCGCCCTTCTGATTTTCTTTCCTGTCGCCGGCGCCTGGCGCCAATATCGAAAGGCTGGCCATCGATGAAAACAACGCTTCTGATTGCACCGCGCTCAGCCACTTTTTTAGCTGCCATGCTGGCCGCCGTGCTGAGCACCGCGGCCGCCGGCCATCCGCTCGAAGGCCTGATATGGGATAGCCAGAGCCACGCCTTCGTCGGCGCCGACAGCGCTTACCGGCGCGCCGCCGCCAGCCGCTACGTCTTGCTCGGAGAACAACACGACAGCGCGCTCCAGCACGACTTGCAACTGCAGGCCCTGCAAGAACTCGCTCGGCGCGGCCGCCGTCCGGCCCTGGCCATGGAACAGTTCGACCACGAATGGCAGGCGCCGCTGTCGGCGGCCCAGGCCGCCGGCGTACTCGATCCCGAACGGCTGGCCGACGCCGGCCAGCTCAGGCGCAAGGAATGGCGCTGGCCGCTATACCGCGATTTGATCGGCTTTGCCGCCAGCCACGGCTGGCCGCTGCTGGCCGCCAATCTGTCGCGCGCCGACGCCCGCGCCATCGTCCTCGGCCAGGCAAGCCCGGCGCTGGCGGCCATCGACGCCGCCCAGACAGCGGCGCTCGAAGACGATATCGTGCGCGGCCACTGCGGCCAGCGGCCGCCGCGCCTGACGGCCATTGTCGCGGCCCAGCGCGCGCGCGATGCGCAAATGGCGGCGGTACTCGATTCAGCCCCCGGCCCGGTGGTGCTGATCGCCGGCGCCGGCCACGTGCGCCGCACCCGCGCCGTGCCGCATTACCTGAAAGACAACAGCGCCGTACTCAGCATTGCCTATGTCGAGGTCGACGATGACAAACTGCGGCCCGAAGCCTATGACGCCGAAGGCTTCGACTTGCTGTGGTTTAGCGCGCGCACGGCCAGACCCGATTCTTGCGCCGAGGCGCCAGGCGGCACGGTCAGCGGCTCCATAGGCGGCTCCATAAGCGGTTCCATAAGCAGTTCCATAAGCGGCGCGGTCGGCGCGTCCGCCTCTCCCACTATTCAAAACCAGGAAAAACCATGATCCAAACCAATCTCATCGAACTCATCATGTACCAGATCGGGCAGCTGTTCTTGCTGCCGGTGCTGCTTCTCGTCGGCCTGATGTTTGCCTATTCGCTCTATGTTCTGGGCAGTTTTTGCGTGCAGACGCTGCAGCGGCGGCGCCATCCCGGCACGCAAAATCTGGCCGGCTATCCGTTACTGGCCTATGCGCAAAAACGCCCTGCGAGCTCGCTCGACGAACTCGACCTGCAGGCGCACAAAATGCTCGAACCGGTTCGCCTGGCAAGCCGGGTCGCGCCCATGCTGGGTCTGGTCGGCACCATGATTCCGATGGGCCCGGCCTTGAAATCGTTGGCTGACGGCAACTTGGCGCAAGTCTCGGGCAACCTGACGGTCGCCTTTTCGGTCGTCATCATTGCCCTGATTGCTGCCAGCATCACATATTGGATTGCCAATGTGCGGCGCCGCTGGCTGGCCGAAGAAATGCTCGACATTCAAACCCAGCGGAGCGCCGCATGAGCCTGAAATTGTTGCACGAAGCCGAAAACGACGACCCGCTGCTGTCGATGGTCAATATTATCGATATTTTTCTGGTCATTATCGCCGCCCTCCTGATCACCGTCGCCCAGAATCCGCTGCTCAGCCAGCTGTCGAAACAAGACCTCACCGTCATTAGCGATCCCGGCAAGCCAAATATGGAGATGATGATCAAAAAAGGAGAGAAAATCGAACGCTACAAGGCCAGCGGTGCCATCGGCCAGGGCGAAGGGGCCAAGGCAGGCGTTGCCTACCGGATGAAGGACGGCTCGATCGTGTATGTGCCGGAAGCCGGCGAACGGCCGCGCTGAGAGAAAATGGGCGCGGCGCCGTCTTATTCGTGTACATAAAATACCGGATAATCGTATCCGTGAGGAACGCTCGGGCGCCTTGCCCAAACTGGAGGCCAATTGGCCGCGAAGTCAACATATAGTTCAACTCAATACAACACCGACTATATCTAGTATATTTCCTATTGACCACAGCAATAAAAAGGGACTAGACTAGCTGCATTGATGGTTCCCCCTGCAAGGGATTAAAAGGGAATTCAGTGTACTGATTATGATGTAATCAGAAACTGCCCCCGCGACTGTAGTCGGTTAGCATATTGCCGTGATTTGCCACTGGATCATTCCGGGACGGCAGACCAGATGGCAAGGCGCCGACCGCCAGGAGACCTGCCTCAATCAACCTTTTTTAAACGTGGGCGGGGTGCGTCAACAAAAAATGGCCAATTTCTCAATAATAATTTTTACGAGAAATGGCCTTTCTGCCATCCCCCCGGACAATATGGGAAGTTTGTAATGCACGGCACATCCCTCATTCAAAAATTCAGCACGGCGGAGAAGGCAATGGCCTTCGCCGATTCATCGATCGAACACGGTTCGACAGCGGACATCAGGCCGGCGACCCCGCCACTGCCGCGTTTCATCCTCAAGCGCGACGGCACGGTTGCCACCTTCGATATCCTGAAAGTGGTCACAGCCTGTCAACGAGCGGCCGTTGCCGCTCAACTGCCCAATCCGAACGCGGTGGCACTGACGGTCGCTTCGGAAGTCGAGTTGCGCTGCAGCAAGCATCCGGGCGAAATCCTCGACATCCCGTCGATTCAACAGTATGTTGAAGACGTCTTGATGACCTTGCACCCCGAAGTGGCGCGGCTGTATATCGAGTACCGCCATGACCGCGACAGTATCCGCGTCAAGGGCTCGGCCCTGCATGCGCAATTGATGGGGCTGGTCGACAAGACCGACGAAGACGCCATCACCGAAAATGCCAACAAGGATGCGAATGTGTTTCCGGTCATGCGCGATCTGATGGCCGGCATCATCTCCAAACAGTTTGCCAGCAATTTTCTTTCCAAAGAAGTATTGCAAGCCCACGACAGCGGCGACCTGCATTTTCACGACATGGATTATTCGCCCTTCCTGCCGTTTACCAACTGCTGCCTGGTCGATTTGAAAGGCATGCTTGAACATGGTTTCCGCCTCGGCAACGCCGGCATTGAAAGCCCGCGTTCGGTCGGCGTCGCCTGCGCGGTATCGGCGCAAATCATCGCCCAGGTGGCAAGCCATCAATATGGCGGCACGACGATTCCGACCATCGATGAAACGCTGGCGCCTTACGTCCAGAAATCGTACGAAAAAAATCTTGAAATTGCACGTCAGTACGGCATCGCCGATCAAGAGCGCTTCGCGCGCGAAAGAACGGAAAAAGAAACCTACGATGGCATTCAAGCGTGTGAATACGAAATCAACACGCTGTTCAGCTCCAACGGCCAGCAACCGTTCGTGACCTTTTCCTTCGGCATGGGAACGAGCTGGCAGGCGCGGGCCGTGCAAAAGGCGATTCTGCAAGTGCGCATCAAAGGCATAGGCAAGGAAGGCGTCACCCCGGTGTTCCCGAAACTCGTGTTTTTCATCGAAGAAGGCCTCAACCTCAAGCCGGAAGACCCGAATTACGACATCAAGCAACTGGCCCTCGAATGCGCCTCCAAACGCATGTATCCCGACATTATCTCGGCCAAGCTCAATCGCAAGCTGACCGGTTCCTCGGTTCCCGTCTCGCCGATGGGCTGCCGCAGCTTTTTGTCGGTATGGCATGACGAACAAGGCAAGGAAGTGCTGGCCGGCCGCAACAACCTCGGCGTCGTCAGCCTCAATTTGCCGCGCATTGCCATCGAGGCCAAGCAGGACCGCCAGCGCTTCTTCAAGATTCTCGACGAACGGCTGGACACGGCCTATACCGCGCTGCTGGCACGGATCAGCCGCCTCGAAGGCGTGAAAGCCAAGATCGCACCGATTCTCTATATCGAGGGCGCGTTCGGGGTGCGCCTGAAGCCCGAAGATGAAATCCTCGACCTGTTCCGCCAGGGCCGGGTCTCGATCTCGCTCGGCTATATCGGCCTGCATGAAGTGGCGCTGCTGATGTTCGGCGATCATCCGTTCGACAACCCGCAAGCGCAGGCTTTTCTGCATGAAGTCGTGGCCTATCTTGCGCGGGCAACCGAACGCTGGAAAAAGGAATCGGGCTGGGGCTTTTCGCTGTATTCGACACCGAGCGAATCGCTGTGCAACCGGTTCTGCAAACTCGATACGCAACGCTTCGGCCTGATCCCCGGCGTGACCGACAAAGGCTATTACACCAATTCCTTCCACCTCGATGTGGCGCGCAAGGCGACTCCGTTCGAAAAAATCGCCTTTGAAAAAGGCTTTGCCGAACTCGCCTCGGGCGGCCATATCACCTATGTCGAGCTGCCCAATATGCGGCACAACCTCAAGGCGCTCGAACGCATCTGGGACTACGCCATCGAGAACGTGCCCTATTTCGGCACCAATACGCCAGTCGATTCGTGCGGCCAGTGCGGCTTCATGGGCGAGGCCAAAGCCACGCCGGACGGTTTTGTCTGTCCGCAGTGCGGCAACCACGATAGCGCCAGCCTGTCGGTGACGCGGCGCGTGTGCGGTTATCTGGGCAGTCCCAACTCGCGCCCCTTCAACGCCGGCAAACAAAAGGAGGTCATGCGTCGTGTTAAACATTTGCAATCGGCAGCATGAACTTCGACCGCTACTATACGTGTGACGTCGTCAATGGCGAGGGCTTGCGCCTGACCCTGTTCGTGACCGGGTGCAGGCACGCTTGCCCCGGATGCCATAATGCGGCGATCTGGAACCGCCATCTGGGGACCGCATTCACGGCCGAGGTCAGGGACACGCTTCTCGACCTGTGCGAAAATCACGACGGCCTGAGCCTCAGTGGCGGCGATCCGCTCGATCCCGCCAACCGCGAGGCGATCGGCGATCTGTGCCGTCGCTTCAAGCAGCGCTACCCCGACAAAGACATCTGGATGTGGACCGGCTATCTTTATGAAGAGGTCCGGCATCTGGCGCTGTTGCGCGACGTCGATGTCTTGATCGACGGCCCTTACCAGCGCGACCTGCCCACCACACAGCCGTGGCGCGGCTCCGACAACCAGCGTCTGCTGCGCCTGGCGGACGGCGTCCTCGGCGCCTGATCGTCAAAACATAGGGCAAGTCTAGCCGGGCAACTCGACATGCCGCGCCATCTCGACGAAGGCCTCCAGATAGTCGGTATTGGCGTCGCTCTCGCGCACTCCCAGAAAAATCTGTTTGGCGATACCGTGCCGTCCGAGCCGGACCGCGGTGATCGCCACTTTCTTCGCATACTCGGCGACCAGCCAGGCCGGCAGCGCGGCGACACCGCGTCCGGCCGCCACCATTTCCAGCATGATATCGGTCGTTTCAATCGTCTTGTGCTGCTTTGGCGAACAGCCTGCCGGCAGCAAGAACTGTTGATAGATATCGAGCCGCTCGATCTCGACCGGATAAGTAATCAGCGTTTCATCGGCAAGCTGCCGCGGAAGAATGTAATCGGCGCCGGCAAAGCGGTGCTGGGCGCCGACCACCAGGACTTGCTCGTAATCGAAGACGGGCTCGAAGCGCAAGCCCGGCTTGTGCAAGGGGTCCGGCGTGACCAGGATATCGATCTCGTAGCCGAACAAGGCGCCGATACCGCCGAACTGGAATTTCTGTTTGACGTCGACATCGACATCGGGCCAGTTGCGCAAAAAAGGCGCGACTATTTTCAGCAGCCATTGATAGCAAGGATGGCATTCCATCCCAATGCGCAAGGTGCCGCGCAGGCCACCCGCATATTGCCGCATCAATTGTTCGGCATGCTCAAGCTGCGGCAATAGCCGGTTCGCCAGACCCAGCAAGTATTGCCCCGCCTGCGTCAGATGCAGATGACGCCCTTCCCTGGTCCACACGGGCGTGCCCAGTTGCTGCTCCATCTTTTTGACGCAATGGCTGAGCGCCGATTGCGTCAGGCAAAGCACGGCGGCGGCCGCGGTCAGCGAGCCTTCGCGCTCGACTTCGCGGACGATGGCCAGATGTATACGTTCGAGCATAGTCGCCATCCATGAATAAAAATAATTGATTAATGAAATATTACCATTATTTTTCATGGATAAAGACAGCTATGCTGGCGCACTCATTGGCGTTATTCATTGGCGTTATTCATTGGCGTTATTCATTGGCGTTATTCATTGGAGTAACTCATTGGCATAACTCATTGGCGTGATTCCTCAGCGCCCGTCACCGCCCTCAATCTTTATAGGAACTATCTGTCATGGTCACGACCCACAATCTTGGATTTCCGCGCATCGGGGCCAGGCGCGAGCTGAAAACCGCCCTGGAAAATTACTGGAAAGGCGAGACCTCGGCCGCCGACCTGAACGCGGCCGGCGCCGAGCTGCGCCGGCGGCATTGGGACCTGCAATCGGGCCTCGGTCTGCTGCCGGTCGGCGACTTCTCGTTTTACGATCAAGTACTCGACATGAGTTTCATGCTGGGGAATATTCCAGACCGCGTACGCGGCCTCGAAGGCAACGCGCTCGACAATTATTTTCGCCTGGCCCGCGGCCGCTCGGCCCATGAGTCTAGCCATGAGTCTAGCCATGAGTCTAGCCATGCGTCTGCCTGCCATTGCGTGCATGCGGCTGAAATGACGAAATGGTTCGACACCAATTATCATTACATCGTGCCGGAATTTACGGCCGATACCACTTTCGCGCTCGATGCCGCGCACCTGCTGGCGCAACTTGAACAAGCGCATGAGTGCGGCATCGCCGCCAAACCGGTCCTCATCGGGCCGCTCAGCTATCTGTGGCTGGGCAAGGAAAAAGACGGCGCCGACAAACTCGCGCTGCTGCCGCGCATATTGCCGGTCTATATTGAATTGCTGGACCTGCTGGCAAAGCGCGAAATCGAATGGGTGCAGATCGATGAACCGATTCTGTGCATGGAACTCGACGCCCGGTGGCAACAAGCGTTCGTCACGGCCTACGAGGCGTTTCAGGGCTGCAGGCTCAAACTGCTGCTGACGACTTATTTCGGCCAGCTGCAAGACAATCTGCCGCTGGCATGCAAGCTGCCCGTGCATGGATTGCATCTCGACGCCATCAATGCCGGCGCCGAAATTGCGCAAGTCATCCAGCAATTGCCGGCCGACCGCGTGTTGTCGCTGGGCGTCATCAACGGTCGCAACATCTGGAAAACCGACTTGCACGCCACCCTCGAGTGGCTCGAGCCGATCCACCGCGTCTTGCAAAACCGCTTATGGCTCGCCCCCTCCTGCTCGCTGCTGCACGTACCGGTCGACTTGAACGGCGAACAGAATCTCGATGCCGAAATCCGCTCGTGGCTGGCCTTTGCAGTGCAAAAACTCGATGAATTGCGCATCCTGGCCAAAGCGTTGAACCACGGCCGGGTGGCAGTACAGGAAACGCTGGTCGCCAACCATGCTGCCGTGGCGGCCCGGCGCAACTCGGCCCGCGTGCATGATGCCGCAGTCAAAACCGCAGTCGCCGACATCGCGCTTGCCGGCAGCGAGCGCCGCAGCCCTTACCGGCAGCGAGCGGCCAAACAGGCGGCCCTGCTCAAACTGCCCGCCTATCCGACCACGACCATCGGCTCCTTCCCGCAAACGACGGCCATCCGCCAAGCCAGAAGCCAGTTCCGCCTCGGCGTACTGGAGCAGGCGGCTTACCGCGCGGCGATGCAGGCCGCCATCGGCGATTGCGTGCGCGAGCAAGAGGCGCTTGGTCTCGATGTCCTGGTGCACGGCGAAGCAGAACGCAACGACATGGTCGAGTATTTCGGCGAACAACTCAATGGCTATGCCTTCAGCCAGTTCGGCTGGGTGCAGTCTTACGGTTCGCGCTGCGTAAAGCCGCCGATTCTGTTTGGCGATATCAGCCGTCCGCAAGCGATGACCGTCGAGTGGACCCAATATGCGCAATCGCTGACCGCCAAGCCGGTGAAGGGCATGCTGACCGGACCGGTCACGCTGCTGAACTGGTCGTTTGTGCGCGACGACCAGCCGCGCGAACTGACGTGCCGCCAGCTGGCGCTGGCGATGCGCGACGAAGTGCGCGATCTCGAACAGGCCGGCGTGCGCATCATCCAGATCGACGAGGCGGCGCTGCGCGAAGGCTTGCCGCTGCGCCGCGCGCAATGGGACGCATATCTGGCATGGGCGGTGCAGGCGTTCCGCATCACGGCCAATGGCGTGCAGGACGAAACGCAAATCCATACGCATATGTGTTATTCGGAATTTAACGACATCATTGCCTCGATAGCGGCCATGGATGCCGATGTGATCACGATCGAAACCGCGCGTTCCGATATGGAGTTGCTGGATGCCTTCGATGATTTCGACTATCCCAATGCCATCGGACCGGGAGTCTACGACATCCATTCGCCCAATATCCCCAGTCGCGAACATATCGTGCAGCTGATGCGCAAGGCCGCACAGCGGATTGCGCCGCCACAGCTGTGGGTCAATCCCGATTGCGGCCTGAAAACACGCCACTGGGAAGAAGTGCGCCCCGCACTACGGAATATGGTCGAAGCGGCCAGGATGCTGCGGCAGCCGGGCTAGCGACAGGCAGCGCGTCATGGCGCCACAATCACGCCAGAACCATGAGCGCGAACGAGGCGGCCAGAAGAACCATTGGCCGTCAAAAAAACTGAGGGGAGAGGTTGGCAGACAGGCAGGCCGACTGCAATTCATATCAGCCGAGCATGCGGGCCATGAAGGCGGGCCGCAGCAACAGGGCAGTTCCTGTCTGTCTCACCGGCGGCATCTGCCGCCGTATTACACGCCAGGCGTCGCTGGACAGGCGCTTAACGCAGCACCAGCACGGGAATCGACGATCCAGACAGGACTTTTTGCGTTTCGCTGCCGAGCAAGAATTTGCTCAAGCCTTTACGGCCATGCGAAGCCATGAAAATGGCATCGCAACGCTTGGCGATAGCGGCCTTGACGATTTCTTCATGTGGGCGCGAGCCTGTGGCGACAATCGTTTCGCACTCGACCTTGACCGCGCTGGCGGCATTTTTCAAGACCTCGAGGTTTGCTTCGGCCAGGTCGCGCATATGCGCTTCGTAATCCTCTGGATTGATACTCTGGCTGTCGCCGTCGGCAACCAGCGCCGAATATGGATAAGGCACTGCAACACTAATACCTATGATTTTACTTTTGAATGTAGCGGCATACTCGACGGCCTCTTTTATTGCTTTAGAAGAAAATTCAGAGCCGTCGGTTGGAACCAAGATCAGTTTAAACATAGTGTCTCCTGTAAGTGGAACTAACATTACCCCGTAACCATCTTATGATCTATCGCAAGCATTACCTTGATCGAAGACAAGTTTCTACAAAAAAATAGGGAAATGGTCACATCGCGTTGCTCCGGAAAACGCCAGGACAGCGCCGGAGCCCACGCCTGTATGGTAATGCGGCATGAGAGGCGGATGTGGATAAAAAAGAACAGCCACCGACATAAACGCATGACATCGCCCAGTCGACGGCCCCGGCACGACCGCTAGACCTGCACCTTGAGAATGATTTCAGGAATATGCGCCACCATATAATCGATCAGGCTGCGCACTGAAGGCAGCATGCCGCGCGGCGATGGATAGAGCATGTGCAGAATTTCATCGTCGGTATACCATTCAGGCAAGACCTGTTCGAGCAGGCGATCTTTCAAGGCCATCGCCACAAAGGGCTCGGGCAATAAAGCCACGCCAATACCATGGGTGACGGTTTCAAACTGAACCCGAAGATCGCTGGTCACCAAGGCCGGCGACAACTTCACTTCGAGCGCGCGATTGTCCGCCGTGCGCAGCTTCCATAGCGCACTGCCGTCGCGCAGATCGGAAATGCGGGCGATATTGGTATACCGGCTCAGTTCAGCGGGATGGCTGATGCGGCCGAATTGATTGAGAAACGAGGGGCTGGCCACCAGAATGTTGCGGGCGCGTCCCAATTCCCGCGAAACATGTTGCGTTGGATCGACAGCGAGTACTTTTTTAAGCGCAATATCGAAGCGCTCCTCGAGCAAATCGACATTGCGGTCGGTCGATTCGATAAAGACCGACACTTTCGGATGCAGCGCCATATACCCCGGCAAAATGCGGGCGAGATAATTTTGCGCCATTACAACAGAACAGACGACGCGCACAGATCCCGAAGGTTCGCTTTTTAACTCGTCAATGGCTTCATAGGCCGCTTGCGCGCCGGCCACCACCGCCTGGCAGTGCGCATAAAAACGCGTGCCGGCTTCGGTCAGCACGACTTTGCGGGTCGATCGCTGAAGCAGCCTGACCCCCAGGCGATGCTCCAATGCCGCAACGCGCCGGCTCAGGCGTGTTTTATCGCCACCGATCTTGCGTGCCGCAGCGGAAAAACCATTGTTGTCGACGACAGCAGTGAAGTAAAGCAAATCATTCAGGTCATCCATTGTTGCGTATACACACCAATCAATTGAGTTTTTACTATCTTATCGGAAAGATGTTGCCATAGTAAAGTCTAGCGATTCATTAAAGTTTATTCGTTAATATATACATGCAAAGCGAGTTCAGTAGTGTATTTTTCACAAATTGCAAAGACAGTAGAAATTTGTCGAAGTAGAAATTTGTCAGTCAGATACCTCGACCTCGACACCATTGAAAGCAATGTGGCGCCGACAGGAAATTTCAGGCATTACCGCATAAGCGGGCCGATTCCAGCGCCCCGGCCCGATGCTGCATTGTCGACGCCCTCGCCTATTGCGGACGATGCGCCAGACGCGCAACCGGTCCGCCACCGGACCGGGATGGCGCCGGCGACGAAACGCCGGAAAATGCTCCGGCCCGGCGCCGGCAGCCGCCCGCCCCTCACTACTGCGCCAGGGCGCCGCGCACAAGCCAACGATGATAGCACGCTCGGCGCGCGCTTTATCGCCCCCAATACATATCTGCCCTTGGCCCTTATTGTGCGCGCCAGCACGGTCATGCAAGCCCCGGGCAGCTCAAAAAATACTGTAACGATTCTTAGCGGACAAACCGGAGCTTAACGTGCCTCCTTCGATTCCTCTGAAAGCATCGTTTTTTTCAATTCGTCGTCGGGCGGCCGGTAGCGTTATGCAGTCGGCGAAGAATGAAGTGCACTGGCACGTGCGATGGCAAACAGTAACAACATTGCAGCCGTCAAGGCAAACAGGGATCTGCTGCCTCAAGCAATAAGGTGGGAAGTCGCTATGGAGGCAGCAACGAAAAGCTCCGGCAATTGAGATCGAGCGCCGTTTCAGGCGCTGGACTTTGGAGCGATATCCCGACGAGCCACTGACTTGTTTGTGGCTCGTTCACGATGGGCGCCGGGTGAGAACCGGAGGTGATTCTTGCCCGGCAGAGATGGGAAATGGGGTGATTCACCATAAGTAATGAAGTACCGAAGAGATACAAAAAAAAAGAGATGTGAGTAATAGTTTTAATCAAAATAAATCAATAAACTAAACGACAGAGAGAACGCTATGTCACAGACACTAAACTCAGCTCAGTCTTCGAGTTCAACAGGGCTAAGTAATCGATGGACTCAACTTATTATCGGCATTGTGTGTATGGCCCTTGTCGCCAATCTCCAATATGGCTGGACGCTTTTTGTACAGCCGATTCACGACAAGTACCAATGGAATCTGGCCTCCATTCAACTGTCCTTTTCCATTTTTATCGTAGTTGAAACATGGCTCGTGCCAATTGAAGGCTGGCTTGGCGACCGCTTTGGCCCGCGCCCGGTGGTTGCCGGCGGCGCCATACTGGCTTGCCTCGGATGGGTACTCAATAGTTATGCAAACTCTTTGAGCATTCTGTATGTCGCCGCCGCCGTTTCCGGCATCGGCGCCGGTTGCGTCTACGGCACGCTGGTAGGCAATGCCCTGAAATGGTTTCCGGATCGTCGGGGCCTGGCATCGGGACTGACTGCTGCCGGTTTTGGTGCCGGTGCGGCAGTGACCGTCATTCCAATTGCAAACATGATCCAGTCGGCAGGCTATGAACAGACCTTTTTGACCTTCGGCATCATTCAAGGCGTCGGCATGTTTGTCCTGGCCATGCTTCTGGTTCGGCCACAACCTCCTAAAGTTACTGCCAACAAGCATATCGGCCGCGCCACAAGCACAGTCGATCTGAAACCGTCGCAAATGCTGAAGACGCCCGTCTTCTGGACCACTTACCTCATCTACGTCTGCGTCGCCGCCGGCGGCGTCATGGCCACCGCCCAGCTGGGCCCGATTGCTCATGACTACGGCCTGGCCACATTGCCGATGACCGTGCTCGGCGCGACACTGCCGATGCTGACGATGGTGCTGGCAATTGATAACGTCGCCAATGGCCTGACGCGGCCACTGTGCGGCTTCATTTCCGATAAATTTGGCCGCGAAAACACGATGCTGGTCATGTTCATCGGCGAAGGTCTGTCGCTGCTCGGGATTATGCAATATGGACACAACCCATATGCCTTCATGCTGTTCGCCGCACTGATCTTCATGTGCTGGGGTGAAATTTTCTCGATCTTCCCCGCCATTTGTGGCGATACCTTCGGCAGCAAATTTGCTTCGGCAAATGCCGGCGTGCTCTATACCGCCAAAGGTGCGGCCGCCTTGCTGGTGCCGCTGGCCTCATTGCTGGCACAGGGCAAGCAATGGAACCGCGTTTTCATTCTGGCTGCAATTATTTCAATATGTGCAGGCCTGGCCGCAAAATTCATTCTTGCGCCAATGCGCAGCCGCTTTGTCACCAAGCAAAATAATGTAAAAGCCCCGGCGGTAACCATGCCTGAAATGGCCGACGCCCATCCGGTCGCCAAAGCCTGAAGATAAGCGGGCCGCATACCTTCTGCAGGGTGCGGCATAAGACGTAAATTCATCAGACAAAAATAGCCCACGTTCGCGTGGGCTATTTTTTTACATCTGCAGGCCAGAACGGTATTCGCCGCCAGCACATAAAAACGCCGGCCCCACGGTGAGGGCCACGTCAATGCCGGCGCGGTCATGGCCTTATTACCTTGTCGACTGCGCACCCCGCCCTGACTGCCTCACATTGACTGCCTCACATTGACTGCCTCACATCGGGCGCCGGTCAGTCCCCCGCCAAATCATCGCGCCCACATGCAAAAAAACCCCGCCTTCCGAAAAAGACGGGGTCTGTCATCAGCCGCAAGAGAGGCGTCGCCGCCGCCTCGGATTTCCGTTCAATGATCCTTGGCCAGATACATCGGGTTTTTGGGCAGGAATCGCCAGGTCACCAGGAATGAAATCGTCAGCATCACGGTGACATAGACATAGAACGCCGATTCATTGCCCATGGTTTTCAGGCCGAGGGCGACAAACTCTGCCGTTCCGCCGAATATGCTGTTGGCCACCGCATAGGAAAGACCGACGCCGAGGGCCCGCAATTCGGTCGGAAAGACCTCGGCCTTTACAATGCCCGCCACCGAGGTGTACAGGCTGACGACGGCCAGCGCGAACGCGATCAGGGCAAAGGCGGCCAGAGGACTCGACACATACCGCAATGTCGTCATCAGCGGAATCACCGTCAGGGCGCCGATGCCGCCATAAAGCAAGAGGTTGTTGCGCCTGCCGATGCGGTCCGACAGCGCGCCGAATACCGGCTGCAGGCACATGAATACGAACAGGCAGCCCGTCATCACGTGACTGGCGGTCTTGATCTGCATGCCGACCGTATTGACCAGGTACTTTTGCATATAGGTCGAAAAGGTATAGAAGCTCAGCGAGCCGCCGGCCGTATAGCCGACCACGGTAAAGAACGCCGCCTTGTGGTCGCGAAACAGCGCCCGGATGCTGCCGGCATCCTTGTTCTGCATGGCGGTATGCGATGCCGTTTCACGCAGGGTTCCGCGCAGACGCATGGCAATGATCGCGGAAAGCGCCCCTACGACAAAGGGAATGCGCCACCCCCACGCCTTGAACTGAGCATCGTCGATAAACAGCTGCAGCAGGACGATCAGCAGCACGGCCAGCAACTGCCCGCCGATCAGCGTGACATACTGAAACGACGAATAAAAGCCGCGCCGGCCGCGCATCGCGATCTCGCTCATGTAAGTGGCGGTCGTGCCATATTCGCCGCCGACGGACAGGCCCTGGATCATGCGGGCGACAAGCAGTAAAGCCGGCGCCCACACGCCTATGCTGGCGTAGCCTGGCATGAAGGCGATCATCAGCGAGCCGCCGCACATCATCAGCACCGACGTCACCAGGGCCTGTTTGCGGCCGCGGCGGTCGGCAATGCTGCCGAATATCCAGCCGCCGATCGGGCGCATCAAGAAGCCGGCGGCAAAGATGCCCGCGGTATTGAGCAACTGGGCGGTCGGATCGGACTTGGGGAAAAATACCGGCGCAAAATACACGGCGCAAAATGCAAACACGTAAAAGTCAAACCATTCCACGAGATTGCCGGACGACGCGATGAAAATCGAATAGATGCGTTTGCGCCTTTCTTCGGGCGTATAGTCGGGCAAAGGCGCGGCCGCATTTTCGGGCGAGACGCGTTCGGGCATGTCTTCAGCTAAGGCGACACTGTGTTCCTCGATATGAGTCAAATTCTCGTTCGTCATGATTTATCAGAAAAGTGGATTCGGGACGTGCTCGCATTCACATACCCATGCAAACTATTGCCAGCCTGATTTGCATGCATAAAGAGTCACGCATTGTACAACGCGGATTTTCGTATATCCGATTGTACGATGAATATCGACAATGTGCTTTTAATGCAATAAAAGAGCGGGAGTTTGCCGGACAAAAGTCGCCAGGCCGCTGTCACGCCACTGCTGAGCCGGGCAGCGGCGACGGCGCATAGCAGCGCACAAAAGCCGTCACCGCGCAGCTGGCCTGCGCCCAAAGACTGGCGGGATCGGGTTGGTACAGCTCGTCGAGCAGGCAGCGTTCAGGCATGGCGCATTCGATCAGCGCCTTCAGGTGCGATGCCATCAGTGCAGGATCGCCGCTCTTCAGTGCTCCCGCCTCAATATGACAGGCCAGCATCCGCGTCAACTCCGTGATGAATCTGCCGGGACCGCCCTGGTAGAATTGGCGCCCGAGGCCCGAGCGCGAGCCTTCCGCGATTGCCAGCCGCAGCAAAGCCAGCGAACGTGGGGCGCTGAGAAAGACGAGATAGCGGAAACCGAAGCGCGTCAGGCCGGCGGCCATATCGGGCGTCAAAGCCAGCTCGTCGAGCGCACCTTCGGCATGGGTTCTGCCGGCTTCGAGCAGCATTTCGAGAAACAGCGCCTGCTTGGACTCGAAGTACGCATACACGGTCGCCTTGGAGCTGTTCGCCGCCACCGCGATTGCCGTCATCGAGGTCGCCTCAAAGCCGGCGCGGCAAAACATTTCTTCGGCGGCACTCAGGATCGCCTGTCGCCGCGCGTCGCTCTTATGTCTCATCGTTATCCCGCTGTATGCATATCATGCCAAACCATGTCATGCCGGCAGCGCCCGCCCCGCAGCGCGCCGGACGCAGACAAACTCAGTGGGCGGCGGAGATGTCGGCCACCCGCGTCGGTTTCGGCACAAACCAGACGGCGATCGCCCCCAGCAAGAAAGACACGGCGGCGATCGCGAACATGTGATTGGTCGACAGCATGATGCTTTGCGATTGCACCATCTGCGCCAGCGAGGCGCGGGCCGCTTCCAGCGACATGCCCGACTGCATGAGGCTGTGCATGGCTTCGCCGCCGCGGTCGACCAGGCCGACGAGGTCGGCCTGGTAGCGGCTGGCGCTGTTTTCCCAGCCGGTATTGACCAGCGAGGTCGCAATCGCCCCCGACATGGTGCGGCAAAAACTCATCAGGCCGGCAGCCGATGCCATTTCCTCTTCAAGCACACTGGCCAGCGCCAGACCGGTCAGCGGCACAAAGAACAAGGGCATGCCTATGCCCTGCAGCAGCAAGGGCCAGCCAAGCTGGAATGCCGACATGTCGGTCGTCACGAAGCTGCGCGTGAGCGTCATGCTCCCCAACCACATCACACCGATGAACACCAGCCAGCGGCCATCGAATCTGTCGCCGAATTTGCCGACAAACGGCGCCACGATGACGGCCAGCACGCCCGACAGCGCCGACAGATAACCGGCCTTGGTGGCGCTGTATCCCATATAGCCCTGCAGCCAGAGCGGGGTCAGCACGGTCGCGCCAAAAAAGGCGCCGAAGGCCAGCGATATCGTGACCACGCTGGCCGAAAAGCCGCGGTGACGAAACACCCGCAAATCGACCACCGGATGCCTTTCGGTCAGTTCCCAGATCAGGAAGGCGCAAAAGCCGATGGCCGCGATCACGGCCAGCGTCACGATCTCGGTCGAGGCAAACCAGTCCTTTTCCTTGCCTTCGTCAAGCATCAATTGCAGGGCCGCGACCCATACCACCATCATCAGCAGACCGATTTTGTCGATCGGCGGCCGCTCCAGCCTGCTTTCAAAGCGTTTCAGCATCTTCCATCCCAGGCAGCCGCACAAAATGGCGACCGGGACATTGATCAGGAAGATGTAGGGCCAGCTGTATTCATCGCACAGCACGCCGCCCAGAATCGGGCCGGCGATCGGTGCGATCAGCGTCGTCATGGCCCACAGGCCGATGGCCGCCGGCGCTTTATCCTTGGGGAATATCTGCAGCAGCAGGGTTTGCGACAACGGCATGAGCGGACCGCCGGCCAGTCCCTGCAGGATGCGGAAGGCGATCAGCATGCCCAGCGAATTGGCCAGACCGCACAGGGCCGAAAACAGGCCGAACAGAATCATCGAGACGACGAACACGCGCACCATGCCGAAACGCTTGGCCAGCCAGCCGGTCAGCGGCACCGTGATCGCTTCGGCCACCGCATACGATGTAATGACATAAGTGCCCTGGCTCGACGAGGCGCCGAGCGCTCCGGATATGGTGGAGACCGACACGTTGGCAATCGTGGTATCGAGCACCGCGATAAAATTGGCGGACGCCAGCAGCGCGCCCGCAGCGACCAGCTGGGCGCCCGACAGCGCCGGCAGCGAGATCGCCGAAGGTGAAGAAGAGGAAGAAGACACTGAGACCCCGCCTTATAGTCTATGGCCGCCGTTGAGGGCGGCGGCGGCGCGGGTGGCGGCAAGCGATGGCCGGGTGTCGATTTCCACTTCCATCGACAGGCCGACGGACAGCGGCCGCGCGGCCAGGTCCTTGGCATCGATGGCAATGCGCACCGGCACCCGCTGCACCACCTTGATCCAGTTGCCGGTCGCATTCTGGGCGGGAATGACGGCAAAGGCGGCACCGGAACCGCCGGCGATGCCGTTGACCACGCCGTGATATTCGACCTCGCTGCCGTACAGGTCGGTCTTGATCAGCACCGGCTGACCGATGCGGACCGCAGTCAGCTGGCCTTCCTTGAAATTGGCATCGACGTGCACTTTTTGCACCGGCACGATGGACAGCAGATTGGCGCCGACCTGAACGCTCTGGCCGGTCTGCACCTGACGGCGGGCGATCACGCCGTCGACGGGGGCGCGCAACACGGTGCGATCGAGATCGAGGCGGGCCTGATCGCGCCGCGCGCGGGCCAGCGCCACTTCCGGATTATTTTCGACCGTGCTGTTCGCGGTCAGCACCGTGCTGGCTTTCTGCGCCCCCAGTGTGGCGTTACGGTTGGCGTCGGCCTGAATGCGCCCCGCTTCCGCAGCGCGCAGATTGGCCTGGGCAGTCAACAGCGCGGTACGCGCATTCGACAGTTCTTCGCCCGATACCGAGCCGGACTTGGCCAGCGCTTCGCGCCGTTTCAAGTCCAGTTCGGCGCGCTGCAGATCGGCCTGCGCCGACAGCAGTTGCGCCGCCGTACGGCGCTGCTCGGCTTCGCGTGCCTGCACCTGAGCCGCCAGCCCGCTGTCGTTGGCAAAGTATCCTTGCACCTTGCGGGTGGCGCGCCCCAGTTCCGCTTCGGCCTGGGCCAGCGCCAGGCGCGCATCGGAGTTGTCGATAACGACCAGAACGTCGCCGGCCTTGACGGCCTGGGTATCGACTACCTTGACGTCGGCCACGATGCCGGACACGGCCGGCGTGAGGATCGATACCTCGGCGGCGGAATAGGCGTTGTCGGTACTGACATAGCGCGAACCGATCAACTTCCAGTAGGCCAGGCAGCCACCGCCGATGATCACAATCGCCGCGACGAGGATGGCAAACATTTTTTTGCGGGTGGCCGCGGCGGCGGCGGGATTGTACGTTACCGCCACGGATGTATGCTCCGCAGGAGTGGACGGCTGCAATTCGGATGAATTTTGCGACATGATATGACTTTCTTTACTATAAACGATGGAGTTAGAGGACGGTGCTGCGATAGCCGCCGCCGAGCGCGCGCACCATGGCGACATCGAGGCTGAACATGCGCGCCTGCAGCGTCGATAACTCTTGCAGGCTGTTGAGCAAGGTGTCTTGCGCACTCAGGACGTCGAGATAGGTCGACAGTCCTCCTTCATAGCGGTTGTTCACCACGCGATAGGCTTCGCGCGCCGCGTCGGCCGCCTCGGCGACCTTCGACAGGCGCCCGGCCAGCGCTTTTTCGCTGACCGCGACATCGGCCACATCCTGCAGCGCCTGGGTGATGCTGCTGTTGTAAATCGCCACCGCCTCGTCGTAGCTGGCACTGGCCGCATGGTACTGGCCGTTCAGACGGCCGCCGTCAAAAATGGGCAGCGATATGGCTGGACCAAAGCCGCCGATGTCCGAACCGCTCGAGGTCAGCATATTCATGCCCAGCGACTGAAAGCCGAAGTACGCTTTCAGATTGACGTTCGGATAAAAGGCCGCCCGCGCCACCTTGATCTGCCTGGCGGCCGCTTCCACCCGCAGGCGCGCCACCACGATATCGGCCCGGCGTCCGAGCAAATTGACGGGCAGCTGGTCCGGCACGGCAAAGCGGTGCGACAGGTCCACGCGTGGCCGCTCGATGCTCAGGCCGAGATCGGGGCCGGCGCCAAGCAATGCCGCCAGCTTGTTACGCTGCAGCGCAATCGCTTCATCGGTCGCCAGCAGCGCCGCTTCCGCCATCGCGCGGCGCGCCAGCAACTGCTGCACGCCGGCCTGGGTTTCCAGGCCATTTTGCTGGCGTTCCCTGAACAGCTGCAGCGATTCGGCGCGCACCTTGAGCGAGGCCTGGTCGGTATCGCGCTGCATGAACAGGCGCTGCAGTTCGGCGTAGGCGGCGGCCACCGAGGTCGCCAGCGTCATGCGGGCCTGGGCGGCGTCGGCGCGGCTGGCCTCAAGTTCGGACGTGGCGGCAGCCAGCGCCGCGTGGTTCTTGTCCCAGAAATCGATCTCATAACTGAAGTCGAGCGCCACGCGCGAGGCCACCTTGTAATTCTGCGGAACGAAATCGACCGGCATGCCGTTGTTATAGCTCTGTTTCACATCTTCGGCGCTGGCGTTGGCACTGACCTCGGGCCGCAGGGCGGCACCGCGCTGAAGCAGCAGGCCCTCAGCCTTGTCCAGGCGAGCCTGCGCCGCCGCCAGCGACGGCGAACCGGCAAGCGCTTGCGCGATCAGGCGGTCGAGCTGGCGGTCGCCATATACTTGCCACCAGGCATCTGCGGGCCAGGCCACGGCCGCGCCGCCGGCGGGCAGCGACTGGCTGGCGGCATAGTCGGCAATCGGTTTGGGCACGACGCTCGAAGCGTGTTCCGTGAAAGAAGCGCATCCGGTCAGCACGGCGGCCAATGCGATGGCGCCGGGCAAACGAAAAACGCCCGGTGGAAAATTGGAAAGAATAGGCATGATATGAAAAAAATTGAGGGGGCAAGCAGAAAAACAGTTATAACTAAACTGTACTGTTCAGTATAGTTTAAATAAAAATTTGTCCCAAGTCAAGAAAGCGCGATTCGTCTCCACGCCGGGGTCCGCCTCCGACAGCCCTTCCCCAAGGGCTGCGCAAGCCAAACCGGGGCCGGACCCGCACTGCTGCGGGGCCGGCATCCGGGTTACAATCAATACTTACCGGGAAACAATCAGGTTGAAGAAAAAGGACGGTATGCGCAAGAAAAGCGAAGTTCGCCGGCAGGCCATCGTGGACATGGCGGCAGTCACTTTCAGAGAATTAGGTTACGAAAATACATCGATGTCGGAAATTGCGGCACGTCTGGGCAGCTCGAAAGCGACGCTCTACAGCTACTTTTCCTCGAAAGAAGAGATTTTTGCCCAAGTCCTGACGCAACAAATCAGCGGCGAGCTGCAGGCTGCCGCGAGCCTGCACTATAGCGATAACGATGGCGAGGGCGACTTGCGGGCGATCCTGCATCGCATGGGAAACGATTACCTCGAAGTGATGCTGCGCCCCGACGTCATCGCCGTGCGGCGCCTGGTCAACTACCATGCCGAACGCAGCAATCTGGGCTGCATCATCTACGAGCAGGGCCCGCGCATGGGCTGGCAGCCGACCGCCGATCTGCTGCAGGCCCGCATACTGAAGGGCGAGTTGCGCCAGGCCGATGCCTGGCTCATGGCCATGCAGTTGCGCGCCCTGCTGGAAACCGAATGGCTGGAAAAGCGGCTATTGGGCGTCGTCAGCGAAGTCAGCGCCGCGGCGCGCGAGGCGGCAGTCAGCACGGCAATCGACACTTTTCTGGCCGCCTACGCGCGGAACAATTAATCCCTGCTTTCATTGCCTGCCGCTTGCGCCTGGCTTCGCTGGACAATATGCAGCCTTGACCCTGGGCTGCTTGGCCCCGGTTTGCGCCTCACAAGCCGTCCTCAGGCCTTCTCATCAGCGCCATCGAGATTCAGTTCCAGCGCATTGTTGAAGAGCGCCAGGTCGGTCTCGCCGAGCAGCCGGCTGGTCAGGGTGCCGGCCGTGATCGAGCCACTGACATTGAGCGCGGTACGCCCCATGTCGATCAGCGGCTCGATCGAGATCAGCAGGCCGGCCAGGGCGACCGGCAAGTTCATCGACGACAGTACGATCAGGGCAGCGAACGTGGCGCCGCCGCCGACCCCGGCCACGCCGACCGAGCCGATGGCGATGATGCCCACCAAGGGCACCAGGAAACTCGCGGTATAGGGATCAATGCCGACGGTCGGCGCAATCATCACGGCCAGCATGGCCGGGTAGATGCCGGCACAGCCGTTCTGGCCGATCGTGGCGCCGAACGAGGCGGCGAAGTTGGCGATGCCTTCGGAGGTTCCAAGGCGCCGGGTCTGGGTCTGCACACTCATCGGGATGGCGCCGGCACTCGAGCGCGAGGTGAACGCAAACGCCAGCACCGGCAGTATTTTGCGGGCATAGCGCAGCGGATTGAGGCCGATGCCGGCCACCATGGCCAGGTGGACCACGAACATCAGCGCCAGCGCACTATACGACGCCAGCACGAAGCCGATCAGGTTCAGGATGTCGCGGTAGCTGGAACCGGACACCACTTGCGCCATCAGCGCGAACACGCCATACGGCGTCAGGCGCAACACCAGCGTCACCAGGCGCATCACGAGCGCGTGGGCGACCTCGACGAAGGACTCGAACGAGGCAAACAGCTTCGGCTGTTTTTGGGCGATGCCGGTGGCGGCGATGCCGATAAACAGCGCAAAAATGACGATGGCGATGGTGGATGTCTTGCGCGCCCCGGTCAGGTCGAGGAAGGGGTTGGCCGGGATGAAGCTGAGCAGCATCGACGGCAGCGAGATTTCCTGCGCCTTGCCCAGCGCGCCCTGCAGATACTGGCCGCGCGCCACCTCGGCCGCGCTCGACGTCAGGCCGACCGCGCTCAGGCCGAACAGCTTGGCCATCAGAATGCCTATCAATGCCGCAAGCATGGTGGTGAGCATCAGCGTACCGATCGTCAGGCCGCTGATCTTGCCCAGGGAAGCTGTGTTCTTCAGCTTCAGAATGGCGCCTATGATGGAGACCAGAATCAAGGGCATGACAACCATCTGCAGCAGCTTGACGTAACCGCTACCGACAATATCGAGATAGTTGCCGGTGTTCTTGACGATCTCCGAGCCGGCGCCGTATGTAAGCTGCAGCAGCGCGCCGAGCAGCACGCCAAGTCCGAGCGCGCTGAACACGCGCACCGTAAACGACAGGTGGCGGCGCTGCTGGTGGTACAGGAAGGCGCCGAGCAGCAAGGCCGCGCCCAGATTGATGATAAGTTGAATTGCCATGCTTTTCCTTGATTAATTTGCCAGCCGGCCGCTCGTGACCGTCGCGGCCGCCTGAACAGCTGTTTTTTTGACAGGATAACCGATGTTGCAGCGAACCGTACGGCAGCGGACAGCGGACAGGCCGGCGGCGGCATGCCATCACGGCATGCTCAGAGCGCGCCCTGTGCATGCAGCCGGCGCACCAGCGCCTCGGCCACCAGCCGCGCCGTCTCTTCAATCCGTTCGGGCTTGCGCCAGCTGGCGCCGAATTCCAGCTGCACGCTGTCGATGCCTTGCGCGGTTTGATAGCCGAACGCACGGACCGTGTAGCCGCCGTTGAAATGCGGATTTTCCATGTCGTCGGGCGTGGCCGGCTGTACATTCAGGCCGGCCGCATTCAGGCGCGTGATCAGACCGTCCGGCTCGCTGTAGAACTGCGCATTGCGCGCGGTCCGGCCGTCCTTGGTGCCGCGGAAAATGGCGCCCTTGTCGGCGCTCTGTCCATGGATATCGATCAGCAGTGCACCGGGCTGGCCGCGCACCGTGTCCACCGCGCGCCGCAAGGCGGCGTAGTATTCATGATAGATCGACGCCGCCGCCGACGCTTCATAGGCGGCCGACTGCTCGCGGTTGAAGTCGACGTACTTGCGGCTGATCCTGGCTCCGACCAGATGCGCCTGCCTGCCCGTCAGCGCCAGCAGCTCGCCCTGGATCGCCGCCGCCAGCTCATTGACGCGGTCATCCTGGACCTTGGTGCCGTGCGCGCGTTCGGGCGTATCGGGCAGCGCGACCTCGCCGCCGTGCGGCACCGAAAATACGAGCGGCAGCGTGCCCGATTCGATCTTGAGATAAGCATCGCAATCGCAGGCAGCAGCGCCGGCGCCGCCGTGCATGAACAGGCCGGCAGTGAGCAGCAGCGGCCAGCGCCGATTGCGTAGCATGGCGTACATCAATGAGCAGATCAATGAGGACATCAATGAGGACATCGGTATTTCCTTGTAGTTAGCGTCACGCATGCGGGCGCCACAAGCATGGCGGCCACTGACGGCGCCCGCGCCCGCATATTAGAACTTGTAAGTGACCCGCGCGTACACATAACGCCCGGTGTGGCCATACGGCGAGCGGTTCGAATACGGCGCCGCGCCGGTCGAATTGAGCGACGCCGGCAGCGCGGTAGGATAAGTGTCGAACAGGTCGTCGGCACCGAACGCCAGCTCGGTCGCCTTGCTGTATGCATAGCGTCCTTCGACGTTGACCACGGTCGATGGTGCGATCACGAAGTCGGTCGCCGAGGTGGTGCCGGCCGACAGGATTTCGCCATAGCGGGTGGCGCTGGCCGTGGCTCCCCACTGCTGCCCTTTCCAGTTGACCGCAGCGGTCACCTTGTTCTTCGGCTGGCCGCGTTCCAGTGCCAGCACATTGGCCCGGCTGAACAGCACCGGTGCCGGGTTCAGGGCCGACAACTGCGCCGTCTCGGGCACTTTGGTGACCACGGTCTTGTTGTAATTGCCGGCCAGCGTGAAGTCGTAGCGGCCGTAAGCGGCCGTCTTCCACGGGTAGCTGCCGACCAGGTCTATCCCTTCGGTGTAGGTGTTGACGCCATTGATAAAGAAGCGGGCGCCGCCGACGCCGGTGATGCCCTGACTCTTGAGGTAATTGACCACCGCCGTCGAAGTCAGGTTTTCCGACAGGACGATGCGGTTATTTATATTGATGCGATAGGCGTCGGCGGTCAGGCTGAAGTCGCCGAGCCTGACGACCGCCCCCAAGGAGAAGTTGACCGATTTTTCCGGTTGCAGCGGTTTGGCACCGAGCGCCACTGCGGCCGCGTCCGAGGGGCGGAAGGTGCGGATATTGTAGGCCACGCCATCGATGAACGAGGTCGAGGTCGAGGTGTAGAACTGCTGCTGCGGCGAGGGCGCGCGGAAACCGTTCTGGATCGAGCCGCGCAGCGCGAACGCCGGCACAAAATCATAGCGCGCCGACAATTTTCCGGTCAGATTGCTGCCAAAGTCGGAATAACGCTCGGCGCGTGCGGCAAAAGACGTCAGCAGTTTCTCGGTGGGGTTGGTTTCCAGATCGACGAAAGCGCCGATCGAATGCCGGCCCTGGTCGATCGCATTATCGGGCGTATAACCGGGAAACACCTGCGAGCCGACTGCGGCTGGCGTACCGCTGGCCAGCACGGCGCCGCCATTGCGGTAAGAGTCCGGCTCGCCGGCCCACAGCTGGTAATTCTCATAGCGGACTTCAGCGCCGAGCGCCACATTGAGCGGCTTTGGCAGAAAGGCCAGCGGTACCGGACGCACGGCCGAAAAGTTGCCCGACAACTGTTGGTAAGCAAAACCGCCATCGTAGAAATTGGTTTTGCTGGTGGCGCCGATCGATGTGTTCAGCGAATTCTTGACGTAGATATCCATGCTGTTCTTGCCATACACCAGCGAGGCGTCGTAATCCCAGCCCTGGCCTGACCAGGTCGAGCCGAAGGCGGCGCTGTAATCGTTGACGGTGGGCGCAATAATGGGCAGAAAGCCGTTCGGATAAATCGCCAGGATGTTCTCGTCCTGCAGCGGACGCCGGAACAGGCCGGCCGATTCCGTCTCGCGCCGCTGATAGCTGGCCCAGCCGTACAGCTTCTGGCCGTCGGCCAGCGTCTGGCCGGCATTGGCGAAGAGCGTGGCCTGCTTCAGGTTCGGATCGCCCGACCAGGTATCGTAGCGGTTGGCCGTGTATTCGCGCGGATCGTAAGCGCCGTTTACTTTCGGATACAGCTGGCGCGTATCGTAGGCGCTGCGCTCGGAGTGATTTTGCTGCTTGACTTCGGCGGCCACGGTCAGAAAGCCATCCGGACCGAGGCTGAAGCCTTTCCAGCCGCCGGCCGTGAAGGTTTCGCCATCGGTGACGTGGCGCGAGGTCGGTGCATTCAGCGCCAGCCCGGAAGGCGGCGTGGCCGAATTGAATTTGTAGGTCGAATCGCGCTCGCCGCCACTGAAGGTCATGGCGCCGCCGCTGCGATTTTCGCGCAGGCGGAAATTGATCACGCCAGCGATGGCGTCGGAGCCATATTCGGCGGCGGCGCCATCGCGCAACACCTCCACCGTCTGGATGATGCCGGATGGCAGAGTATTCAGATCAGCCGAGGCCGAACCACGGCCCACCGTGCCGTTGACGTTGACCAGCGCCGACGAATGGAGGCGCTTTGAATTGACCAGCACCAGCACCTGATCGGGCGACAGGCCACGCAGCGTGACGGGCCGCACGGAATCGGTGGCATCGGTCAGACCCGGACGCGGAAAGTTCAATGACGGCAGCGTATTGGCCAGCGACTCGCTGACCTCGGTAATGCCGACGTTGCTCAGGGTGTCGGCCGACACCACATCCACCGGCGAGGCCGTGTCGAGCACCGACCGGTTCGACACCCGCGTACCGGTCACGACCACCTGCGCCGCCGGCTCCACATTGGCCGCATCCTGGGTCTGGGCCTGAGTCTGGGCCTGGGTCTGGACGGCCCCACCGGCAAACAGTGTGCCGATGGCGAAACTGAGGATGCGGCGTTGAAACTGCCGTTTTGCCTTACTGCGCCTGATCTGATTCATACTTCCCCATTTCCTGTTATGCGTATTAAGAGATTGCTGCCCCGAACTTGCTGGCGCTGCAACATGGATTTTTGGCGTCGCGATGGTGCGCGGATGTGCACTACGCGGCAAAGACAAAAAATTCTTCAGGCCGGCCCGATTCTGAAATGCATTCGTGCTGCAGGCTAAGCCGGTGCCGAATGGACGCAAGCCGCCTGCCCGGCATCGGATAAGACATACTGTTGACATGCGCCGCCATGGCGCCCTGAAGTTATTACTCTTTCATGATTGAAGGAATGCCAATATAAAAAATAAAGCGGTGGCACACAACGAAGATTTCCGCATAGCTATATAACATTTAGTTACATTTGCAATCGAGGGAGTGGCGCGGCTACCGCAAAACAGGCGGTTCTGCGCCATTGCTCCATGCCCGAACCGTGCTCAGGCAGAATGTGAGCTGACGCCGGCTGACGCTTATTGCAGACAAAAAAATAGCCCACGGTCGCGTGGGCTATCTCTTTGTTAAGCACGTCAATACGGTCGGCACTGGCTTGTCATTGCAAGCCTCGCATTAAGTTCGGATCACCTTGAGCAGCATGTCAGGCTGCCTAGTTTTTGCAATTTCCTTGATTTTTTTGATACCAGATTCATTTAAGGCTTTACATCGCAATCAGAGCACAACATTCTGTTTCTGGGGCGGCTGGCAAACCCGGCGCGCCTGTCTCGACAGTCAGGCAGCAATCCCGAACGGCAAGCACTCAAGCGAGGCGATTCCATGACTGAACTCGAACGACTCAAATACCTGAAGATCGCGCTTCGCGTAGTGGGCGCCATCGCGACATTCGGCTTTTATCCGCTGACGGTGTTCTGGCCGTCTGGCTGGTCCTGGTCCGGCGGCAGATCGGAGTATCTTGAGATGATCATCGCCATTTACGCAACGCTGGGCATTTTTCTTTTCCTGGCTTCGCGCGATCCGGCCCGACATCTGAGCATCGTCTCTTTCGCCATCTGGTCAAGCGTCGTGCATGGCGCGGTCATGGCGGTCCAGTCCATGCTCAATCCAGTACATATGCATCACTTGTATGGCGACGTACCGGCACTATTTATCATTGCCGCCATATTCGCGATTCTCTCGCCAGACGCATTTCGCCTGCCTTTCACACGGCATCGGGCCTGATGTTCGCTCGATGCGGACGGCGCGGGCACGGCCCTCCGCACGGCAGGCCGCCGACGAACTCGATTCTGCTGGCGCCGAGGCCGAAGTGCGTCTTCCGCACTTTATGGAAATGTTGGCTTTTTCACAGTCAGACATTGGATTAAGCTGGGAGCATCAGACAAAATCCAAGCCCGCTTTGAGGCTTGTTCATCGTCACGCATCAATAAATTGAGACATCATCTATCAATTGTAATTGTCGGAACGACCGACATCCCGACTCGCAATTTCCGCGCGGCTGGCTGGTTCGGATTGATACGGATACGCACAGGAAGTCGTTGCACAATCTTTGTAAAATTGCCGGTGGCATTGTGCGGCGCTACGGCGGAATAGCTCACGCCACTGGCAGGGCTCAGACTTTCAACCGTCCCTTGCAAAGTTTCGCCGGGAAGCGCGTCAACTTTTATCTGCGCGGCTTGACCGGCCCGCAAATGCGCCAATTGGGTTTCCCGGAAATTGGCTGTGATATAAATGTCTTTGAGAGGAACAATTTCCATTAAAGATTTCCCGATAGCGACAAAGCCACCTACGCGTACCGCCTTTTGTCCGACCGTGCCATCAACCGGCGCGGTAATCCGAGTATAAGAAAGCTTTAACTCCGCATCCTCTTGAGCAGCTTGCGCCTGGGCAACTACGGCCTTGGCCTTCTCAAGATCTGCGCGCAAAATGCTTATCTGCTGCTGCGCGCCGCGCAGGCCTGCGGCATTTTTTCCCAGGCTTGCTTGTTGAATGCTCAATTGCGCCTCGGCCTGCTGTAATGCCTGCACCGTGCCGGCCCCATCTGAAGCGAGATTGCGGTAGCGCGCTCTATTTTCTTGAGCCAATTTCAGCGTTGCGCTATCGGCATCCATAGTCGCCTGTGCTTGTTGGATTGTCGATTCCTGCCGCACCAACTGGGCTTGCAAACTAGCGACGCTGGCCTGCGCGCTCGTGACCTGGGCCTTGGCGACATTGACCGCAACCACAAAATCACGGGCATCGATGGTTGCCAACAAATCCCCTGCTCGCACCGCCTGGTTATCGGCAATTAAAACGCGGTCTATTTTCCCCGACACTTGCGGAGCAACTGTCGTCAAATCTGCCTGCACATAGGCGTCATCTGTCGTTTGAGTTGAGGCAAGCGATTCCGGGTGATTAAGATAATAGGCGCCACCAACAGCCAAAATGAGCAGTGAAGCGGCAATCGTGATCTTTACATTTTTTGGTAATGCCATAATGATTTATCCGTGTGAAGAAGATGAAGGAGAAACGTGAGTGGGCGCGGGGCTTAAGTTCGGTGCTGGAATATATGTCAGTCGCAGTACCACCGGAATCAGCAAGAGTGCCAAACCACCCAAGATACGATACGCATCGGCCACTGAAAGCACTGCCGATTGCTGGGCAATAATGGCCATCAATTGCGATGGAGCCAATGGCTCCGACAAGGTATTGCCAAGCAGCCCAGCATGGTCCAACAAGATTTCGGAATGAAAGCGACCGCGCACGGCGAGAAGCTGTCCGATCGCCGCTGCGCCAATCAAGGTTCCAAATACACGCAGCGTGTTGATGGTTCCCGAAAAATAAGGCCCTTCACTCGCGTGCACGACGCTTGTCATCAGAAATAGCTCTGAAACAATTGCCATCGGCTGTCCCACCGCCTGGAGAATTTGCGTGATGAAAAATTGTTCACGGTTCCATTCTGCTGTCAGCTGCGCCCCCAGGAAACAGGCGACTGCGATCAAGCCCAGTCCCAGGGCAAAGACATATCGGGCATCGAAGCGTCTTTGATAGAGAAGCAGCGCGACAATAGAGCCAAGCAGCAATTGCGGCAAAGCGATCAGCAAGCCAATCGGCGCGATCTGCAGGGCGCGATAATCCTGAATCGCTCCCAAATAATTTGCCGGCAATTGCGCCCCCGACATCAACGTAACAAGCAATGCCACGAAAATGCTCGAGCCCAGCCACAGGTTGCGCCGAGCAAGAAGCTGTAGCTTAAGAAATGGCGCGTGATGGAACCACTCTGTCACCAAATAAATAGCCAGAAATATCAGACCCGCGATCAAAGAAATGGTGATCAATGGTGAATTGAACCAGTCCAGGCGCACGCCCTGATCGAGGCCGATGGCGATCAGGGCCAGAGCCATGACGCCAAGAAACATGCCAGGCCAATTCGCATCCTTGAATCGCTCCGTCTGAATTCTGTCGTGCGGCAAACCCCAACTCGATAGCAAGCCGGCGAGAAAACAGACTGGAATAATCTGCCAGTAAATGAGTGGCCATTCATTCAGTCCATCGGTCCATTGTCCGGCCAGCCAGATCGCGAGGTTCGGCGCAAAGGTCGCGGTCATCGCATAGAGCGCAAGACCATGCAGGCGTATGCTTGGAGGTAGAAACTTCAGTGCCGCCATCATGAGAATAGGTATCAGGGCGCCGCTGCTAATCCCTTGCAAAAAGCGCAAACCGATTAAGAAATTCAGGTCATGCACAAATGGGATTAGCGCAGCGATCACAGCACAGATCGTCAACATCAATCGATGAAACCGCCTTACCGATAGAGTGATGGCGAACCACGTCGCAAAAGGGGTCGCGATCAGCTCGCCCACAGTATAGGAAGTGCCAAGCCACGAAGCATCATCCATGCCGAAGCCCAATACCCCTCGGACATCAGCCAGTCCCAGAGCTCCTACCCGATTGTTCAGTCCGGCCATCATGGCGCCAATGAAGATGCCGGTGAGTCCCGCAATAGTCCGAATTGACAGCACGGCACGCGGAGCCTCGGGATGAGGCGCAGGCACGCTCACAGACGAAACCGTTACGCTCATTTTGCAGCCTCTGTTTTGCTCGTGGTCGCTGCCACAACAAGCTTTGCCTCGCCGGTCTTGGCGGGCAAGCCAGGCATTGCATGATTCGAAGCGGTATCAATTTCCGCCGTCGTCCAGCCGCCGCCCAAAGCCTTGTAAAGATTGACTAAAGTCAGCGTGGCATTGGTAGCACTGGTATTGAGGCTGGTCTGGCTGGCGAGCAGGTTGCGCTGCGCAGTCAGCACGCTGAGGTAATCGGCCGCACCTTCCCGGTAACCTCGTTCGGCTAGCTGCATGGCCAGTTTGTTTTGCTGATAGGAGAGCAATAATTCTGCGTACTGACGCTGCTGCGCCACCAAAGCATCAAGGGCATTGTCCACTTCATGCCAGGCCTGAAGTACCGTTTGCCGATAAACCAGTGCCGCAGTTTTTTGGCGCGCTTCATTCAATGCAAGTCGCTGTACCAACTGCCCCCCTTGGAAGATGGGCAGATAGATGGTGGGGCCAACTGAAAAAAACCGTGAATCCCAGCTGCTGAGATCACTGCTCTCAAACGCCTCAACGCCGACGCGGCCTGTCAATCCGATGCGTGGATAGAAATCGGCTTTTGCCACGCCAATGCTGGCGGTGGCTGCATGCAGTTGGGCTTCCGCGCGCAAAATATCGGGGCGCCGGCGGGCCAGTTCGGATGGCACACCGACCGGCAATATGGCCGGCAATGAAGGCAAAGGAATCATGGTCTGCAGTTGCGCATCCAGCGCGCGCGGCTTCTCACCTAGTAGCAGTGCCAGTGCATTCATCAATACATTACGGTGCTGCATGAGCTCGGGGACTGTGGCATTGATCGTCGCCAGTTGCGCACGCGCGGTTGAGGTTTCAAATCGCGTGGCAATGCCATTGCTTTCCCTGCTTTGCGCCAAACGCAGCGCATGCTCGGCGATCTCTTTATTTTGCTTGGCGATATCGAGTTGCGCCTGCGTTCCGCGCAGCTGCAGATAAGAGCGGGCCACTTCGGCCGCCAGCGTCACGCCGACCGCGTCTCGCTCGTAGCTTGCGGCCTCCAGTGCGGCCGCCGCCCCTTCCTGTACCCTGCGCGCCCGTCCCCATAGATCAAGTTCCCAGCTCGCATCCACCCCAACCTGGTAGAAATTTAACGGCGCACTGGAGGCGCCTAATGCGGCCAGACTGCCATGTTCACTAAGCGCCTCGCGCTGATAGCTGGCACCCGCACCAACCGTGGGAAGTGACTCGGCGGCAGCAATGCCCAATTGGGCGCGGCTTTGTTCAATCCGGCTCGTCGCAATCTGGAGGTCAAGATTGGCTGACAAGGCCTTCTTTTGCAGTTGCGTCAAAACCTCGTCATTAAAGAGCGTCCACCACTGGGCAGGCGCGCTTGAATCGGTGGCCGGATACCTGCTCGGGTAGTCAGGCCTCGCCTGCAATTTGACGTCCTGCAGGCCGCTGTCGGGCCGCTGGAAATTCGGACCAACCGAGCAGGCTGCCAGCATGACGATGCATGCCGCCATGCCGAATGCACCTCGCAGCGCAATGGAAAATGGGGGCTCCCAGGGATTAGACTTCATTTCTGCGTCCTGTCGAAAATCGCCTTCGAAACCGCTCATATTGCGCGGCACAGAATGTAACTGTACCGCACCGATCGGTTCGAAATACATATAAAAAAAGCCCCTCTGGACATCGAGGCGCACTAAATTGTCACAAGCACGTGGGGAGTTGAGAGATAAAATCATTCAATACCGTACCGCTCGGTACTGTACTATAATCACTGATATTGCCAATGTCAACCAACAAATCCTGTTACTTTTAATATGAAGCAAGCCCCCATGAGTCGAAACAATACGCCTCCCACCGACGCGGGCCCTGGCACAAAGGCTTACACTGTTTTGCGTGCTGCTCGAAAAATTTTCCTGACACACGGATTCGGCAGCGCAACAACCGACATGATCCAGCGCGAGGCCGCCGTCTCGAAATCGACCGTCTATGCGCATTATGCGAATAAGGAAGCGTTGTTCGTGGCGGTAGTAGAAGCCGAGTGCAAAAGCTTCGCAGAAACAGTTCGAGCGATTCAATTTACGCCAGGAAAACTCAAGGAAACCTTGACCGCCCTGGCGCGTGCTTATCTCGACATTGTCCTGTCCCCTTCTGGCCTGGCATTGCACCGTATCGTCGTTTCCGAAGGCCCCCGCTTTCCCGCCCTGGCCCGCAATTTTTATGTGCAAGGTCCAAGCGTCATCACCTCGATGGTGGCCGCGCAATTTGCCAATGCAAGCGTGTCGAGCGAGATCGATTTGGGGGACCTCGCACATGATGAGGCGGCGCGCGTGTTCATCAACATGGTTCGCAGTGAGCCACAACTTCTTTCTTTGACCCATCCCGACTCTGCGCTCACAAGAGCGCAAATCGAACGCTGGGTCAACGTCGTTGTGGAAACCTTTATGCGAGCGTATGGACGCTGAGCTGCTCGCGCAAAAACTCGATGAACCGTTGCGTCTTGGCCGGCAGCAGCCGCGTTTCGGTCATCGCATACACAGGGATCGGCGGCGCCGCCCAATCGGGTAGAATCCTGCGCAAGCGGCCGTGGGCGACGTCTTCGGCCACGATCTGCTCAGGCAGAATCGCGATCCCCTGGTCAAGCGTACTCAGTCGCCGGATCAAACTGATGCTATTGAGATGAAACCGGCCGCCGACCGCGACCTCCAGCGATTTTTCGGCATTTTGCAGCGTCCACGAATTGGCCTTTGCCGTTCGAAATCCAATACATTCATGCTGTGTCAGATCGCCGGGGTGACCCGGTTCGCCGAACTGCGCGAGATAAGCCGGCGAAGCGTAGAGATAGCACGCCAGGTTGGCCAACTGCCGCGCAATCAGATTCGAATTCGGTGGGTTGCCCATGCGGATGGCGACATCAAACGGTTCAGCCACGAGATCGACCAGACGCGGCGTCAAGTCGAAATCGAAGCCGATGCCGGGATAGCGACGGGCAAATTCCGCCAGTAGCGGCGCCAGGTAAATGGTCGCGAAATCCACCGGCAGCGAAGCCCGCAATATCCCGCTCGGCTGCGCCAGCAACTCCCCAAGCTGCTCATGAGCCAGCCTAGCCTCATCGACAATACGTTTACACCGTTCAAAATAGATCTGGCCAGCCTCGGTCAACTCGATCTTGCGCGTGGTCCGGTGCAGCAGTCGCAACCCGATTGCCTTTTCCAGAGAAGTAACTCGACGAGATACTGAAGAGTTTGGTATGCCGAGTGCCTCGGCCGCATGGCGAAAGCCGCGCGCTTTGACCACCTCGACAAACAAGGCCATGTCATTCAAAAGTTCCATCCCCATTGCTCCATCAGTGGATCAATCAATTCGTTTTTGGCTACTTTATCTTAAATATTCATTGAAAGATAATGTTTCCAAGCAAAAGCAACAAGCACCACAACATGTGCCAGCCCTTCTTTTTTTGCATCGTTCACATCGCATTGCAAAAAAATAATGCTGATACGCAAAGCGACATCGAATACCAATTTTTGAGAAAAACGCACATTCGCGAAGGATTTCCATCATGAGCAAGATCATTCAACTGCATCGCATGAACATCGGTAACGGCTTTCGCGCTTACTCCGTACGCGGGGGCAAAATGGCCGAACCGATCGACCCTTTTCTCGGTGTCGATCATGCATGGATGAGTGCCGCAACCTTCCCGGCCCATCCCCATGCCGGCTACTGCGCCGTGTCCTACCTCTTTCTCAATTCGGAAACCGGCATTGAGAACCGCGATTCGCTTGGCACGCACAACCGGATTCAGCCGGGCGGGCTGCACTGGACGACCGCCGGGCGCGGCGCGGTACACAGCGAGGTACCTGCCGAAGCCGGCAAGACCGTCCATATGTTGCAAATTTTTGTCAATCTGGCCGCCGATCACCAGGACAGCGCGCCGTCTGCGCTCAGCATCGAACCACAGGATGTGCCACTCGTGCGCCTGCCCGGCGCAAAAATTCGGGTAGCGCTAGGCCAATTTGGCGATGTGCAATCACCGCTGCAAGCGCCGACCGACGTCGGCCTGTTCGATATCTCGCTCAATGACAGCGCTGAACTCTCGGTCCCCATCGCCGCCGGTCACAGCGCCTTCATCATGCCCATCTTCGGTACCGTGCTGGTTGACGGTCAATCGTTTGACGCCAACGAACTGAGCCTGCCGGTTTTTGCGGGACAGCCAATGTCGCATGAGATCAAGGTACAGGCAAGACACGGCAATGCCAAGTTCGTGGTGCTGTCAGGCATGCCGCTCGCACAACCGGTGCATTGGCAAGGGCCTTTTGCAATGGCCTCCACTGCCGCCCTTGCCGAAAGAGTCGCCGCCTACCAGGGTGGAGAATTCGGTTCAATTTAAGTATTGGGACTGTCTGTCAGTCCTTGCCCCAGGGCGTTTTGCCCTTTAATTTTGTTAGGAGAAAACAATGACTTACGAAAATTTTAATGCTGACAATGCTGCCCTGTTATTGATCGACCACCAAGTAGGAACCATGGGTTGGGTCAAATCGACATCATTTGAAGAGATGAAAAGAAATGCCCTGATGCTGGCGCAATCGGCGCGCATCCTGAAGATGCCGGTGGTGCTGACATCCAGCATGGAAGAATATGCCCAAGGTCCCTTGTTGAACGAACTGGAATCGATCCTGCCGTCCGAATTTGCGGCCCGCGTCAAGCGCTTTGGTATCGTCAATGCCATGGACGATGCGAATTTTGCCGCCGCAGTCAAGGCGACGGGGCGTAAAAAGCTGATCATCGCCGGTGTCACCAATGACGTCTGCACGGTCTACCCGGCGCTGAGTCTGGTCCGCGAGGGTTTCGAGGTGCAAGTCGTGGCCGATGCCGGCGGTTCGCCGACCAAAATGGCCGATGACATCGCCTTGCGCCGGATGGAACGCGCGGGCGTGACGCTGACCAGTACCAACCAGTTGATTGCAGAACTTGCTGGAAGCTGGGTTACGCCGGAAGGCGGTCAACTGATTCAAGTGCTGATGCAATCACTGGCAGCATAAATTTGCCCAAGGCCCCACTGCGTAGCGCAGTGGGGAGCTGCAACCGCGCTGGTCGACGTCGTCATGTCCAGCCCCAGACAGCCAATCGACCGCCAACGGTACTAGGTCTGGGGCGATTTGGACAGTCCTGACATTTAATTCGACACCGAGATAAACGTGGAAACAGCGCCTTGCCATCCACTTTTTCCGAATCAACAGTTGAAAGCATTCAAGCCATGAAAAATCAGCAACAACTCGAAATCCTGGCGTTCACCGACCCTGTGTGTACATGGTGCTGGGGAAGTGAACCCGTTTTACGCAAACTCCAGGTCTGGTATGGCTCGCAAATCCAGATTACGCCCGTGATGGGCGGATTGGTTGAAGATATTCGTAAATTTTATGATCAAGCCAATGCGATTGGCGGCGATCCTGAAAAAGCAAATTCGCAAATTGCCAAGCACTGGCTGGAAGCATCGGAACGCCATGGCATGCCTGTGGAGATCGAAGGCTTTCGACTTTTTTCCGCCGACACAGTATCAACCTATCCGCAAAATATTGCCTATAAAGCCGTTGAACTTTGCAATCCAGAACTGGCCTCGAAATTTTTGCGGCGCATCCGCGAAGCATCGGCAGCAGAAGCGCGCGAAACCGGACGGCGCGAAGTGCTGATTGAACTGGCGAACGACGTCGGCGTTGAGCTTGCCGCCTTTATCAAGCACCTCGACGACGGAACGGCGGCACAAGCCTTCCGCGATGATTTGCTGACGACCCGGCAGTATGGCGCCCGAGGATTCCCGACCTTCCTTTTTCGCTGGGGCACTAAAGAATTAATGCTTCGCGGATACCAGAGCTTCCACGGCATGCAGGCAGTGATCGCTTCGCTGTCCGAAGGTCAGTTACAAGAGCACGCGCCTGAAACAAGTGGCCAGGCCATCCTCGATTTTCTGCAACGCGACGGGCGTGCTGCGACGGTAGAGTTGAAAGCCGTTTTTGATCTTCCCTCCGCCGAGCTCGAAGACTTGCTCCTCACCCTGACACGCCAGCAGCAAATCCAATACATGCCTGTCGGAAATGGCGGATTTTGGGAAGTTCGCACAGATGCTATGAGCTGCGATCCGCTTACACGCACTTGTGGCAATTGAATGTCATGAGGCTGTCTCACGGTACCGTAATCCGCGGACACGCATGGATTGCCGTTGCTGGCACATCCATGATGAGGTCCTGAAAAAGCTGCACTCGGAAGTAAACAGGGCGGTTCAAATAAAGGAAATATAAATAGGAATCGCCCCTGACAAATCAAACCACACGACAGGGGAAACGCTATGTCACTGACAATCAACGCAGCCAGGGCATCGGACTCGAAAGGGTTAAAGAACCGCTGGGCTCAACTTGTTATCGGCCTTGTTTGCATGGCGCTTGTCGCCAACCTGCAATATGGCTGGACGCTTTTTGTACAGCCGATTCACGACAAGCAGCAATGGAATCTGGCCTCCATCCAATTGGCATTTTCAATTTTCATCGTCATCGAAACATGGCTCGTACCTATTGAAGGCTGGCTTGGCGACCGCTTTGGCCCGCGCCCGGTAGTGGCCGGCGGCGCCATCTTTGCCGGTCTCGGATGGGTACTCAACAGCTACGCAGATTCATTGACCGTTCTGTATCTGGCGGCGGCCATCTCCGGCATCGGCGCCGGCTGCGTCTATGGCACGCTGGTGGGCAATGCCTTGAAATGGTTTCCCGATCGTCGCGGCCTGGCATCCGGCTTGACTGCGGCCGGCTTTGGCGCCGGTGCCGCTGTGACCGTCATTCCGATCGCAAACATGATCCAGTCGGCCGGCTATGAAAAGACCTTTCTGACCTTCGGTGTGATTCAAGGTGTAGGCATGTTTGCCCTCGCCATGCTGCTGGTCCGGCCGACACCGCCAAAGCTGGTCGCCAGCCAGCATGTCGTCCGCGCCACCAGCAACGTGGATATGAAACCATCGCAAATGCTCAAGACCCCAGTGTTCTGGCTCACCTATGTAATCTACGTCTGCGTCGCTGCCGGCGGCGTCATGGCGACTGCCCAACTGGGCCCGATAGCGCATGACTACGGCCTGGCGACGATGCCGATGACAATGCTGGGCGTAACATTGCCACTGCTGACGATGGTACTGTCCATCGATAATGTGGCAAATGGCTTGACGCGTCCGATGTGCGGCTTCATATCCGACCGTTTCGGCAGAGAGAACACGATGCTGGCCATGTTTATCGGCGAAGGCATCGCACTGATCGGGATCATGCAGTATGGCCATAACCCGTATGCCTTCATGCTGTTTGCTGCCTTGATTTTCATGTGCTGGGGCGAAATTTTTTCGATCTTCCCAGCCATTTGCGGCGACACCTTCGGCAGCAAATTCGCCTCGGCCAATGCCGGCGTTCTTTATACCGCCAAAGGCGCCGCCGCCATGCTGGTTCCCCTCGCCTCCTTGCTGGCACAAGGCAAGCAATGGAACCGGGTCTTCATTCTGACGGCGGGCATCTCCATCTGCGCTGGTCTGGCTGCCAAGTTTGTCCTGGCACCAATGCGCAGCCGGTTTGTGAACTCGCAAAACAAGATCAATACACCTGAAGCGGCAATACGGAAGCTACCTGATCTGCAAGGAATTGATTAAGCATCGGCTGCACATCCATTTTGGCCAGCATGTCTTAAAGGCCAAAAACCGCATGCGCCTGTCGGCCGATCAAGCCGGCAGGCCCTGCATGTGAAGCCCTTTTTCTATTAAATGGAAGCAAAAAATGACTTTGATGCAAACAACTGCGAATATCACATCTCGCACAAAACCGATCAGTTTTGAATTTTTCCCGCCCAAGACCGAAGAAGGCGTACAAAAGTTACGCATCACGCGGCAGCAGCTGGCATGCTTCAAACCCGATTACTATTCCGTGACATATGGCGCCGGCGGTTCCACCCAGGATGGGACGTTAAAGACTGCGCTGGAAATCAAACAGGAAGGAATACAGGCAGCGCCACATCTGTCGTGCATCGGTTCATCGCGCGAAAAAATTCGGGCCATTGCCGATGAATATAAATCGCATGGCATTCGCCATATCGTCGCACTGCGCGGCGATATGCCGTCAGGCGTTGGCGATGTCGGAGAGTTCCCCCATGCCAGCGATCTTGTCAGCTTTCTGCGTGAAGAATATGGTGAGTGGTTCCATATCGAAGTCGGCGCCCATCCTGAGTGCCACCCGCAGGCGCCATCGCCAGCCATAGACACGCGCCATTTCGTCAATAAGGTCAAGGCCGGTGCCGACGCCGCGATCACGCAATACTTTTTCAATGCCGACGCCTACTTTCGCTTTGTCGACGAAGTCAGCGCTCACGGCGTGACGATTCCCATCGTTCCTGGCATCATGCCGATCCGCAATTTCAATCAGCTCGCGTGCTTTTCTGATATGTGCGGGGCCGAGATCCCGCGCTGGCTGCGATTGCGCCTGCAATCTTACGGCGACGATCTTGCTTCGCTCAAGTCTTTTGGTCTCGACGTCATTACCGAAATGTCAGAGCGTTTGCTGACGCAAGGGGCACCAGGACTGCATTTCTACACACTCAATTCGGCCGACGCAGTATCCACGATTTGCCAGCGCCTTGCTTACGACGGCATCGAGTGATCCTGGCAACAGGATTGCAAATCCTGCGCCAATCGCGATTGGACAAGTCGCGCCAACTGCCTGGCGTCCCTGCGAAAATGTCGTCAATTATCATCGATAGCGCCGCTGGCGATGAGTACCGCCAAAAACATATTGTGTGGCCCCCATTGACTGCGATGGCAATCCCTCCGATTGCCCACGGACATATTTCACGTTTTGAAAAATTACATATTGGGATGTGACACGCTGTTGACACGCTGTTGACACGCTGTTGACACGCTGTTGGCCCGCTGTTGGCCCGCTGTTGTCCTGCGCTGTTGTCCTGATATATTAGCGCTAAGGATTGCTCAATTCCGGTAAGAGTCGCCATGACGGTCGTTGCCGTCCCGGTCCCGATTGCCATTGTCGTGACTCTGATCCCGGTCCCTGCCCTCATGACTTCCGGCATGTTCCCGTCCATCGCCGCCATACAAAGGCGAAATAACGCAGCCACTCAAAACGAGGGCGGCAAAACATAAGGTAATGAATGTTTTCATAATCGGCTCCATCCAGATAAGGTAGTTTACTTATAGCACGAAGTCCGCATGCCAGTCAGTGCGCCAGGACACATAAAATGGAGCAATACATTTCATCGCCTCGACGCTCTTTCATCAAATTTGCGCGTTACCTCACCGCCACGCGCAAAAAGCGTGGCCAGTCCTTGCTTTCTCGTCGGCAGATCTTCTTGCAACAGCCTACGCTCCGCTGTTTGCGCACGGCAAGCAACTATAATTGAGCTGTGAGCTGTCGGCCCCGGCCGGCACGGTCCTTCGAGGATGCTCAGGACGAGCGCGAAAGAAGAGCTGCCCTGGCGATCAAGGGGTTTATGCATGAACAATAAAGACAGCAAATACTGCCCGCGCCGTCTGGGCTGACTCAGCAACTTGATGTCACCGTCAATATCGGTCTCACCGAATATGCCTTCTGCTAAGGCGACGCATATCGCCAGACAAAAAATAGTCCGCGCGAACGTGAGTTATCTCTTTGAATCTGGAGGCGGGAACGGGAATCGAACCCATCCAGACGGCTTTACAGGCCGTATCGCATGCACAAAATCAATAACTTACGCACCAACCTACTTTCTAAGTTAGCAATCGTCAAATTTTTCAAAAATACAGCTTGGTGAGTTCGGAAAAGTTCGAACACGCATGCCTCAATGTGAGGTTGGATTTTGTCTAGTGCTCTCGAGACAATCGACTCTCCAATCCAGTCTTCTCCCGTCGCTTTTAAAAATAGTTCTGAGACATCAGTATTGCGTCTCTTGATTGCCTTGATATGCTCCGCATTCTGCACGACCGCTGGCGGTGGCGAGTATATCGGCCGCCAGCTCGTGAAGAATTGAAGACGCAATGTTATCGCTGTGCGCGCTCGACACCCATCCGCCAATGCCAGCCTTGCGGACGATGATGTCGCCGCTGTTGGTTCTGTCCAGAGTCCAGCCTTTCGGTATCACTGGTGCTTTATGGTTGCAGTCCAGATTCCCGACGTCTTCGCGCAGATGCTTTAAAATGTCGGTCTGCTTGTCCGCCGAGGCCATTTTGTGAGCGCCAGCAATATGGTCCGCTGATGCAGATTTTTTGTCTTGTTGGTTCACTTTTCACCCTTTCAATTTCGATTGCCCATACCCTTGAATTTGCATCCCAGCTGCCCGCGCCGTAGACACCATCCCAAATTGCTTTGAATTTTCCATCCTCGATTGGTCTGCAACATTTGATTTCCTCGCAGGATGGTGCAGCTCTGCCGTGGCATCCTCGTTCCGCAAATCTGCCTCGTTGATATCACACTGTCGTTCAAGCGCACACTGATAATTTCGGGCGAAATGCAGCTGGCGGCACGCGACATGAAGATGGCGTGACGCCTCCACCGCCCCGACACCGCGAGCCGTGCCAGAATGCCAGTGGAACATCAGGGACATCTTCAGATCGGGCCGATTTGACATCATGCAGGCCTCTGTTTTCTTACTTGACGTCATGCACTACCACCCGACGGTCCGACCGGAAGATCACTTCATGCCAGCACCTGCGTATCCATCGTTCCAGATCATCCACGTAGGTGAAGATCACTGGAATCACCAACAGGCTGAGTAGCGTTGATGTCAGCAAGCCTCCGATGACAACAACCGCCATCGGTTGCCGGAAGCTTGGCTCAGCCCCCAGTCCGAGTGCATTGGGCAGCATGCCGGCCCCCATCGCAATGGTCGTCATCAGGATTGGACGTGCGCGTTTGTGACAGGCATCCATTAGTGCCGCGAGTCTGTCCATGCCTCGCTGCTGGCGGGCCACGATCGCATACTCGACGAGCAGGATGGAATTCTTGGTGACAACGCCCATCAACATCAGCAATCCGATAACGGATGGCATCGAAAAACTCATACGCGTCACCAGCAGCGCAAACAATGCACCACCCAGCGACAATGGCAAGGCACACAAAATCGTCGCCGGCTGTAGAAAATCATGGAACAACAGCACCAGTACGGCATAAACACAGAAGATACCTATCACCATGCTCAAGCCGAAGCTCTGGAACAGCTCGCTCATATGCTGCAGTTCGCCTTGCTCAACTGGATGCACTCCTGCCGGTAATTGCCTGAAAGCGGAAAGTTCTCTGGCTTCTTTATCCACCTCGCCGAGAGTGCGTCCATTCAGTTCAACCGACAGCGTGATGTTGCGTTCGCGGTCAATGCGGTCAATTTGAGCCGCGCCGCTGCCCATTTTCAGATTGCCCAGCGAGGCAATGGCGATCTTGCCGTTGCTACCGACAACTCGCAATTGTCCAATGTCGTCCATGGAGGTGCGTTGCGACGGATCGATGCGTACCCGCAAGCCGATCTGACGCTCAGGAAGATTGAGTTTTGGTAATGAACTGGAGTAGTCGCCGTAAGTACTGACGCGAATTGCACTGGCGACGTCTGCCGCTGTGACGCCTAATGCCGAGGCCCGGCCGGAATCCGGCGTAAACTGAACTTCCGGCTGCTGGAGCGCTGCGCTGGAACTAACGTTGCCGATCCCTTTCAGTGTCCGCAATTGCGTTTCCAGTGCCGCAGCGGCGGATTCTAGCGTGCCGGAATCGCTGCCTGCCAGCGTTATGTCGAGTTTTTCTCCATTGCCGCCGTTGCCGACGGCTACCCGCGCGCCGGGAAGATCGCGCAGGACCCGGCGCATGTCGTCCTCTATCGCAGACTGCTTTTGAGCGCGCTTGCTTCGCGATGCCAAATCGACTGTCATGGTCGCCTTGCGCACCTGGCCCACTGTGTCATTGCCGCCCGCCGCGCTGCCGTTGCTGTTGCCGGTGCCGACTGCAGAAAAGACGCTCGTCACCGCTGGCAGTGTACGCAGCAACTTTTCAGCTTGTTGCGTCAGGATACGCGTGTCCTGAATCGTACTACCTGGAGCGAGCTCAAGCGTCACCTTGGTCTGTGCCTTGTCCTGTGCCGGCATAAATGCAGTCTTCAGCGCCACCGCCATGGCCAGCGACAGTAATAGAAAGCATGCTGCTGCCAACATCGTGCGCCGGGGATTGTTCAGGCAAGCCTTGACCCATCCCAAATAACGGGTCATGAGAGCACTATCGTGCTCCGTTTCGGTGCTGGCCTTAAGCAGATACGCGGCCATCATTGGCGTCAGCAGCCGCGCTACCAGCAGCGACATCAGCACCGAAACCGAGGCGGTGATACCAAATTGCCGGAAAATCAGGCCAGGAATGCCAGACATGAAGGCGGTTGGCAGAAATACCGCTACCAGCGTGAACGTGGTGGCGATGACGGCCATACCTATCTCGTCGGCCGCTTCCATCGCGGCCTGGTAGGGTGTCTTTCCCATACGCAGATGACGCGCGATGTTCTCGATTTCGACGATGGCATCGTCGACCAGAATGCCGACCACCAGCGATAACGACAGCAAGGTGATGGTGTTAAGCGAGTAGCCGGCCAGGTAAACGAAACCGAAGGTCGGGATGATGGACAGCGGCAGGGCCGCAGCCGAGACCAGCGTGGCGCGCCAATCGCGCAGAAACCACCACACCACGATGATCGCCAGTACCGCGCCTTCAATCAGCATGTCGATTGAGCCATCGTAGTTATCTTCGATGGCGGTGACAGTATTGCTGGCCTCAACGATATGGACCTGTGGATGTGACGCTGAAAATTTTGTGACTGCTGCACGTAAAGAACGCAAGACAGTGACATCCGAGTTGTCCTGGGCGCGCGTAATCTGCACGCCAATGACAGGCTTGCCATCACGAAATGCATAGGAACTGCGCGCGGCCGAACCGTCACTGATTTTGGCGATGCGGTCCAGCCGCACGCGGCGGCCATCGCCAGTAGTGATACTCAGCGCCGCCAGCTCTTCGATGGACCCGACACCTGCCAGCGTTCGGGTGGATTGACGCTGGCCGCCGACGTCGCCCTGGCCGCCAGAGCGTTCCCGCTGCATCGCCTTGAGTTGCGTGGAAATAGTCTCCGCTGTCAAACCGAGCCCGGCCATGGTGGCCGGGTCCAGGTCGATGCTGACTTCGCGATCAATACCGCCAATGCGCGTGACGCTCGAAATACCTTTTACTGCAAGCAGGGCTTTACTCAAGTCATTATCGATAAACCATGACAGATCCTGCTCATCAAGCGCGGAGGCGTTGACGGTATAGGTCAGCAACGGAGAAGATGCGGCTTCGCTTTTCGACACCGTCGGATCGCTCATCTCCGAAGGCAGATCGGCACGCGCGCTATCGACGGCATTGCGGACTTCGCTTAGCGCCGCCTGGGAGTTTTTTTCCAGCTTGAAGGAAACGCTGATGCTGACTGATCCATCGGTAATGGTCGTGGTGACGTGATCCAGCAGCGTCAGCGAGGTCAACTTGTCTTCAATCTTGCGCGCCACCTCGTTTTCGAGCTGCGAGGGGGCCGCACCTTCGAGTGTGGCGGCGATAGTGATGGTCGGCAGATCCATGTCCGGAAATTCTTGAATCTGCAGTTTATGAAAGGCCATCAAGCCCAGCACAGTCAAGAGAAAAAAGCACAGGATGGCCGGTACGGGCTTACGGATTGACCAGGAAGAAATATTCATTATGTGGCATCCAGCTTGTTCGGCGCAGCCGATATGACTTTGACCGCGGCGCCATCGGACAGGAATGCCCCGCCGCTCTGCACCACGGCGGACCCTGCATCAAGACCCGAAACGATCTCGACCTCGCCGCCCCGCCGACGTCCGGTGACAACAGTGCGACGTGCCACCGTTGCGTGGTCGGGATTGAGAACATAGACGTCACTGCGACCATCGCGCAATACCACGGCCTGTTCAGGCAAGGTCAACGCGCTTTGCTTGCCCAGCTCGATGCTGCCGCTGGCAAACATACCGGATTGCGCTGCGCTTCCGACCGGCAGGCTGACATAGACAATCGCTCTGCCGCTGGCGGTGGAAAGGGTCGGGGCGACCAGTCTTACCTTTGCCTCAACCGTCTTACTATTTGGCAGCAAGACATGGGCCAACTGGCCGCTGCGGACGCGCGCGAGCTGTTGCGGAGTCACTTCCGCCTGCCATTCTATGCGCGACTGCCGTACGATCCGGAACAACTCGGTCCCTGCACTCACAACATTCCCAAGCAAAGCGGATCGCGATGAAATGACGCCGTCATCGACGGCCAGGATGCGCGTTTGCGCCAGTACAATGCGTTTGCTCTGTAAATCCGCTTCGGCAGACTCGAGCAATGCCCGGTCAGCGGCCTCAGTGGTCCGATATTCATCTATTTTCTGTGCTGACAGCGCCCCGCCCCCGGCCACCATGGCGGCACGTTTCATATCGGCCTGTGCTCCTTCCAAATTGGCATGTGCCTGGGCCACTGCCGCTTGCTGTTTGCGGACGTCGGCCACCGCGCTGGCTGATGCCAGCTCTGCAAGCAACTGGCCACGCTTGACGACGCTGCCAACGTCGACGAGCAACTTCGTGATGCGCAGGCTGCCGGTTTCGGCGCTGATGACAGCGTCCTGCCAGGCCGCCAGATTGCCATTAGCCTGGATTATTTCGGGCCAGTCTTGATGCGTCGGCTTGACCAGACTGACGGTGAGCAGCGGCGCCGGCGCCGATACCGCTGCGCGCGGGGCGTTCTGGCGCAACAGCCACCAAGCAATGCTGAGCAGGACAATGGCCAGCACGACCATTATCAATTTTCGATGACGAAATACCTTCACTGTATAGATCCTTGTAATTGTAAATATGAAGTGGACGTAGGGATAGCAACTTGCGGTGCGGCGTTGTTCTCTGCCTTCCAGCCGCCACCCAATGCCTTGTACAATGCGATCCAATAGCGAATTCGGTTGCGCCGCTGCGCAATCAGGGTGACCTCGGCGGAAATGGCGGAGCGGCGGGCGTCTTCGAGTGTCAGCAAAGTGTCCAGTCCGGCGCTCCAACTTTGCTCCTTGGCTTTCGCATAGCGCTGGTACTGATCCGCAGAACGTTTGCTGTCTTCGCTCTGGCGCGCAGCACCATCGAGATCAATCAAGGCTTGCTCCACCGCCTTGACGGCGCTCCGCACGGAACTTTGATAACTTGCCAACTGTTTGTCATAGCTTGCCAGGGCATTGTCGACGGCTGCTTTTTTCTTGCCTGCATCGAAAATCGGAATGGATAGGGACGGTCCAAATGACCAGGTGGAGACTTGCGACGACACATTGCTTGCCGAGAGTCCGATCGATCCGGACAAGCTCAGACTGGGAAACCGAGCGGCGCGGGCTTCACCTATTGCGGCATAGTAAGAGGCCAGCGTGCGCTCCGCCGAGGCCAAATCGGGCCGCTGACGGATCAGATCCGCCGGCACACTGCTGACATCAAAGCTGGCCGGTTCCGGCAAAGCGGGGGCCGAGGCGCGGTCAATGATGCCACGAACAATGGTTTCATCGGCACCGGTCACCGCCACTAAGGACTTCACAAGCTCTTCGCAGGAAACATGCTGCCCGGTTGCGGTGGCTGCAGCACTCGCAGCACTGGCATCGGCAAGGTAACCGTCGGACTCGGCAGACAGTCCGGCCAATACGGCAGTACGCGTCAGCTTCAAGGTCTGGCTCTGCGAAGCCCCGGTATTCCGATAAGCCTGAAGCAATAGCTTGCACCCGCGATATTGCACGTAGTCGTCTGCTACTTCCGCTGCCAGCGATACGCGGGCATCGTGCCAGTCATCAACGCTGGCCTCTAGCTGCGCCTGAGCATAATCCCGACTGGATCGATTCTTGCCAAAAAGATCAATTTCCCAGCTGGCGTCGAGTTCACCGCTGCGGCTGGTTGAGGTAAGCGTTTCGGCGCCGTTGCCTGTGCCGGCTGACTGCTTACTGCGACTAGCCGCGGCGGAACCGGTAACAGAGGGCAAGAGTGCCGCGCTATCGGAGACCAAGGTGGCGCGCGCGATCTTAATCTGAGCGATGGCTTTCGCCAGATCGGGGCTGTTGGCCTCGGCGATGCCGATCAACTCGGCGACTGCCGGATCATCGAAGCTGGTCCACCAGCCAAGCAATGCCTGGGTACTTCCGCCATGCGGCCTTTCAGCATGCCAAGTACTGGCGATCGGCAGCGCCGGCGCCTGGTAGGGAGGCTGCAAGGCACAGCCGGCCACGCTCATGCCGAATGTGGTCACCACGAAGCACTTTCGTGATGCAAGACTGAGGATTCTAGCCAGAGGAAACATGAATTGGATATTGAAATTTTAAGATGTACGGATGATGGAGGGGAAATGTGCAGAGAGTATGGAGATTGCATATAGCAACACTTTCAGGCTGTTTGGCGTGCAGTTAGCCGTGTATAGTCATTAACACTCCTTTTGCTTACCCTCAATCCCATGAAGATCAGTCTCGCATTCAAACTCTTCTCCGTCTTGCTGGCCGCTTGCATCGCGGTATTCGCGGCGCAGGCATTTATTTTGCGCATGAGCGTACAAAAAGATTTTTTTGACTATTTGAATTCCCAGGAGCAAGACCGAATATCGGAAGCTCTTCCTCGTTTTGCTAATGCATACCAGGAACACGGTAATTGGAACTTTCTGAAGGGCGACCTCAAAACATTTCTTGGACTAATACTTCCGCAGCCCGATCTGGAATTACGTCGCGGGACGCTTCCGATAACGGAGCAAACTGGAGCGTCAGTCCGAATGGGGGTGCTCGACATTCATTTGAAGAGAATCGCGGGCAATCAACTGTTGGATGAAAACGCTGTCCGGCGCCCGATTGTCGTTGGAGGGGAAACAGTAGGCTGGCTCGGCATCATTCCCATACAACGAGTTCTGTTGCCCAATGAAGCTCGCTTTCTGGCAAAACAGCGCAAGACATGGTTGATTTTCGGTTCAGTTTCCGTTCTGCTGATCGCCTTGCTCACTTGGTTTCTGTCGCAGAAGGTACGGCGCCGAATGCTCAACCTCGCGCGCGCGACGCGTCTATTGGCTGGCGGCGACTACAGAATACGCATTCCCGTCGAAACCATCGATGAGATCGGAGCGCTGGCCCAGGACTTCAACAGCCTGGCACAGGCACTTGAACTTAACGAGCGCGCGCGACGGACCTTCATGGCCGATATTTCGCACGAATTGAGGACGCCGTTGGCGGTCGTCCGGGCCGAGCTCGAGGCAGTCCAGGATGGGGTGCGTGTGCTCAATGCACAATCGCTGCAGGCGATGCATCAGGAGGTCAATCAGTTGGGCAAGTTGATTGATGATCTCAACGATCTGGCGCTGACCGACGTCGGCGCGCTAGCCTATCGGCGCACACCCATCGACATCGTGACGATCTTGAATACTGCCCTGAACACCATGCAGAGCCGCTTTATCAGCGCCGGACTGCGGCTGGAGCGAGAAATTGCCGATGGTCCTTTCATCATTTCCGGAGATGAAAGACGAATGTTGCAATTATTTTCCAACATTCTGGAGAACGCGTTGCGCTATACAGATGCCGGAGGACAGGTAAGTATATCTTGCCGTGGTACAGGAAGGATGGTGCAGATTGTGATGGAAGATAGTGCTCCCGGGGTTCCAATAGACAAGCTGCCATTTCTGTTCGAGCGCTTCTACCGCGTGGAAGAGTCGCGCAACCGTGCCAGTGGCGGAAGCGGCTTGGGTCTGGCGATCTGTCGCAACATCGTTGAAGCGCATGAAGGCCGGATCGCCGTCCATCCCTCCGCGCTCGGAGGGCTGCGTCTGACGATTGAGCTGGGGCTGACCATACAATGAATCCTGCACCCAACCATATCATGATCGTCGAGGACGAACCCCGGCTTGCCGCCGTGCTCGGCGATTATCTGAGTAACGCTGGATACAAGCACTTCTGGGTAGCCAATGGCAATGATGCCATTTCTGCATTCAATGTCGAGCGTCCCGATCTGGTATTGCTGGATTTGACGCTGCCCGGGCGCAGTGGCATTGATATTTGCCGCGAGTTACGCATGGAATATGCCGTTCCCATCATCATGATCACCGCGCGTGTCGAAGAACTCGATCGCTTGTTGGGCCTCGAGGTCGGCGCAGACGACTATGTATGCAAACCATTCAGCCCACGTGAAGTGGTAGCTCGGGTCAAGGCGGTCTTGCGTCGCAATCAGCCTGTTCAGAACGGTGTGGTAGAGCAGCCCATCAGGATTGACGAAGAAAAGTGTCGCGCCCGTATTAACGCAACGCCCGTCGATCTCACGCCGGTTGAATTTCGCCTGCTCTGCATATTGCATCGTTCACAGGGACGGGTATTCTCTCGCGATCAAGTGCTTAATCATTTGTATAACGACCATCGCATCGTCAGCGACCGTACCATCGATAGTCATGTCAAGAATTTGCGGCGCAAGTTGGTCGACGCTGGCGGTGACGAGAATTGGATCAAATCCATCTATGGCGTTGGTTATCGCATGGAATTGTGAGGCCGGCTAACCCTGCTAACAAAACATCTCTGGCCGGCATTGACTTTGGATGTGCATGCTACTGGCTGGAACGGCAGCGGTATATCTATAAATCAAAGATTATTCTCATTTACGCCGGCGTCTCGCGCCACTGAGCTGCTCGCCAAGAATAGTAGGAAAATGTTCGTCGAGGCTATTTACTGGTGCGCCCCCAAAAAATTAGTCCCAGAACTGCTTATGGTGGTTGGGGGATCATCGAAATGTTAGGAGAGAAAGTCTTTGCCATTTATTGCAGACAAAAAAATAGCCCACGCAAGCGTGGGCTATTTTTCAAATCTGGAGGCGGGAACGGGAATCGAACCCATCTAAACGGCTTTGCAGGCCGCTGCAT
>JAIZVZ010000230.1 GCA_021768485.1 Oxalobacteraceae bacterium | reverse complement strand
CGCGTTGCGCTCGATGCAGGGAATCTGCACCCGGCCGCCGACCGGATCGCAGGTCAGTCCGAGATGATGCTCCATCGCGATCTCGGCCGCATTGGCGACTTGTTCCGGCGTCGCGCCCAGGGCGCCGGCCAAACCGGCGGCGGCCATCGAACTGGCCACGCCAACCTCGCCCTGGCAACCAACCTCGGCGCCGGAAATCGATGCGTTGCGCTTGTAAAGGCTGCCAATCGCGGCGCTGGTCAGCAGGAAGTTGTGCAGCATGGCCGGCGTGGCGGCATGGAAGCGCTGCAGATAGTGCATCACAGCGGGAATGATGCCGGCCGCGCCGTTGGTCGGCGCTGTCACGACGCGGCCGCCGGCGGCGTTCTCCTCGTTGACCGCCATCGCATACACGCTTACCCAGTCGAGCGCGGACAGTGGATCGTCGGACTCGACGCCATGCCGTTGCAACAAGGTCCGGTACAACAGTGGCGCACGCCGCCGCACATTCAGAGGCCCAGGCAAGGTGTACATCGCTTCCGGATTATCGATGCCGCAGCCGCGACGGACGCAGGCTTGCATCACTTCCCATAGCCGTGCCAGTCCATGCGTGATCTCGCTCTCTTCACGCAACGTGCATTCGTTGCGCAACACCAGCGCGGCAATCGACAGGCCGCCGCGCCGGCAGGTCGCCAGCAATTCGGCCGCGCTGGCGTAGGGATAGCGGATGTCAACGCCGGCCGACACATCGTTGTTGATGATGCCATCGACCACGAAGCCGCCGCCTACCGAAAAATAGCGCGCCTCAAGCAGCAGCCCGCCACGGGCATCGTATGCGCTGCACAGCATGCCGTTCGGATGCTCCGGCAGCGCGCGCCGGTAAAACCGCACATCCCGGCTGGGGACGAAGTCAACGCGGTGGCGGCCCAGCAGCAGGATGCCGCCGCTGCTTGCCACCCGCGCCAGGTGTAATGCGATCCGCGCGGGATCAATGGTTTCGGGACGTTCACCCATCAAGCCCAGCATGGCGCCGATATCGCTGCCGTGTCCGCGTCCTGTCGCGCCGAGCGAACCGTACAGCTCCACCCGCACCGAGACCACG
>JAIZVZ010000014.1 GCA_021768485.1 Oxalobacteraceae bacterium | reverse complement strand
GGCCGCACATCGGACGCTTCGATCACGGCGCCGAGCCGCTTGGCGGTGGCAATGGCCTGCAGGCCGGCCACGCCGACGCCCATGATCAGCACGCGCGCGGCCTTGACGGTGCCGGCCGCCGTCATCAGCATCGGCATGAAGCGCTGATATTCGTTGGCGGCCAGGATCACGGCCTTGTAGCCGGCGATATTGGCTTGCGAGGACAGGACGTCCATCGATTGCGCACGCGAGATGCGCGGCACCGCTTCCAGGGCAAAGGCGATCAGGCCGGCGGCCTTCATGGCGGCCAGGTTGTCCTTGTCGAAGGGGTTGAGCATGCCGATCACGACCGTGCCCGGCGCGATCAGTGCCAGTTCGACCAGCGACGGTGCGCGCACCTTGAGCAGCAGCGGGCAGCCGAACACGGCGGCGGCGTCGCCCAGTGTGGCGCCGGCCGCCACATAGGCTTCGTCGACAATGCTGGAGGCAACGCCGGCGCCGATCTCAAGCATGACTTGATGACCGGCGGCGGTGAGTTTTTTGACGGTTTCGGGCGTCGCGGCAACGCGCGTTTCGCCCAGCCGGGATTCGGCGGGGATGCCAATACGCATGATATGTCCTGTCTCGAAATTATTATAAGGTCGGCTTGGACGCCAGACTCGGGTCAATCCTAGGTGTTGCAGGCAAATCGCGATAATTAAATATTTTTGTAAAGATGATAAGGGATGCCTTATCGTCATGCTGAGCGTCAGGATTGCGCAACGGTAGCTCGGCGCTATGACGGCGGCGCTGTTTTGCCGTTGGCGACGACGGTCTCGGGCGTCAGTGCAACCGGCAGATTATTGTTGCAGAAATAATAATTCGTTTTGACCTGTGTCAAGAATGCGACAGCGGCCTTGATCCGTCTTATCGCCGAAAAGCCTTATTTCGCGCGCGGCAGCGGCTTGCCATCGAAGGGGATGAATTTTTTGAGCAGACTGGCTCCATCTTCGAGCAAGAAATTCTTGAAAGCGAGGGCCACCGGCGGCAAACGTTTGTTTTTCCGATGGACCACATACCAGTCGAGCATGACGGGAAAATGTTCGACATCGAGAATGACCAGGCTGCCGGCATTCAATTCCAGGCTGATGGTGTGGGTCGACAGAAATCCGAGGCCCATGCCGGCGATCACGGCCTGTTTGATCGTCTCGATACTTTTGATTTCCATCGAGATCTTGATGTCTTTCAAATGTTCGCCAAAGCCGTCTTCCATCGAATGCCAGGTATCGGAACCGCGTTCGCGCACGACAAAGGCTTCGCGCTTGAGCATTTCCATGGAAATATTACTCTGCCCGACCAGCGGATGGTCGGGCGGCGCCACGATCACGTAAGGATGGGGCGCGAACGACTGGTTCAGCGTGTCGTGATCTTTGGGCGGGCGCACCATGACGGCCAGATCGGTGTTGTTGCCGGCCAGTTCGGTCAGCAATTCCTCGCGGTTGTGCGTGGTCAGGTTGAGATGGACGCCGGGATTGCGGCGCACGAACTCGACCAGCAGGCGCGGGAAAAAATAATCGCCGGCGCTGATCACGGCAACATTGAGCTTGCCGCCTGAAATTCCCTTGTATTGCATTAACGCTTGTTCTGCGTCATGAAATTGCTGAATGATGGTGCGGCTGAAATGCAACAGTTCGGTGCCGCCCGGCGTCAGATAAATCTTCTTTCCGAGCTGTTCGAACAGCGATAAACCGACATGGCTCTCGAGTGTCTTGACCTGGGTCGAGACGGCCGGCTGTGTCAGATGCAACTCGAGCGCCGCCCGGGAATAGCTGAGGTGGCGCGCTACAGTTTCAAATACTTTGAGCTGGCGCAAGGTCGCATTTTTCATAATATGTTCGCAATCAAATATAAGCAATGATGAATCATTATGCTTAAAAAGTTTAACTATACCTAATCATTTTTACCCTCTACGATCAACTCATCATCAAGCGAATTGAAACCGAGTTCTTTAGCGAAGCACCCAGATAGAGGAGTGATCATGTTTGATATCGACCTTAGCAGTGCCGCCGCCTTTTCGGTAGAAACTCACCGGGACGCCTATAACGCTGCGTTTTATGAATTAGGCTTCAGATGGCACTGGGATCAAAAGATTTACCATAGTGTCTTGAGTCAGAACGAGGAGCGCCAGCGCATTCGTTTCTATCTTGAAACGCAACAGCCCCATTTGTTGAAAGCTTACGACGCCGAATTCCTGATCGACGCCATAGAACATGCCAAAGCACGCTGTCTCGATGCCATGACCACAGGCGGGCGCAAGGCTGGCCCTGCCATCAACTGGGCAGAATTGCAGCAGCATCAGGTCGGGGCTTAGTTTCTTATTTTAAATCGACGCGCTTGCGCTGTCGTTTTAGTGATTTAATTTCTTGATCGTGGTCAAATAAGCAAATCCTGGCGCTCAAGGTATTTGTCGGAAAATCGGGGGCAGGACCATTTTGTTGCTGCCCTTGCGTGTCTGGCGCACTTGACGTCTTGCCTTGTAATCAGTGAAATAAGCGCTGCAACTTGCAAAATGCAATATTGTGATAACGTACTGCCGGGCGCTGTGTCATCTCAGTCCTGTCTTGCCTGTCGTGCCGGTCCTGTTTGTCTGCTTTATTTGTCTGCTTTATTTGCCTATTTAATTTGTCAGTTTTGTTGCTCTGTTTTATTCGTCATTCACACCATTGTTTCGGCTTTGCCGGTGTGGGCGGCGCGGAGTTTTTGCAGTCCGCGTGGCTCGCATTATCAATAAATGATGCTGGATGCTAGGCTCGCAAGTAGTTTATATGTTGCAAAATTGATGAAAACACATGTTTTGAGCGTTTTTTTTATAAACATGCGGCAACTTGCTTTGAATAGAGTAATTTCATATTCCGGCAATCTGCTATGATTGCGTAAAATTCTGCTAAGTAAGATATTCCTGATCGGGATATTATCGTCGTGGTTGGCGCTTGTTAGCGTTTTTTAATGTCAACATACTTTTAGTTAGAGAAGTATGTTTTAGAGGAATATGTCGTATTCTTCGTCGTTCAAAATCGGTTTAAAGCGTGAATACAAAAGTCATGCATAAACTGGAAGAGATATAACACTGAAAAATGGAGATATGATTCATGAGCTATCAGAATCAAGTTGAGGCAGGCGGCGCCTTAAGCCGTTTTACGAGCAATCGCTGGGCACAGTTAGTCTTTGGCATCCTTTGCATGGGTTTGGTTGCCAATTTGCAATACGCATGGACTTTGTTCGTCAATCCCCTCGAAGCAAAAAATCACTGGGGAATGTCGGCAATTCAATTATCTTTTTCTATTTTCATCGTGGTCGAAACCTGGCTGGTGCCGATTGAAGGCTGGCTCGTCGACAAGTTCGGCCCGCGTCCAGTGATTGCCTTCGGTGCCTTGTTTGCCGCCATCGGCTGGATTATCGATTCCTTTGCTACCACCTTGCCCGAGTTGTATGCGGCAGCGGTGATTGCAGGGATTGGCGCCGGCTGTGTCTACGGCACCTGCGTCGGCAATGCCTTGAAATGGTTTCCGGACAAGCGCGGTCTGGCAGCCGGCCTGACGGCGGCCGGCTTCGGTGCTGGCGCGGCGGTCACGGTCATCCCGATCGCCAATATGATCCAGACTTCCGGCTACGAACATACCTTTCTGTATTTCGGGATCTTGCAAGGCATTTGCATTTTCGTTCTGGCCATGTTCATGGTCCGTCCGACGCCGCCCAAAGGCGTGCAGCCTGCACCGCGGGTGGTCACGACCAAGGTCGATTACACGGCCAGCAAGATGGTCAAGACGCCGGTTTTCTGGCTGACCTATGTCTTGTACGTTGCCGTTGCTGCCGGCGGCCTGATGGCGACCGCGCAAATCGGTCCGATCGCCAAGGATTACGGCCTGGCCAAAATGCCTATCACTTTGCTGGGCATGACCTTGCCTTTGCTGACCATGACGCTGTCGATCGACAACCTCGCCAATGGCTTTACCCGTCCTCTGTGCGGTTTCATCTCGGACCGTATCGGTCGTGAAAACACCATGTTCATCGTCTTTATCGGCGAAGGCCTGTCGATGCTGGGCCTGATGAAATACGGCCACGATCCAGTCGCTTTCATGACATTTGCGGCCATGGTATTCTTGTTCTGGGGCGAGATTTTCTCGATCTTCCCAGCGATTTGCGCCGATACCTTTGGTGTGAAATTTGCCGCCGGTAATGCCGGTACGCTGTACACGGCCAAAGGAACGGCCGCCTTGCTGGTGCCGCTGGCGTCGGTGCTGTCGGCTGGCGGCAACTGGGACCGGGTCTTTATTGCCGGTGCCGCGATTACGATTACGGCCGGCTTTTTGGCCAAGTTCGTGTTGCAACCGATGCGCAAACGCTTCATCGATAGCGCTAATGCGGCTGTCGGCGCAAGCGCACCAACGGCTCAAAAAGCCGGTGGCGTGATCGACGGCGCTGCATTGCCGCAAAAAGCGGGCTGATCAGGCACGTTATTGTTTCTTTCTTGTTGATACGCCGCCAACCACGCGGCGTATCACAGTAAATCGGTGCTTCATACAGGAAGCAGATAGCCGAAATTTTCTTTTGCAATAAATTTGATGGCACGCTTGTGCCGGGATAGCTGATATCTGTTGGTCTGATTGACTTACGGGCGCCAACCGCAGTGCGGTCGGTTTTGATCTGAGCGCCAGCGCCTATGCGCCATCCTCAGCGATCATCATGCCGGTGCATCGGCATGGGCTTGTAGCACCCCTGGCTCACATTGCCAGGTGTTGCACGGTAAAGCGTACCGCCAGTTTGCCACGGCCCACAGCGAGGCGAAATGCCGCGTCGACGGGCTGTCTTCAAATAACATGAGATGCCACCAAAGGCACCGCGATGTTCGACGCATGCATGAGTGCGTTGTGGATTGTCTGGCCAATGCGAGAGCGATCGAGATCCTTGTTTTTTCGGATCGATCAGCCCGGCGCATTATTTCGCCGCCAATCCTTTTCCGGTCTGCGCAGTCAGACGAACCCACATAGTTTTTCGTTTTAAGTTTTATTTTGTTGGATATGGATTTCCGACACATGCGGGATCAGAAGTCCCGCCTGCGTCGTAAGCGAGCAGCATGGCTTGAGCCGCGTCGACCAGGGCGCGCTCGCCCGCTGGTCTCACCGGCGCCCGGCGCTTGAAGGCATTACCGAATATATATCGCATGTCGGCGCAGAGATTGTGGCGCGGCCCCTCTGGCTGACAGGCGGTCAAGATTTCCAACTACTTAAAGAGTCTCAAAATGATACAACATTGGATTCGCTTTCAATATCTCGATACGACAGGCTTCGGCACGCTCGATGGGGATACCATTCATATCTACAGCGGCAATATGTATGACAGTCCGAAACCGACCGACGGCACCGTGCGTCTCGATGCCGTGAAGGTCTTGATGCCGTCGGTTCCCGGCAAGGTGCTGGCGATGTGGAACAACTTCCATGCGCTCGGTCAAAAGCTCGGGGTGGCGCCGCCGCTGGAGCCGGTCTATCTGCTCAAGACCGACAATTCCTATCTGAACCCGGACGAAATCATCCGCAAACCGTTGTGTGATGGCAAGGTTGCATTCGAAGGTGAACTCGGTATTATTATCAAAAAAACCGCCTTCAACGTCGCCGAAGAAGATGCGCTAGACTACGTGTTCGGCTATACCTGCGCCAACGACGTGACGGTCAACGATATCATCAAGCGCGATCCGGCGTTCCAGCAATGGGTGCGCGCCAAGGGCTTCGATACATTTTGCCCGTTCGGCCCGGTCGTTGCCAGCGGACTCGACCCCGCGACCCTGGTCGTGCGAACAGTATTGAATGGTGAAGTGCGTCAGGATTATCCAATCAGCGACATGGTGTTCACCGTCGCTCAGCTGGTGAGCCTGATCTCCAAGGACATGACATTGAATGCGGGTGACTTGATTCTGTGCGGGACGTCGGTCGGAGTCGGATCGATGAAACCTGGCAGTGTCGTCGAAGTAACGATCGACGGCATCGGCACGCTGCGCAACCGATTTGATAGCTAAAAGGGGTATACCATGAAAGTCGCAATCATTGGGGCAGGAGCAATTGGTGGTTACGTAGGCGTAAAACTGGCATTGGCGGGCGAGGATGTGACATTCATCGTGCGCGGTGCCAATCTGACCGCCATTCGCAAGAATGGCATGAAGCTGATCGAGCATGACGGCAATGAACTGGTGGCCACCAATGTGACCGCCACGGACGACTACGCCGAAGCCGGTCCGCAAGATCTGGTGATCCTGGCTTTGAAGGCGCACCAGGTCGATGCGGTCGCGCAAGAGGTGCCGAAATTGTTTGGGCCGGATACCGTTGTCGTGACCATGCAAAACGGCATTCCATTCTGGTATTTCCATCAGCATGGCGGTCCGTTTGAAGGCAGGCAAGTGGTCAGTGTCGATCCCACCGGCCAGCTGGCGAAATTGATTCCGGCCGAACGCATCCTCGGTTGCGTCGTCTATCCGGCATCGGAATTGATGGCGCCGGGCGTGGTGCGGCATATCGAAGGCGAGCGCTTCCCTCTGGGCGAGCTCGACGGTTCCAGCAGCGCGCGCGTCAACGCCATTTCGGAGTGCTTCGTCAAGGCCGGCTTCAAGGCGCCTGTGCTCGATAATATCCGCTCCGAGATCTGGCTCAAATTGTGGGGCAATCTGACTTTCAATCCGATCAGCGCGCTCGGCCATTCGACACTGGTTGATATCTGCCAATATCTGCCGTCGCGTGAACTGGCGGCGTCGATGATGCGTGAAGCGCAGAGCGTGGCGGGCAAACTCGGCATCGAATTCCGGGTCTCGCTTGACAAGCGCATCGCCGGCGCTGAAAAAGTCGGCAAGCACAAGACCTCGATGCTGCAGGATGTCGAAGCAGGGCGCAGCACCGAGATCGATGCGCTGGTCGGTTCGGTGATTGAACTCGGTCGCATGACCGATACGCCGACGCCGCATATCGACACGGTATATGCCCTGGTCAAATTGCTCGACAAGGCCATGTGCGAAGAAAGCGGGCATGTGCGCCTGAAAAAAATGGCGGCCTGATAAGATCGTCGCCTGCCAGGCGGGCCGCTCCCTGTCAACGGGACCGGCCCGTTTTTTATCGGCTTGCGCGATGCGGTGTGCGAGGCCGTGTTTGATGGTCTCGGATGGTGAGGCCGGAAATGAAAAAAGCGGGAACAAGCCCGCTTGAAGAAAACCGTCCACCTGAAGAGATTACGGTCTTATGTGCAGCTCGGTCCCCGTTGAAGGGGCCGGCCTGCTTTTTATTGAGCTGTACAGTAAGCTCTGCTACGTATGCCAGGTCAAACAGCGACCTGGCAAGATATAAGAAAGCGGACATGCCCGCTTGAAAAAAACTGTCGGCCTAAAAAGATCGCAGTCTTGTATGCAGACCAGTCCCCATCGAAGGGGTGGGCCCGCTTTTTTATTGTCTGGTATATCAAAGCGGCTTCATCGGTATGGCCAGCTTTGTGTGCTGCTATAAAATTTCTCTAAGCACTAATATAAAGAGGAGTCATGCTATAAGCCAATTTCAAGTTCTGATATGGGTTATATCATTTGTGAATAATGGGGAGGGATGTTGAATTTCTGCGCGCTGTCTGTCTGGCGCCTTGCTGCGGGTCTTGCGCCGGCGTCGTCAGATCTTGCCTTGATGCTTGAGGCGGCTCAGGGTTTCCGGCGACAGATTGAGATAAGACGCCAATTCCTTTTTGGGGATGCGTTTGAATAAATCGCCGTGTTTGCGGACGAAACGGTGTACGCGTCCCGGCGCATCAAGCAAATGCAGGGTAATCGTATGGCCCATGATTTCGCTCATCAAGTGCATGATTTCATGTTCGAATGTACTCTTGAGCTGTTCGTGCGTTTCCATGAAGGTAATCCACTGCGGCAAACCCAACTTGACGACACGCGCTTTCGTCACGCAGACGATGCTGTAAGGCGTCGGGGTTTTCATGCACCAGGCGGCATAACTGGTTTCGATGCCGCGCTCGACCGCAAAGCGCAAAATCATTTCCTTGGCCGAGTCGGTGGTGACGACGCGCTTGAGGATGCCATCGAGGATGAAGTACTGTTCCATCTCGTGCACACCCTGATTCATCAGCATGTCACCTTTTTGATAATTGACCACCGTCATGTACGGCTCGAGCGCAGCCATTTCGCTGTCGCGCAAATTTTTGAGGATCAAATTTTGCTTGAGTTGAACTCGTATAATATTGCGTTCTGGGTGGTTGGCGACCAGCGACATGGCTATACCCGCTTTATTCAATTGTGGTCAACATTATGTGGCGAAAATTGACCGCAGTCAATGAGCCGCGCGACAATAGCTCGCTATCATAGGTCCACTCGAGGCAGGCATGTAACGAGTAGCCTTGCATAGTTTGAACGACAATCTGGTGTATTACGCCGCCAGTTATAAAAAGTAAACGGCATGATACATGTATTGGTAACAAGACGTGGTCAATGGAGACTTGACGGCGTCATTGAACCGGATTCATTCAAGTCCAATAATCTAAAGGAATGAGCACTATGAGTAAGCCATTAGAAGGCATTAAAATTATCGACTTTACACACGTGCAAGCGGGTCCTGCTTGTACGCAGATGCTGGCATGGTTCGGCGCCAACGTCATCAAGGTTGAACGTCCAGGCGCGGGCGATGTTACCCGTTCGCAATTGCGCGACATCCCAAATGTCGACGCTCTGTACTTCACCATGCTGAACAGCAACAAGCGTTCGCTGACACTCGACACCAAGACCGATGCTGGTAAAGAAGTGTTGACCAAGCTGATCAAAGAATGCGACGTTCTGGTTGAAAACTTCGGTCCAGGCGCTTTGGATCGTATGGGTTTCACATGGGAACACATCCACTCCTTGAACCCAGGCATGATCGTTGCGTCCGTCAAGGGCTTCAGCGATGGTCACCACTACGAAGACTTGAAAGTCTACGAAAACGTTGCTCAATGCGCCGGCGGTGCTGCATCGACAACAGGTTTCGACGACGGTCCTCCAACAGTTTCGGCTGCTGCTCTGGGCGATACCAACACTGGTATGCATCTGGCAATCGGTATCTTGACCGCTCTGCACGCACGTAACAAAGATGGCCAAGGCCAAAAAGTTGCGGTTTCGATGCAAGATGCTGTGTTGAATCTGTGCCGCGTCAAGCTGCGCGATCAACAACGTCTGGATCGTCTGGGCGTATTGGAAGAATACCCACAATACCCACACGGTAAGTTCGGCGATGTCGTCCCACGCGGCGGTAACGCTGGCGGTGGCGGTCAACCAGGTTGGGTTCTGAAGTGCAAGGGCTGGCAAACCGACCCTAACGCTTACATCTACTTCACCGTTCAAGGCCATGCATGGGCACCAATCTGCCGCGCACTGGGCCGCGAAGAGTGGATCAACGATCCAGCGTACATGACAGCTTCGGCACGTCAAGACAAGATTTTCGACATCTTCGCTACAATCGAAGAATGGCTCAAAGACAAGACCAAGTTTGAAGCGGTCGACATCTTGCGCAAATTCGACATCCCTTGCTCGCCAGTGTTGTCGATGAAGGAAATCGCAGCTGATCCATCGTTGCGCGCATCGGGCACAATTACCGAAGTTCCACACAAAGAACGCGGTACGTACCTGACAGTCGGTAGCCCGATCAAGTTCTCGAACTACAAGCCAGAAATCGTTGGTTCGCCATTGCTCGGCGAACACACCGACGAAGTCTTGGGTGAAATTGGCTACTCGGCTGCACAGATCGCTGCTCTGCACGAAGCGAAAGCCGTATAAGAGACTTTCACCAGTCTTTTGCTAAAAACGTTCGGAAGCCTTCGGGTTTCCGGACGTTTTTTTTGCGCATCGTAAAGACGTAGCGCGCCTCGTTGCCGGCGCAAAAAAAACCGCCGGAAGCGGAAGCTCCCTGCGGTTTTTTGGCGTCAGACGATGGCTTCTGCCTGTATTTCAGCCTGTATTTCAGCCTGTATCAATCCGGTCTGGCGCTGACCGCAAGCATCGGGCCAGAGAGCGCTTTCGCCCCCGGGTTGCGATTCACTCTTGGCGACGCCTTACTGCGGTTTCAGGCCGAAGCCGCCCAGTGGATGGGTCTCGAAGCGTTCGCCAAATCCCGCTATGAGCGGCCGGCCGGCGGTGAGCGCCTGTTTCACCATCGGCAGGCCAAGCGAGGCCTTGTGGCTGTCCTGGCTGTCCCACACTTCGGTAATCCACAGCGCATCGGCGTCCATCGGGTCGGTGGCCACAACGTAACTCAAACAGCCGGGCATGGACTGCGTTCCTTGTAACAAAATTGAAGCCAGGGAATCGCGCTGACCTGCCTGCGTTTTTATTTTTGCAATTAGACCGTACATGGGCTTTTTCTCGTCTGTCGGGGTGAGAATTGATTGGCCGCCCGCCACGGGGGCGAGGGCGATCGCTTTTACAAGTGTCCGGCGCTTTTTTTGCATGAAAAAACACGGAGGGTTGAGTGCCGCAAGCTGACGGTGCATGCGCCACGAATATGGCAGCGCATCTGACTGGCCATGTCCGATGCGCTGAGGTCAGTACACGGTCATTCGACTTTCAAGATACTGCTGCGGTGCGTATTGATCGCTTCCAGCACGATCGGGCTCAAATGGGTATCGGTGGCGCCATCGATCAGCTGCAAGAGGGCGCGCCGCATGCGAGGCTCCCAAAAGCGCTGGATATGGCCGGCGAGGTCGATCAGCGCTTGCTGGCGGTCGGGCATGGTTTCAAAAAACGAGCCGATTTGATTGGCCATGGTGACCAGGGTATCCGAGTGCATTTCTGTTTCCTTTACGGTCTAATGATGTGCCGGCTATGGGTTGATGAGGGGAATGGGTTGATCATGCACCGACATTCGTTAAACGATGTCCGTGCGCGTAGACTACATGGCTGTGCGGCCGTACAAAGCCGACCAGCGTGACCTCGGCCTCGGTGGCCAGCTGCACCGCCAGGCTGGTCGGCGCCGAAATGGCGGCGACCATGCCGATGCCGAGGGTGGCCGCCTTTTGCACCATCTCATAACTGGCGCGACTGGTAATGAGCACGGCGCCAGCGGAAAAATCGCAGCCTTCGTAGGCCAGGGCGCCAATCAGCTTGTCGAGTGCGTTATGGCGTCCGACATCCTCGCGTACCGTGCCAAGGCTGCCGTCGGCATTCATCCAGGCCGCCGCATGCGTGGCGCCCGTATGCTGTTGCAGCGTCTGCCGCAGCGCCATGGCGGCCATGCCGGCATGGATGGCGGCGGTCGAAAACCGCGCGCTGCCACTGACTGCTGCCGGATGCCGGATCGCCTGTTGCAGCGTTTCAGCGCCGCACAGGCCGCAGCCGGTGCGGCCGGTCAGATTGCGCCGGCGGTCCTTGAAGGCGGCAAAGCGCTCGGATGCAATCTGCATCTGCACCTGTATGCCTTCGCAGCCGACGACGATTTCGCAATCGTAGAGTTCCGAGCGGTCGCGCAGCAGACCTTCGCTCAGCGAAAAGCCGAGCGCAAAGTCTTCGAGATCGTCCGGCGAGGCCAGCATCACGGCATGCGAGATGCCGTTGTACTCGAGCGCCACCGGCACTTCGCGCGCCACCTCGTCGTCGCAGACCTGGCGCTGATCGCCGCGCCATTTCTCGACTTCGATGCGGGCCAGCGCCGCCAGTTCCGGTGCGGCTGCTTCATCCATAACGGCAGTCATGATGGTCGCCTTATTTTGCCCCTTCCAGACTGGCATCGGCAGTGCTGCGGGCCACCGCTTCGCCCTTCACCAGGCGCACCTGTTCGTCGGAAAAGCGGCTGTAATTCTGCTGCCATTCCGAAGGCTGGGTGACGACCGTGACCTGCACCGCCGTGACCTTGTACTCCGGACAGTTGGTGGCCCAGTCCGAGCTGTTGGTCGTAATGACGTTGGCGCCCGATTCGGGGAAGTGGAAGGTGGTGTAGACCACGCCCGGCTGCACCCGTTCGGTCACGGTCGCCCGCAGCACGGTCTGGCCGGCGCGCGATTCGATGCCGACCCAGTCGCCGTCCTTGATGCCGCGCTCTTCGGCATCCTGCGGATGCACTTCGAGCCGGTCTTCGCCATGCCAGTGAACGTTGTCGGTGCGCCGCGTCTGGGCGCCGACATTGTATTGCGACAGAATGCGGCCGGTGGTCAGGATCAGCGGGAATTTGCGCGTGACTTTTTCGGCCGTGGCGAAGAACTGGGTATTGATGAACTTGCCCTTGCCGCGCACAAATTCGCCGATGTGCATGGTCGGCGTGCCTTCCGGCGCGGCGTCGTTGCACGGCCACTGGATGCTGCCGAGCTCGTTGAGCTTTTTGTAGGAGACGCCGGTAAAGGTCGGCGTCAGCGACGCGATTTCATCCATGATTTCCGACGGATGCTTGTAATTCATCGGATAGCCGAGCGCGTTGGCCAGCGCCATCGTCACTTCCCAGTCCGATTTGCCGGCCTTCGGCGGCATCACCTTGCGCACGCGCGAAATGCGTCGTTCGGCATTGGTGAAGGTGCCGTCCTTTTCGAGGAAGGACGAGCCGGGCAGGAACACGTGGGCGTACTTGGCGGTCTCGTTGAGGAACAGGTCCTGCACCACCAGACATTCCATGCCGGCCAGCGCCGCGGTCACATGCTGCGTGTTCGGATCGGACTGGACGATGTCTTCGCCTTCGCAATACAGACCCATGAAAGTGCCGTCCAGGGCCGCGTCGAACATGTTGGGAATGCGCAGGCCCGGCTCGGGATCGAGCGTGCAATTCCAGGCCTGTTCGAATTCGGTGCGCACGGTGGTGTCGGAGATGTGGCGGTAGCCCGGCAGTTCGTGCGGGAAGGAGCCCATGTCGCAGGCGCCCTGCACATTGTTCTGGCCGCGCAGCGGATTGACGCCGACGCCTTCGCGGCCGACGTTGCCGGTGGCCATGGCCAGATTGGCGATGCCCATCACCGAGGTCGAACCCTGGGAGTGTTCGGTCACCCCCAGGCCATAGTAAATGGCGCCGTTCTTTTGCGCCGCAAACAGGCGCGCCGCGCCGCGGATCTGCACCGCCGGCACGCCGGTGATGCTCTCCACCGCTTCCGGCGAGTTTTCCTCGCGCAGCACGAATTTGGTCCAGTCGGCGAACGACTGCTGGTCGCAGCGCTCGGCCACGAAAGCGGCGTCGAACAGGTTCTCGCTCATGATGACGTGGGCCAGGGCGGTGATGACGGCGACGTTGGTGCCCGGTACCAGCTTCAGGTGGTAGTCGGCTTTCACGTGCGGCGACTTGACCATTTCGGTGGTGCGCGGATCGATCACGATCAGCTTGGCGCCCTGGCGCAGGCGGCGCTTCATTTGCGAGGCAAACACCGGATGGGCCGAGGCCGGATTGGCGCCGATGATCATGATGACGTCCGACTTCATGACCGAATCGAAGGTCTGGGTGCCGGCCGATTCGCCGAGCGTCTGTTTGAGGCCATAGCCGGTCGGCGAGTGGCAGACGCGGGCGCAGGTATCGACGTTGTTGTTGCCGAAGGCGGCGCGCACCAGCTTTTGCACCAGATAGGTTTCCTCATTGGTGCAGCGCGACGAGGTGATGCCGCCGATCGAATCCTTGCCGAACTTGGCCTGGATGCGGCGGAATTCCGAGGCTGCGTAATTGACCGCTTCGTCCCACGACACCTCCTGCCATGGATCGGTGATGGCCTTGCGGATCATCGGTTTGAGCATGCGGTCGGCATGGGTCGCATAGCCGAAGGCGAAGCGGCCCTTGACGCACGAGTGGCCGTGGTTGGCATGGCCGTCCTTGTTCGGCACCATGCGCACCACTTCGGAACCCTTCATCTCGGCGCGGAACGAGCAGCCGACGCCGCAATAGGCGCAGGTGGTGATCTTGCTGTGCTCGGCCTGGCCCATCATGATGACGGTTTTTTCGGTCAGGGTGGCGGTCGGGCAGGCGTCGACGCAGGCGCCGCACGAGACGCATTCGGAACTCATGAACGATTCGCTCTGGCCCGGCGAGACGCGCGAACCGAAGCCGCTGCCGGAAATGGTCAGCGCAAAAGTGCCCTGGGTTTCTTCGCAGGCGCGCACGCAGCGGCTGCAGACGATGCATTTCGAGGCGTCGTAGGTGAAGTAGGGATTCGATTCGTCTTTCGGCAGCGCCAGATGATTTTCGCCGTCGTAGCCGTAACGCACTTCGCGCAAGCCGACCGTGCCGGCCATGTCCTGCAATTCGCAATTGCCGTTGGCGGCGCAGGTCAGACAGTCGAGCGGATGGTCGGAGATATACAGCTCCATCACGCCGCGCCGGATATCGGCCAGTTTCGGCGTCTGGGTCTTGACCTTCATGCCGGCTTCGGCACGCGTGGTGCATGAGGCCGGATAGCCTCTGCGGCCTTCGATTTCGACCAGGCACAGGCGGCACGACCCGTATGGCTCAAGGCTGTCGGTGGCGCATAGCTTGGGAATGTTGACGCCGGCCTCGGTCGCGGCGCGCATCACCGAGGTGCCGACCGGCACGGTGACCGGGATGCCGTCGATTTCGATCGTGACAGTCGCTTCGTTGACCCGGGCCGGGGTGCCGTAGTCGGTTCCATTGAGCTGGTTCATGGTGTATTCCTTCGCTCGTATTCGTAGTGTAGGTGGTTAGGCATCAGGCCGCTTCTTGCGTGCTGGTGGCACCGCCGAAGTCTTCCGGGAAATGGTTCAGAGCCGACAGCACCGGCAGCGGCGTCATCGAACCGAGCGCGCACAGCGAACTGGTGACCATCAGGTCGCACAGGTCGCGCACGATCTTGATTTGCTGCGGCCGGTTTTCGTTGGCGATGATTTTGTCGATCGCCTCGAAGCCGCGCGTCGAGCCGATCCGGCACGGCGTGCATTTGCCGCACGATTCGATGGCGCAGAATTTCATCGCGTAGCGGGCCTGCTTGGCCATGTCGACGGTGTCGTCGAAGACCACGATGCCGCCGTGGCCGACGCCGGCACTGATCGCCATGAACGATTCATAATCCATCGGTGTATCGAACTGCGACTCCGGCAGATAGGCGCCGAGCGGGCCGCCGACCTGCACGGCGCGGATCGGCCGGCCGTTTTCGGTGCCGCCGCCAAAATCGTAGAGCAGGGTGCGCAGCGTCATGCCGAACGCGGTCTCGACCAGGCCGCCATGCAGGATGTTGCCGGCCAGCTGGAACGGCAGCGTGCCGCGCGAGTGGCCCATGCCGTAGTTTTTATAATAGGCCGCGCCGCGCGCCAGAATCATCGGGATGGCGGCCAGCGAAATGACGTTGTTGATCACGGTCGGCTTGCCGAACAGGCCTTCGATGGCCGGCAGCGGCGGCTTGGCACGGACGATGCCGCGCTTGCCTTCCAGGCTTTCGAGCAAGGCCGTTTCTTCGCCGCAGACATAGGTGCCGGCGCCTTCGCGCACCTCGAGCATGAAGGCCAGGCTCGAGCCTAGGATGTTGGCGCCCAGGTAGCCGTGTTGCAGTGCGCTCTTGATTGCTTCATTGAGGGCGGCGATGGCGTGCGCGTATTCGCAGCGCACATAGATATAGCCTTGCGTGGCGCCGGCGGCCAGGCCGGCGATGGTCATGCCTTCGATCAGCATGAAGGGATCGTCTTCCATCACCATGCGGTCGGAAAAAGTACCCGAATCGCCTTCGTCGGCATTACAGACGATGTATTTCTGCGTGGCCGGCAGCGAGTTGACCGTCTTCCACTTGATACCGGTCGGAAAAGCAGCGCCGCCGCGGCCGCGCAAGCCCGAATCGAGCACTTCCTTGACGACCGCTTCGGGCGTCATGGTGATCGCGCGGCGCAGGCCGGCATAGCCTTCGTGCGCCAGGTAATCGGTGAGCGAGACCGGGTCGGTGATGCCGACGCGGGCAAAGGTCAGGCGTTCCTGGTGCTTCAGAAACGGGATTTCTTCGGTCAGTCCGAGCGACAGCGCATGGCCGGCGGCACCGCTGGCCAGGCCGGCATCGAACAGGCCGGCGACGTCTTCGACTGCCACCGGACCGTAGGCCACGCGGCCGTGGGCGGTTTCGACCTCCACCATCGGTTCGAGCCAGAACAGGCCGCGCGAGCCGTTGCGCACGATGCGCACGGGCAGGCCGCGTTTTTCGGCTTCGGCGGCGATTTCAAGGGCGACCTCATTGGCGCCAAGCGCGATCGCGGTCGAATCGCGCGGAACAAAGATAACTGCGCTCATGGTTTTCCTTTGGCGGCTGCGTTGAGTAGACGGTCGAATTTTTCAGGCGTGACGCGGCCATACAGATCGTCGCCGATCATGATGTTGGGGCCGCAGGCGCATTGGCCCAGGCAATAAATCGGTTCCAGCGTAAAGGTGCCGTCTTGCGTGGTTTCGTGAAAGTCGCAAGCCAGTTCGGCCTTGGCATGCGCTTCCAGGGCGTCCGAGCCGCGCGACTGGCAGGCTTCGGCGCGGCAGATCTGGACTACATGACGGCCCGGCGGAGTTTGCCGGAAATGGTGATAATAGGTGATGACACCATGGACTTCGGCGCGCGATACATTGAGCTCATCGGCAATCCGCGGCACGAGCTCGGGCGGGATGTAGCCGAGCTTGTCCTGGATCGCATGCAAAATCGGCAGCATTGCGCCTGGCAGCGATTTTCCTTCGATGAGAATGGTGTCGACGGCGTCAAGGTCGATCGTGGCTGGGGTGGTCATGCTCGTCTCCTGTTTCTATCTTTATTCGTTCTGGCGGCATGCTGTGAACGATCAAACATTTGAAATTATAGACTCAGTCATAAAATCGTGTTGGCGGCGATAAATATCTGGCGGAAAAGCGGGTGCGCGACCTGACGCCGGCCCCTTTCACGAAGAATTTGATGCGCCGCACCAATACACTGACCGGGCCTGTTTATATGTTTCGGATTGCATAAACTATGGCGTGTAAATGAGGCTTTTGGTCACGTTATCACTGTAAAAAAAATATATCAATAGGCTATATTTTGCATAATATACAAAGAAACTATCGATTATGTATAAAGTGACGATCCGCCCGCATTGGGAAGTGACGCATGAGTGCGATCAGGCGCTCGATACGGCGGTTTTGCTGACATTGTTACAGGCGATCCAGCGTACCGGTTCGATTGCCAAAGCGGCGCCGATGCTTGGCCTGTCCTATCGCCACGCCTGGGGACTGGTGCGCGAAGCGGAGACCTTGTTTGGCGAAGCGCTAATAGCCAAGGGGCGCGGACGCGGTTCGACCCTGACCGCGCTGGCCGACAAATTGTTGTGGGCCGACCGCCGCGTGGCCGCCAGGCTGTCGCCGATGTTCGACAGCCTGGCGGCCGAACTCGAAAAAGAGCTCAACAAGTCCGATCGCCAAAAAGCCAAGGCGGTGCGCCTGCACGGCAGTCATGGATTTGCGGTGGCGGCGTTGTTAAATCACATCAACGACGCCGGCATTGCCCTGGAGTTGCGGTATAGCAATAGCGCCGATGCCGTCGCCGCGCTATTTCGGCGCGAGTGCGATCTGGCTGGCTTTCATGTGCCGCTGGGGCAGTTCGAACGGCCGGCGCTGGCCTATTACGCGCAGTGGTTCAATCCCGATACGCATGTATTGCTGCAACTGGCGGTGCGCCATCAGGGCTTGATGGTGGCGTCTGGCAACCCTTTGCAAATTTCCAGTTTGCATGATCTGGGCCGGCAAGACGCGCGCTTCGTCAACCGGCAGGTCGGCTCGGGCACGCGCATGCTGCTCGAACTGATGCTGGCCGACACCCACTTGTCGCGCAATGACATTCCCGGATTCGAAAGCGCCGAATATACGCATTCGGCGGTGGCTGCTTATATCGCCAGCGGCATGGCCGATGTCGGCCTTGGATTGAAGGCGGCCGCGGTCCATTTCGGCCTCGATTTCATTCCGCTGGTGCGCGAGCGTTATTTTTATGCGCTGCGGCGCGAGGCGCTCGAGAATCCGCTGCTCGGACGGGTGATCGGCGTCTTGCAGTCGCCGCAGTTTCGCTCGACCGTCGGCGCCATCGACGGCTATGAAAATACCGATACCGGTCGCATCCTGTCGTTCGAGGAGGCTTTCGGCGGCCGCAGCTGAGGGCGCCGGCAATCGCCGGACCGGTTCAGCCGCGCCCAGCGGCCGACGTATCAAGCGTGGTACATCAAGCGTGGTGCATCACGCGGGTGCATCAAGCCGGGGCGCGTCAGGCTGCGCCGAGGGTGCGCACGCTGCTGTCGTCCAGGCGCCCGCGGTACAGGGCCGTAATCAGGTCCGACTGCGTCAGCATGCCGCTCAGGTGTTGCTGGGCGTCGACCACCGGTATGTGATGCAAGCCTTGCGACAGCAAAGGCACCAGTTCGACGATATGCATGTCGTGCGCTGCCGTGTATACCGATGGTGTCATGATCTGGCCGACCACTTCCGGTTTTTCGCTGTGGCTTTCGAACGATGGCTGCAGAAGCCTGCGCAATTTGTCGCGTATGGTGTCGAAAATTTCGAGGTCGGCGTGCTGCATGAAGTCGCTCAGGCTGACGATGCCGATCACGCGCCGGCCGCGATTGACAACGGGGAGCGCATTGAGATGGTTTTTGCGCAGCAGGCTCCAGGCTTCGGCCAGCGAGGTGCCGAATTCGACGGCAACCACATTGGCGGTCATGATGTCGCGGCACAGGATTTCGCCGAAGCGCCGGCGATAGGCGTGCATTTCGGTCTGCTGCAGCAGCGATTCGAGATCGCCGCGGCTGACGTCAAGCACCTGGTTATATTGCTTTAAGACTTGATCGAGGTCTTCCGGTTTGAAGCCGAGGCGATCGCTCGCGCGCGCCTCGGTCCGTTCGGGCAATTTGGCCGGCGCGGCAGGCGCGGCATACGGATAGCGGCGCCCGGTGACGTTGTTATAGACCAGGGCGACGGCCACCAGCAGTATGGTGTTGATGGCGACCGGCACCAGGACGTATTGGTAGCCGAGGCCGGTGATGGCAGGGCCGCCGAGTACGGCCATCAGGCCTACCGCACCGCTTGGCGGATGCACGCAGCGCAGGGCGAACATGGCGATGATGGCGCCGGCGCCGGCGACGGCGGCCGCCAGCATCGGATTGGGGATGAAGAGGGCGCAGGTGACGCCGATCAGGGCTGAGGCGATATTGCCGCCGATGATGGACCATGGCTGCGCCAGCGGGCTTGAGGGCAGGGCAAATAACAGTACCGAGGAGGCGCCGACCGGTGCTGCCAGCATCGGCAGTGCACTGCTTGGGCCGAGTAGCAGGCGGGTGGCAACGCCAGTGATGAAAATGCCGGTCAGCATGCCTAAACAGGCGCGCAGCCTTTCTTTGGCATCAACTTTGACTGGTGCTGGGCGGAAAGTAAGGAGCCAGGCAATAAGCGTTTGCGGATTAAACCATTTGCTATACATGAATTGAGAGCAAGTATTTGAAAATGGAAAGTGTACACGGAATTTCCTGAAATAAGTGCGGACGCACCATGAAGACGCATTTTTTATTGGAATTTTGTATGAGCGGCGCGCCGTAAATGTCTCTCTGCTATTCCGGCGGCATGGAAATTAGCAAATTACAATGAACAAGATGAAAAGACGTACTTCGTGGTGGCGACTGAAGCGGGGAGGGCTGGGGCAGGTGATGATTGGAGCAGGTGATGATTGGAGCGATTGGAGCGGGAGGTGATTGGCTGTCACTGACGATTGACACCCGATTAGCCTGAATGATGCTGCCATGGACGCAGCGCCATTCAGGCTGCAGACATGATTGCCTGCTTCTTACTGAACTATATTATTAAGCAGCTTCTACGGCGCTGAGGGTGAAACGTTCACCAACCAGTTTGCCGAGTTTGTCTTCGATTGCGCGCAAACGCATATGTTCAGTAGTACCGACTTTGCCCAGTTCTTCAGTTGCATAGGAAAGCAGCGAGCGGATGGTAGCCACATCTTGTTTGCTCAAGGTTGTGGTGGTCAGGGTGTTGATTGCGACAGCTGTCATTTTGATCTCTAAATAATCGGCTTCCGGCCGTGCGGCGCGCCAAGGCGCGTACGTAAAAGGGTAGCACTAAAATTATACCGTTTATATAAACGTTGTCAATGTTTATCCAGTACTTCCTTATAGGCGTCGTCAATCGATTTACGTATCACCGCGGCCTTGCTGTCGCCATAACCGGCGCCGATCAGGGCGTCGAGTTTGTCGAGACGGTCGGCGTCGAAGTCGACCGGCAAGCGCTTGCCTTTATTTTCCATCATGCGGGCCAGATGGCCTGCCTGGCGTTTGGAGCTGGTCTTGTCATATTGCTTTTTTTTCTCGATCGTCATCAAACCACTCCTTCGTACGCGATCCGGTTGCTGCTGGTCGGTCGCTGTCAGCGTGCGTGTTGATTGAAGCCATTTGCTACCAAGGCTTGAAAAGAAATAAAAATGTGGATATGAAGAGCCGTTCGCAATGGTGGACACCCGGTCCAGCAATTGCTTGAAACGTTTAGCTGCTGATGCGTGATGCGGGCGACAGGCCCGGTACTGGGGATGATTGTCTGTCGCCCGTCGCCATGGCAGCGGCGGGCGGCAGAATGCGGGTGGTGTTCCCGCATTTTTGTCACATGCTATTTACGCAGCGGTAAGGACGAACAATTCGCCAACCATTTTGCCGAGTTTGTCTTCGATCGCACGCAAGCGCATATGCTCGGTCGTGCCGACCTTGCCCAATTCTTCTGTTGCCCGTGCCAAAAGCATACGAACGGTATTGAGATCTGTCTTGCTTAGAGTTGTGGTTGTAAGTGTCGCTGGAGCAGTCATTTTCGTTCTCTCACTTTTCGGCTTCCGGCCGTGCGGTGCGCCGAGGCGCATTTTTACTTCGTTGTGGATCGAGTAGAGCAAATTCATTATAGCGTTTATATAACCGCCATCCGCCTTATTTGGGGCGCCGGCAGGGGCGCAATCGATTGACTTGCAATGCGTTGAGAAATGCTTGATTTAGATTAGTTTTTATCTGCGGAACTGTGTTATTCCGGTTGGCCTGTCTGGCGCTGCCTGTGCTTTGTTTTCTGCTCAGATTTTTGGCGGTCATCGGGATGTGCTGAGGATGGGATAAATATGTATACTAAATACCTCATTTGGCAGTTTTCTATTAATTTCCGATTAAGCGGCGCGCCGCACATACTGAGTCTTCAATGAAATTGACCGCCTACACCGATTACACGCTGCGCACCCTGATGCATCTGGGCCTCAATCGCGAGCGCCTGGTGACGATACAGGACATCGCGCAGCTGCATGGCATCTCGAAAAATCATTTGATGAAAGTGGTGCATCAACTGGGCTTGTCGGGGGTGGTGGAAACCGTGCGCGGGCGTCACGGCGGGCTGCGCCTGGCGTGCGAGCCGGCCGCAGTCAATATCGGCGTTGTCGTGCGCGGTACCGAAACCGATTTTTTCATGGCCGAATGCTTCGAGCGCGAGAATAATTCCTGTGCTTATGCGCCGGCCTGCGCCTTGAAAAAAATATTGGGCAAAGCCACCGCCGCCTTTCTGCAGGTGCTCGATGGCGTTACGCTCGCCGATTTGCTGGCCCGCGGCGAGCGCCGCGCAGCAGGCATGCAAGCCCTGGCCACGATCGGCTTTTTGCCGGCCGCGCGCGCAGAGGCGATGCCGGGCGCAGATGAGCGCAGATGAGGTTCCGGCCGGACGCTCTCAGCGCACCTGCGGCATGTGCCAGATCAGCAGGTCGTAGAGCTGGTCGGCACGCCGTGCGATGCTGTGGCAAAAAGCGTGGCGTTCGAGGATGCGATACAGGCGCTGCGGCTCGGATTCGATGACCACCTGCAGCCGCGTTGGCGGATCGAGTTCAGCGAGTGCGTCCAGTATGCGCACCATCGGTTCCGGTGCGTTCAGCGAGCAGACATTCAGATAGATATCTTGCATGAGAGAACTCATTGATTAGGCCTTCACCCTAACATCGCCGCAATGATTTAACTTTGATCTAGGTCAAGGACTTCCATCAAGCTCGGCCGTTATAGTCTGCCCTCCGATTTTCCGCTTGCCACACCCATGACCCAGAATCCCGCTGTTCCACCACGGCCCGCCCCGATCGAGCTGGTCTGCCCGGCCGGCAGCCTGCCAGCTTTGAAGGCGGCCGTCGATAACGGCGCCGACTGCGTCTACCTCGGCTTTCGCGACGCCACCAATGCGCGCAATTTCGCCGGCCTGAACTTTGACGATGCGGCGGTCGACGAGGGCGTACGCTACGCCCATGAGCGCGGGCGCAAGGTGCTGGTTGCGCTGAATACCTATCCGCAGGCGCAGGGCTGGGCTTTGTGGCGCACTGCCATCGACCGCGCCGCCGCCGCCGGCATCGATGCCGTGATCCTGGCCGATCCTGGCCTGATGGCTTATGCGGCCGAGCGCCATCCGCAACTGCGTCTGCATCTGTCGGTGCAGGGCTCGGCCACCAATTATGAGGCAATCAACTTCTATCGCGAACATTTCGGCATTGCGCGCGCAGTGCTGCCGCGCGTGCTGTCGCTGGCGCAAGTGGAGCAATTGACGCGCAATACCGAGGTCGAGATCGAAGTGTTTGGTTTCGGCAGCCTGTGCGTGATGGTCGAAGGGCGCTGCGCGCTGTCGTCGTACGTGACCGGCGAAGCGCCGAATACGCATGGCGTCTGTTCGCCGGCCAAGGCGGTGCGCTGGCAGCAAGCGCCCAAGGGACTTGAGTCGCGCCTCAATGGCGTGCTGATCGACCGTTATGCCGATGGCGAAAACGCCAGTTATCCGACGCTGTGCAAAGGGCGTTTTGACGTCGCCGACGAAACTTATTATGCGATCGAAGAGCCGGCCAGCCTGAATACGCTGGAACTGCTGCCGCAACTGAGCGCGATGGGCGTTCGCGCGGTCAAGATCGAGGGCCGTCAGCGCAGTCCCGCCTATGTCGCCCAGGTTACCAAGGTGTGGCGCGAAGCGCTCGATCTGAGCCTCGACGGCGCCGGCCGCTATTCGGTCAAGCCGTCCTGGATGACGGAACTGAACAAGGTCGCCGAGGGCCAGCAGCACACCTTGGGCGCTTATCACCGCGCCTGGAAATGACGCGTCACACGCATTTGGAGAAGTCATGTTGAAGTTAGCCCTGGGACCGATTCTGTATTATTGGCCGCGCGCGACCGTGTTTGCGTTTTATGAAGCGCTGGCCACCAGCGCACTCGACATCGTCTATCTGGGCGAAACCGTCTGCTCGCGCCGCCATGAGCTGCGGCTTTCCGACTGGCTCGAGATTGCCGACATGCTGGCGGCCAACGGCAAGGAAGTGGTGCTGTCGACGCAGGCCCTGATCGAGTCCGGTTCCGAACTGGCCAGTGCCCGCCGCATTACCGACAATGGCCGTTACACGGTCGAGGCCAACGACATGGGCGCCGTGCACTGCCTGCAGGGCCGGGTGCCGTTTGTCGCCGGCCCGCATCTGAATCTGTTCAATGCGCCTTCGCTCGATTTCGTGGCGCGCCTGGGCGCCAAGCGCTGGGTCATGCCGCTCGAAATGGGGCGCGATGCGCTCGAGCATATGCACGAAGTGCGGCCGGCCGGGCTGGCTACCGAAGTATTTGCCTACGGCCGCATGCCGCTGGCGTTTTCGGCGCGCTGTTTTACCGCCCGTAACCGCAATCTGCCGAAAGACGATTGCCAGTTCAGCTGCCTCAACCATCCGGACGGCTTGCTGGTGCAGACCCGCGAAAAGCAGCCTTTCCTGGTCTTGAACGGCACCCAGACCCATTCGGCCACGGTCTACAATCTGGTGCAGGAGCTGCCGCGGATGCAGGCGATGGGCGTCGATGTTGTGCGAATCAGCCCGCAGGCGCAAAATACGGATCAGATCATCGCTGTCTTCGACCGCGTACGGCGCGGCGAACTGTCGGCCGCCGCGGCTCCCGCTGCGATGAAAGCCCTGATGCCGGGCGCGCCATGCAACGGCTTTTGGCTCGGGAAACCGGGCATGGAACAGCACGAGCAGGCTGCCTGATACTGCTATTTAGCGAGGATATTTCGATGCAAACGACGCGTTACAGGCTGCCCGGTTCGATGGCGCAGCTGCTTTCCAAATTGCCGGCCTTTCCCGGTTCGTGGTTATTCGTCCAGGGTTTGAACCTGGCGCTGGTGCGGCATTTGCCGGCCGATGTGCGGCAATCGCTGGAAGGGAAAAATCTGCGCCTGCGCATCGACGATGCCGGCCTGGCTTTCGATTTCCAATGGCGCAGCGGCGCTTTCGTGGCCTGCAGCACGCATGCCTTGCCCGATTTGACGATCGGCGCCACCGCCCATGATTTCCTGTTGCTGGCCAAGCGCGAGGAAGATCCCGATACGCTGTTTTTCAGCCGCCGGCTGGCGATTGAAGGCGATACCGAGCTGGGACTGCTGTTTAAAAACACGCTCGACGCCATCGATACCTCGGCTTTCGATCCGGCCCAGCTGGCGCCGCACCGCGTGCTGGCCCGCCTGCGCAGCAAGTTCGGCGCCTGATTCGTCGCCCCTGCGGCGGCCTGCGCCCGGCCCGGCGGCATTGACGCCTGGTCCGGGCCTGGCGTTTGCGTGATCCCCAGACCCGGCGGCGCCCGGTCCGGGGCATCAGCGCAGGCGCTTTCTTCTCCCGTATTTTTGCCTTGAGATTTTTCCGATTGCAAAACGCGCGCTTTAAAAGTAGTATGTGAAATATATCTTATGGCCGGCGCCGCAGGCGCTGCATGCAGCTTTGCCCATGCCGTCCCCGTAGCTACGCCTACCTTTTGCCGACCTGTTGTCCACTTTTTTCTGCCGAGATGAAGATGAGCCTGCTGAGAATCGAAGAACCCGCCGCCGAACTTCACGCCCCCTGGCATGCCGCGCATCCGCTGTGGCGGCTCGGCTTTCGCCCGTTTTATCTGCTGGCCGCGGCTTTTGCTGCGCTCAGCCTGCCTTTGTGGATGGCGCAGTATTTCGGCTGGCTTGGCGCCTGGCCGCAAGTCTCGCTCAGCTGGCATATGCATGAAATGGTATTCGGCATGGCGCTTGCGGTTATCGTCGGCTTTCTGTTTACCGCCGGGCGCGCCTGGACCAATTTGCCGACGCCCTCTGGCCGTCAGCTGGCGGCGCTGGCCGGCTTGTGGCTGGCCGGCCGCCTGGCGATGCTGTTGGCACCCGCGTGGCTGGCAGCGGGCGTCGACCTGCTGTTCGTGCCGCTGGCGGCCTGGCCTTTATACCGCGTGCTGCAGCGGGCCGGCAACAAGCGCAATCTGTTTCTGGTCGCGCTGCTGGGGCTGCTGACGCTGGCCAATGCGACTTTTCACGCCGCCGACCTGGGTCTGCTGGACTTGAGTCCGGTGCGGGCGATTCATGCCGCGATCCTGATCATCGTTGTCATCGAAGCGGTCATTGGCGGCCGTGTCATTCCGATGTTTACGGCCAATGGCGCCCCCGGCAGCAAGCCTTTTGTCAGTGTCCGCCGCGACCGCCTCGCACTTGGACTGATGGCTGCCAGCAGTCTGGCCTGGGTCGCCGGCATTCAGGGCTGGCCGATGGCAGCGCTGGCTTGCGCGGCGGCCGGCATGGCGGCGTGGCGCCTGCTCGGCTGGCAACCGCAGCGCACCGTGCGCGTGCCGCTGCTGTGGATCTTGCACCTGTCCTATGCCTGGATTGCGATCGGCTTTTTCATGCTGGCGCTGGCCGCGCTCGATCTGCTGACGGCCAGCGCCGCCTTCCACGCGCTGACGGTCGGCTCCATGGCCGGGCTGATCCTTGGCATGATGACGCGTACCGCGCTCGGCCATACCGGCCGTGCACTCAAGGCCGGCCCGGCGGAAACCGCGATCTATGTACTGATCGAGGGCGGCGCCGTGGCCCGGGTGGCGGCCGGCGTCGGTCCGGCGGCGATCCGCAACAGTGCTTTGCTGGTGGCGTCGATCTGCTGGTCGGCGGCCTTTTTGCTGTATGTCGCGATCTATGCGCCGTATCTGTTTCGCGCGCGCGTCGACGGCCGCGAGGGTTGAGCGGCCCGTCATGTTCGGCGCGGTTTTTTAAGTCTATAATTTGCCTTGCCCGGCGCATATGGCGACCGGGCTTCTCCCTGGGCTTTAGTGACTGACCGCGATGACAAACACAAAACAGTACGGCTTTACCACCACCATTTTGCACGGCGACCGCCAGAAAACGATCGAACACGGCTCGCTGCACAAGCCGATCCATACCTCCGTCACCTACGCTTACGCCGATGCGCGCGAACTGGCGGCGGTATTTCAGGGCAAGCAGCCCGGCTATCGTTATGCGCGCCAGGGCAACCCGACGGTCGCCGCGCTCGAAGAAAAAATCACCAAGATGGAAGGAGGCATCGCCAGCCTGTGTTTTGCCACCGGCATGGCGGCCATCGGCTCGGTTTTCCAGGGCTTGCTGCGCCAGGGCGACCATCTGGTGTCCTCGTCTTTTTTATTCGGCAATACCAACAGCATGTGGCAGACAGTGGCCGGGCAGGGCATCGACGTCAGCCTGGTCGACGCCACCGATGTCAAGGCGGTCGAGGCGGCGCTGACGCCGGCCACCCGCATGGTGTTCGTTGAGACGGTTGCCAATCCGCGCACGCAAGTGGCCGATCTGGCCCGCATCGGCGCGCTGTGCAAGGCGCGCGGCATCGTCTTCGTGGTCGACAATACGATGACCTCGCCCTACCTGTTCAAGCCGAAGACGGTCGGCGCCAGCCTGGTGGTCAATGCCCTGACCAAGTCGATCGGCGGCCACGGCGATGCGCTGGGCGGGGCGCTGACCGATACCGGTTGCTTCGACTGGAGCGCTTATCCGCACATCGCCGATAATTTCAAAAGCCAGCCGGTGGCGCAATGGGGCATTCTTCAGCTGCGGGCCAAGGCCTTGCGCGATTTCGGCGCCGCGCTCTCGCCCGACAGCGCGCATCACATCGCCATCGGCGCCGAAACGCTGGCGCTGCGCATGACGCGCTCATGCGCCAACGCGCTGGCGCTGGCGCAGATGCTGGAGGCCGATCCGCATGTGGCGGCCGTGCATTATCCAGGCCTGGCTTCGCACCCGCAATACGAGCTGGCCAGCCAGTTGTTTGCGGCCGCCGGCGGCCTGTTCAGCTTCGAGCTGAAGGACAATGTCGATTGCTTCGAATACCTGAATCGCTTGAAGATCGGCATCCTCACCAGCAATCTCGGCGATACGCGCACGCTCGTCATTCCGGTGGCGCAGACGATTTTCCATGAAATGGGCCAGCAGCGGCGCGCCGCGATGGGCATCGGCGAATCGCTGATCCGGGTTTCGTGCGGGATTGAAGATACGGCCGATCTGCTGGAGGATTTCAGGCAGGCGATGCCGGCCTGAGTTTTATTGCCATCATCTTCGCCCCCGTTGTTCAACCGTCCTTGCATTGATGGGACTGTTTCAAATAGGTGTCATAAAACGCCATGAGATATTCCTATTTTGTTTGCGCCGTCTTTTTTTTGTTGACGGCCCATGTGCAGGGCGCGCCGCTTCCGCCAAATCAGCTCCCTATGTATGGCGGGCTTGAAAAGATCGAAAAACTGAGGGAAGCCGATGCGGCATTTCTTGCTGCGGTTGACAAGAGCGCTTATTCGCGGTCGCAGACTGCACAAAATGTGGTGCAGGCGGGTTGGACCGCGCTTCAAAAAGGCGACATGACGACGGCGATCAAACGCTTCAATCAGGCATGGCTGCTCGACCCTGAAAATGGCAATGCTTACTATGGCTTCGCGCTTGTTGCTGCTCAACGCGACAGGGCGATGCCACAGGCCGAAAAATTCTTCCGGCTGGCCATTTCCAAGAAAACAGTGGCGGTTGTTGCCTATGTCGACTACGGCCGTTTTTTATGGTCACAAAATCGCCTCGACGAAAGCCTTGAGCAACTTCAAAAATCATTGCAAATTTCGCCCAAGGCATTCAACGCGCGATCAAATATCGCCTTTGTATATTACAAAAAAGGCGATTTCAAAAAGTCATGTGAATGGGCAAAAGGAGCCAGAGAAAATCATGACCAATTGGAGCCAGGCTTTCTAGAGGACATGTGCGCGCGGGCGAAGAGCCGCTGACCGCATCCAAGTTCCGCGTCCAGGTTTATTGCGCGCGGCTGCTATGCCCACGAGCGCAGCAAGCCGACCGCCAGCCCTTCGAGCGCGAATTCGTCTTCACTGGTATCGACGCGGATCGTCTTGAAGTCGGGATTTTCGGGCAGCAGTTCGATGATCGCGCCAGTCTTGCGGTAGCGCTTGACGGTGACGTCGTCACCGAGGCGGGCCACGATGATCTGGCCGTTCTTGCAGTGATCGGCGCGCTTGACCGCCAGCAGGTCGCCGTCGAGAATGCCGGCGTCACGCATCGACAGCCCGCGTACCTTCAGCAGATAATCGGGTTTGGCTGAAAACAGTGCCGGGTCGACCTGATAGGTCTGGTCGATATGTTCTTGCGCCAGGATCGGCGAGCCGGCCGCTACCCGCCCGACCAGCGGCAAACTCAGTTGCATCAGGGCCGGATGCGGCAGCGCCAGTTGCGTGCCATGGCCGCCGAAAGCCTTGCCGGAAGGATTGCCATCGGTGTAATGGTGCTCGCGTCCCATGCTGCGCAGGCGGATGCCGCGCGAGGTGCCCGGCGCGATGTCGATGGCGCCCTTGCGCGCCAGCGCCTGCAAATGCTCTTCGGCGGCATTGGCCGACTTGAAGCCGAGTTCGCGCGCGATTTCGGCGCGGGTCGGCGGAAAACCTGTGTTTTCGATCGCATCCTTGATCAGGTTCAGGATCTGTTCCTGGCGCGCGGTCAGTTTTATCATGGCGGGGATGATCTGGTTATATAGACAGCCTGTATTTTTGTACAGTAAAGCCTGAAATGCAAGGGAATTCTGCCTTTTTACGCGCTGAAATGGCTATCTGGCGGTAAAAAGAGCGGTGCGCGCCGGGCGCCTGGCGATAAACCACTGAAAGCGTTGAGTTTTTTGCCAATCTGTTGTATAGTTTCGGGCTTTCCTCTTCCCACACTCGTCTTGACGCCGAGGTGGGCGATTTTCAATACGTCCAAAAGGAGTTTGCATGCGTCATTATGAAATAGTATTTATCGTACATCCGGATCAAAGCGAGCAAGTGCCCGCCATGATCGAACGTTATAAAGCCAGCGTGACCACACGCGGCGGCGTAGTTCACCGCATTGAAGACTGGGGCCGTCGTCAGATGGCTTACTCGATTCAAAAATTGGCTAAAGCGCACTACATCTGCATGAACGTCGAATGCGACAATGAGACTCTGGTCGAAATTGAAACAGCATTCAAATTCAATGATGCCGTGCTGCGTCACCTGACCGTCAAGATGAAGAAGGCTGAAACTGCGCCATCGCCTATGATGAAGACGGTACAACGCGACGACGCTGCAAAAAGCCATCGCACCGATACACCAGCACAGGCCGCCGCACCTGCGGCAGCTGCAGCCTAAGATTATTGGATTTTGCGACCAATTTGCGTCTGAAGCATCGGTAGCAATGCCGATCGGGAGCGTGATACCGATACTGTGAACGAATTTCAAAACCAGTTAGAACTTGTTGCCAGCGTGGCCGAGCGTGAAATTTTGCGCTACACCCCAGCCGGCGTGCCGATTGTCTCAGCCGTGTTGCTGCACGAATCGGAACAGTTCGAAGCCGGTATTGCCCGGAAAGTCGAATTTGAAATTGCCGCGCTGGCCGCGGGTGAAATTTCAGGCCGCTTCAACCAGGTGGAATTGGGAAACAGTTATCGCTTCACCGGATTTTTGACCCGCAAAAGTCGCAATAGCAAGAGTCTGGTGTTTCACATCATTGATTTTTCGCTGCTGACGTCGTAATCGATCAGTGGATTTAATTAGCATCTCATATTGATACAGGAGCCAAAAATGGCATTCGGTAAAAAGTTCGACAAAAATAAGCTCAAGCTTAAAGAAAAACGCAAACAACAAAACCCATTGTTCAAGCGGAAAAAATTCTGCCGTTTCACTGCAGCCCACGTTGAACAAGTCGACTACAAAGATGTCGATACGCTCAAAGATTTCGTCCAGGAAAATGGCAAGATCATGCCAGCCCGCCTGACCGGTACCCGCGCTCACTATCAGCGCCAAGTCGATACCGCCATCAAACGTGCACGTTTCTTAGCGTTGCTGCCATACACCGATCTGCATTCGGCGTAATTGACTGTTTTTAGTCAAGTACAACGAACTTAAGATCCTGGAGAAAAATTATGCAAATCATTTTGTTAGAAAAAGTTGTTAATCTCGGCAACCTGGGCGAAGTTGTTCGCGTCAAGGATGGCTATGCCCGTAACTTCCTGATCCCGCAACGCATGGCACGTCGTGCAACAGCGGCTGCCGTCGCTGAATTCGAAGTCAAGCGCGCCGATCTGGAAAAGGCTGCCGCAGTCAAGCTGGCCGCATCGCAAGCCCAAGGCGAAAAATTGAATGGCCTGACCGTTCAAATCACGCAAAAGTCGGGCGTCGATGGCCGTCTGTTCGGCTCCGTCACCAATTTCGACATCGCTGAAGCGTTGACGAAGCAAGGTTTTGCTGTTGAAAAAGCGCAAATCCGCATGCCGCAAGGCCCGCTGAAAATTGCTGGCGATCATAACGTTTCGGTTGCTTTGCACACCGACGTGGTGGTTGACGTGATCGTTTCCGTATTGGGCGAACACGCTTAATTTGCAGATCCGATAGCGCGCGCCGATGTCTGGCGTGCAAAAAAACAGGCCGCGGAAACGCGGCCTGTTTTTTTTCGCGCATTTTTTCGCGCGCTTTTTTATCTGTAGTCTTCGCACTGAGCTTTCGCACTGAGCTTTCGCACTGAGCTTTCACACTGAGCTTTCACACTGAGCCTTGACACTGAGCCTTGACACCTGGGCGGCGCTGCGCCTCTGGCGCCGGCGCCGCTTCGCGCCGCTGTGTTTAACCGCGTGCAGTCAGCTCGCCATGCGAGACGCGGACGCGGTCGCCGACCCGCCAGCTGGCGTGACTGCGCGTGAATTCGCGATGGCTGCCGTCTTCCATTCTGACCACAATGTGGTAGCTGGTGGTGCTGTTGGAGCGCCGTTCGATCTGGTTGCCGGCCACGCCGCCGCCGACCGCGCCGGCGACAGTGGCCAGCGAGCGGCCGTTGCCGCCGCCTACCTGATTGCCGAGCACGCCGCCGAGCACGGCGCCGGCCACTACGCCAAGGCCGCTGCCGTGTTCGGCCGGTTGCACCACTTCGCGCACCGATTCAACCGTGCCGCAGCTGTGGCAAACGGCGGCGACGGCCGGCGCCGGTGAATGCCGTGGCGTCTGCGCCGGCTGCGTATTCGTATCCGCACTCATAGTCGCACTCAAATTCGCACTTGAATTCGCATTCGTCTCCGGCGTCGCCGGGCGGACTTGCGTGTTCTGCGTCTCTTGCACGGACGGCGTCGCGGAGGAGCTGCCCTGGGCCTGGCTCAGCTGCTGCCCGGCGGCTGCGGCCGGCGTGCTTGCCACTTGCGCGGCAGGCGAGCTGTGCGAGCTCGGCAGCCAGCCTGCCATGGCGGCGACGCCGACCAGGCTGACCAGGGCGACCGAGACGGCGGCGCCGGCGATCAATGGATGGATGCGCGAAGCACCGGTGGGGGATGGATTCATGAGGATCTCCTGAGATTCGAATGGGAATGGCTGCCGTTTAATGCCGGTCCGGCCTCGATTTGCGGTCAACAAGATGCTCGCTGCCAGGACGGTGGCAACCGCAAGGACGGCCCGCAAAGCTTGGCTGCAAGGGATGCAAGGGGCTGAAGTAAGGGCCTGAAGCAAGGGCAGTAAATTTTGTCGTGCATGAGTAAATGGCGCGGCGTCGGGCGACAGATGGCAGGCCCATCATGCGCTTGCGGCGATGGTCTGTATGTGCGCAATCGAACACAGGCCAGCCGTTTATTGTCGGTGTCCGGGCTGTATTGCGCCTGTGGCCGGCCGAAGAAATGCAAAACGGGCGCCGGCTATAGGCCGGCGCCCGCTGTCGTCGAAGCCTGCTCCGTGGGGAGCAGTCCTGTCTTTACTCTTCGCGCCGCAGATGCGGGAACAGGATCACGTCGCGAATGTTCGGGGCGTCGGTGATGATCATGATCAGGCGATCGATGCCAATGCCGCAGCCGCCGGCCGGCGGCATGCCGTATTCGAGTGCGCGGATATAGTCGGCGTCGTAGTACATCGCCTCCTCATCGCCGGCATCCTTGGCCGCGACCTGGGCCTGGAAGCGTGCGGCCTGGTCTTCGGCGTCGTTCAACTCGGAGAAGCCATTGGCGATTTCGCGGCCGACCATGAACAGTTCGAAGCGTTCGGTGATGCCGGCCACGGTATCGGAGGCGCGCGCCAGCGGCGAGACTTCGGCCGGATAGTCGATGATATAAGTCGGTTCCCACAACTGCGCTTCGGCCGTCTCTTCAAACAGGGCCAGCTGCAGCGCACCCAGGCCGGCGGTGGCAAACGGCTTGACGCCGAATTTCAACAGTTCGGCCTTCAGGAAGGCGGCATCGCCGAGTTGTTCGGCCGTGTAGTGCGGCGCATATTTGTTGATGGCGCCGACAATGGTCAGGCGCTGGAACGGTACCGACAGATCGAGCTCGCGCCCGCCGTAGCTGAGCTTGGCGGTGCCATGGGCATCGATCGCGACCTGGCGGATCAGCTGTTCGGTAAAATCCATCAGCCACTGGTAATCGGTGTAGGCGGCGTAAAACTCCATCATCGTGAATTCCGGATTGTGGCGCGGCGACACGCCTTCGTTGCGGAAATTGCGATTGACTTCGAAGACGCGCTCGAAGCCGCCGACGACCAGGCGCTTCAGATACAGTTCAGGCGCGATGCGCAGGAACATCTCCATGTCGAGCGCATTGTGGTGGGTGATGAAGGGCTTGGCCGCGGCGCCGCCGGGAATGACGTGCAGCATTGGCGTTTCGACTTCGAGGAATTCGTTCTTTTCCATGAAGCGGCGCAGCGAGGACAGGGCGGCGGTACGGGCCTTGAAGGTGCGGCGCGTATCGTCGTGCATGATGAGGTCGACGTAGCGCTGGCGGTATTTGGTTTCCTGGTCCGACAGGCCATGGAATTTGTCGGGCAGCGGACGCAGCGACTTGGTGATCAGGCGCAGGCTGCGCACCTTGACCGACAGCTCGCCGGTCTTGGTGCGAAACAGCGTGCCGCTGGCGCCCAGGATATCGCCGAGATCGTAGTGCTTGAAGGCTTCGTAGGCAGCCAGTTCGCCTTCGATGGCATTGGTGATGAACAGCTGGATGCGGCCGTCGGCTTGCGGGCCGGAGGCGTCCTGCAGGGTGGCGAACGAGGCCTTGCCCATGACGCGCTTGAGCATCATGCGGCCGGCGATCACGACTTCGACGGCGGCCGCATCGAGTTCTTCGTTGGACAGCGCGCCGTACTGCGCATGCAGGCTGGCGGCCTTGTGCTGCGGCCGGAAGTCGTTTGGAAAGGCGATCCCGTTCTGGCGGATGGCGGCGAGTTTGGCGCGGCGTTCGGCGATGATCTTGTTTTCGTCGACGGCTACTGGCGCCGCTTCGTTATTGGTCGCATTATTGGTGGTCATGATGTCAGTATGGGTTGGTGAGCTAACAGGGCGGCGATCAGGCCTGGGATCGTCAATGCAGTAAAGTCATCGACGATGCCGATGAGGTTGTCGAAAGGCGCAAATTGTTCGGCGGCCATGGTGGTGGTCAAGGCGACCGTGCGCATGCCGGCGCGGCGTGCCGCCTCCACGCCGAGCGGGGCGTCCTCGAATACGATGCAATGCTCGGGGGCGACGCCGCAGCGTTCGGCGGCCAGCAGGAAAATGTCCGGCGCCGGCTTGCCGTGCCTGACGTCGGCGGCGCCGACCACCGTATCGAAGAGCGGCCGGATCTGCAGGCCGTCGAGCGTGAAAGCGATGTTTTCATCCGGTGCCGAGGTGCCCACGGCCAGCGCCAGGCCCTGGTCCCTGGCCTGGGTTGCCAGGCGTTCGAAACCGGCCACGGCCTTGCGGTGCGGCAGGTACAGTTCGCGGTAAGCGGCTTCCTTTTCGTCATGCAGCAGCGCCGTTTCGGCGTCGCTCAGATCGGCCCGTATGTACTGGCGCATGATTTCGTGATTCTGGCGGCCGGCGGTGGCGGCAAAAAACGCCGCCTCGTCGATCTGCCGGCCGCGGTTTTGAAAAAAACGCACCCAGGCCGCGCTGTGATAGGCCATGTTGTCGACGATGGTGCCATCCATGTCGAAGATGAAGGCATGCGCGGCGCGGGTCCGGGAGGCCATCTTAAACGCCTTGCTTCAGCGACGCCGAAATGAATTCGTCGAGATCGCCATCCAGTACGCCCTTGGTATTGCCGGTTTCGAAGCCGGTGCGCAAATCCTTGATGCGTGACTGGTCGAGGACGTAGGAACGGATCTGGTGGCCCCAGCCGACATCGGTCTTCGAGTCTTCCAGCTTTTGCTGGTCGCTCATGCGCTTGCGCAGTTCGTGTTCGTACAGGCGCGACTTGAGCATGTCCCAGGCTTCGGCGCGGTTGCGGTGCTGGCTGCGGTCGTTCTGGCACTGGACCACGATGCCGGTCGGCGCATGCGTCAGCCGTACCGCGGAATCGGTCTTGTTGATGTGCTGGCCGCCGGCGCCGGAAGCGCGGTAGGTGTCGACCCGCACATCGGCCGGATTGACGTCGATCTCGATCGAATCGTCGACTTCCGGATAGACGAACAGGCTGCAAAACGAAGTGTGGCGGCCGTTGGCGGAATCGAAGGGCGACTTGCGCACCAGGCGATGGACGCCGGTCTCGGTGCGCAGAAAGCCGTAGGCGTGGTCGCCTTCGACCTTCAGTGTGGCAGTCTTGATGCCGGCCACTTCGCCGTCCGACTGTTCGAGGATGTCGACCTTGAAGCCCTTGCGTTCGCAATAGCGCAGATACTGGCGCAGAATCATCGAGGCCCAATCCTGTGCCTCGGTGCCGCCGGCGCCGGCCTGGATGTCGATGAAGCAGTTGTTCGGGTCCATCGGATTGCTGAACATGCGGCGGAATTCCATGCCTTCGACCAGCAGCTTGAGGCCTTCGATGTCGTGCTCGACCGAGGCCACCGTTTCTTCATCTTCTTCTTCGCGGGCCATCGCAAACAGGTCCGAGCAATCCTGCAGGTCGGCCTTGATCTTGGTCAGCGTGAAGACGATCGCCTCCAGCGCCTTCTTTTCCTTGCCGAGGTCCTGGGCGCGCTTCGGATCGTTCCAGACGGTCGGTTCTTCGAGCTCTTGATTTACCTGTTCGAGTTTCTCTGACTTGGTATCGAAGTCAAAGATACCTCCGAAGTTCGGTTTCTCGGATAACCAGATCGGCGATCCGGTTCGACAGGGCATTGAGGCGTTCGGCTTCCATGATGATCTTTTGTGCAATCAAACCCGATATTATACCCGAATCTCTCCCGTATATAAGCGAATTCGGCCCGATTTGCGCTCGCGCCAAAGGTCTGGCAGGCCGTGCCGGCGCGGCTGCCTACAAAGCCAGCCGCTGGCGCGCGCGCCGCAGGCTGGCGGCGACCTCGTCGGTCGCCAGCCAGGCGTTTTTGGCGTGCTCGGGGATGCGCTGCAAGATGCGGTCGAGCTGCGCCAGGCACAGCGGACGCAGCGCCGCCCTGAGCGCGAAATTGTCGAGGTCGGCCTGCAATTCGCTGACCGAATAATAGGGGGCACCGGCTTCGTCGGCGGCGCCGGCGGCCGCCGCGCCGGCCTGGTCGGCGAGGGAAAAATTCGGGTTGCCATAGCATTGGTAGGCGCCCCAGGTGTTGACTTCAGGAAAGTCCACATAAATGCGCCTGCGCGCCAGGCGCACCGCGCTGCCGAAATTCCAGCCGCCGAGCATGGCGCCGTAAAACGCCAGCGCAAAGGCGCGCGCGGCCCCGTCATCGACCGCCCAGCCGGCAGCCACCACTGCCTTGACGCCCATCTCGATGAATTGCGCCCCCAGATTGGCGGCCAGTTCATGATGGCGCGGCCTGTGGTGGGAACTGTGGCCGGCGCCCAGGTGGCAGCAATTGATGAATACCAGTTCCGGCACCCAGCGCATCTGCTCGACGTCGAACGGCGTCAGGAAGGTGCCGGGGCCGATCGCCATGCCCGAGACGGTGCGCGCGGTCCCGGTGCCGCTGGCCGGCAGCGGCAATTCGAACACGCCGTGGCCGGCCAGATGCAGAATGCGATAGGCGTCGGCATGCAGGCCGATCATGATAGCGGTGGTATCGCTGTCGATTTCCTGCGTGACCTGATAACGCGCATCGCGCAAGATGCGCGCCACGCTTTCGGCTTCGGCGCGCGCTCCCGGCAGGTCGGAAAAGAACGGTGCCGGCTGCGGCTGGCCGCTGGGCGGGCGCAGTTGCGGATTGCCGATCACCAGTGCGCTCGCTTGCGCGGCGTGCAGCGGGCGCGGACGAAACCGGGGGCTGGCCAGTTGCCGGATCAGGCCGGCGGCAACGGCCGGCGGCTGCTGGTGCCGGTTCCAGCGGTCTTCCAGCAATTCCCACGGAAAGCAGGCCGATTGCTGGTCGAGCAGCAAGACCGTATCGCGACGCTGGTCGCCGCTGTCCTTGAGGCGGTTCGGGGTGAGCATTTCAAACAAGGTGCGCGACAAATCCTGGTCGCGCGTGCTGTTACTGACGGCCTGGGCGATAAAATCCATGGCCAGCCGGGTCTGGCCGCTGAGCAGCGACTGTTCGGCGCGCGCGCGGTCGGTCAGGGCCACAAAATGCAGTTGCTGGCGCCCGCTGTCGAAGCGGATTTCGAGCCGGTCCCACCAGTTCGGCGCCTCTTCGCGCCAGACCCGCCGCAAGCCGCCGGTGCCGGCAACGATGCTGCGTTGGCGCCATTCGAACTGCGCGCTGAACTCCCTGTCGGCCAGTATCTGGTTCAGCGCGCTGGCGGCCTGCAGCGCAAGGTCTTGATACAGCTCGAGGAAATCGAGCCGGTCGATCCGCACCGGTGCCGCCAGTGCCAGCTGCGCCAGGCGGGCATTGGCCCTGGCCACGCTGCGCAAGATGGCCGCCAGGCTGGCACTCATGCCAATACCGCCGGCGCCGGTGCCGATCAGCAGAAAACACAGGCGCGCCGAGCGCATGCGCTGAGGCCTGTCATCGGCGTGGTTGCCGCGGTCATTTGCATTTGCGAGGGTCTTTTCCGGCTCGCGGTCGAAGCGCCGGTCATGCCAGTCCGAGACGATCAGGGCATAGTCGAGCAGTGCCAGATACAGCGTCGATTCGAGTGCCGCCGGCGCCAGTTCGCCGACCTGGCCGAGGCCGACAATCAGCGCCCCGCCGGGGCCGACACCTTTGAACGGCGCGACGCAGGCATGCCAGCTGCCGGCCTGGCCCGGATACATGCCCAGCGATTCGCGCATTGACAGCATGCCGCCCAGCGCCTGGTCCAGCTGGGATTCGGCGTTGACGATGGCGTCGCCCTGATAATGGCCGACGCAGACCGGATGATCGGCATGCGCAAGGTCGCCATGACAGATGCGCAGGGCGACCTTGGCGCCGCTGCCGTCGCCGACTTCGCCGCGGCCGACCTCGCCGCCGTCGGCGCCGCTGTCGACTGGCGGTAACGATGGCGGCGCGCCATTTGCGATGACGGGCGTTTCGCAGGTGTCGCGCGCGCTGCCGAGGCCGCTGAAGTTGAGCTCGCCGGGCTGGTAGTGCAGCAGATCGGGGCGCATGTAGTCGGGGCGCATTCGATCAAGAGACATATGTGCGGCGGCGCCGGGCGGCGCCGCCGCCGGTCCGACGTCCGGTTCGCGATCGGGCAGCAAGGCCGTGCTGCCGTTTTGCAGCAATTCGAGATAGGCCTGGAAGGCCGGCCTGTAGGCCAGCAGATAGGCATGGCTGGCGCCTTTCACATACCACATCGGCACATCGGGCAGGCGGCCCTGGTCCCATAGCACGGTACCGTCGCCGCGCGGACTCGAGGGAAATCGCAGGCGCTGCAGGCCGCTGTCGGGCGCTTGCGGATCGGGCCCGAGGATGACGTCGGCGGCAGTCTCCGGCGCCCAGCCGGCCACATACAGCATGGCCTGAGCGTCCTGCGCCGCGCCGCGCAGCAAATCCCAGGTCTGCGCAGCCTGCGTCAGCACTTGCTGGGCCGGCAGCGGCCAGCTGTCGCCGCTCTCATGCTTGAGGTTTTCCCAGGTCGAGAGCTGGCTGAAATCGCCGCGGGCGGCGACCCAGGGCAGCATGTCGGCGATGCCCGGATAGCGCACCAGAATTGCCAGCACGTCATCGCGGTTGTCGCGCAGGTCGAGCAGGCTGACCCAGTTGGCCAGATAGTGCTGGCCGGTCAATAAGCGCACGGTCTGGTAGCAGCCGCCGTTTGGCGTGCCGAGCATCATCAGCCGAAAGCCGGGCAGGGCGCGCGCCCGTTGCCACAGTTGCGGATGCAGCGCAAACATGGCGCGCGCCACCAGGCCGCCCATCGAATGGCCGACGATATGCAGCGGCAGCCGTTTCGCCTCGAGCGCCGGCAGCCGGGCCTCGAGCAGCGCGGCCAACTGCTGGGCGCTGTCGCGGACCGAGAGGCGCCAGTCGTAGGGCTGTTGCAGCACTTCGTGGCTTTGTGCGAGAAAATCGATGAACTGGCCGTAATAGCGCTCCATCAAGCCGCCCGGGATGACGCCGGCGGCGTCGATCGCCAGTTTGCGGATGCCGCCATCGGCCATCTGGCACAGGTCGAGCCAGACGGTCTGCGGTCCCGACTGCAAGTGATTGCAAAGCATGGCCGGCAGCACGATGGCCAGCGCTTGCGGTTCGGTCGGCAGCGCACGCGCCGGCGGCACGACGCGTGCCGGCTGCCACGGCAGAAAGCCGGCGTTGTCGCCGTCGGCGCGCAGCAGCGCCGCGGCCAGCAGGCCGACCGTTTCCGCCTGCGCCAGATACTGGAAATGCGAAATGGTGGCATTATGCGCGCAATAAAAACGCGCGGCCCGTCGCCGCAGGCCGCCATACATGGAGCCGGTATTGACCACCAGGTCGTTGTCGCCGCCGAAAAATTCATCGGCCAGCGCCACCTCGAGGCGCCGCAGCACGCCGCTGCCGAGCGCACTGCCGGCAATCACCGAGAGGTCGGCATCGACTTCCAGTGCGTCCCAATTGAGCAGGCGGATCAGGGCCGATCCCGGCATCATCGCTTCCAGCCCCGGCAAGGTGCGCGGATCGGTGCGCTGCTTGACGACTGCCAGCACGAAGGCCAGAAACTGGCTGCTGACGATATCGACGCCGGCCAGGCTGGCGGCAAATCTGAAAATCGACAGCCAGCGGTCCAGGCGCCCCGAAATCAGCGTGGTGCCGAGTGCCGGGCAGGCGATGCGCACGAAACGGCTGACGCGGATCTGCTTCTGGTCGAGCAGGGCCAGCAACTGGCCGATCTGTTCTCTTTGCTGCAGCTCGATGGCATCGTCGAGCTGGCCCAGGCCCCATGCCGCGGCCTGCGTGCGGTCGCCGGCAAACAGGGCGTCGAGCAGCGCCGGCGTGAGCACGCCTTCGTTGCGCTGGGCCAGGCATAACAGTTCGCCGAGCAGGCCGCCTTGCGAATGGGTCACCAGATGCAGCTGCGCACCGTCGGGCAGGCAGTGCAGCAGGGCCAGCGTGTTCTCGATCGGCCCCACCGTCAGCGAGCGGTATTGCCAAGCATAGATGGCGTTTCCGTATTGCCGTTGCAGCGCGTGGCGGGCGTTGCTGCTGGCCTGGTCCTGATCGCACAGGTGACGAAACGTCAGTGCGCAAAACGAGGCCGTGCCGTGAATGAACAGCAAAATCGGCTGCGCTGTCGCCGCCACGCTGGCCGGCCGCAGTTGCATGCTGCTGTCGCTGAAGTCGAGCCGGTGCAGTCCCGGCCCGGCGCTATCGAAATGGCGTTGTTCGTACCAGCCGGCCAGCGTGGCGGCGGTGGCGCCGGCGCCGAGCCTGAAGGTTTCGAGCGCCCGCGGCATGGTTGCCGCGCCGCTGCGCGCCGCTGCCTGCATGCCGAAGGCGACCCGCGTGCCGTCGGCATTGAGACGGCCGAATGTGCGGGCCGCTTCGCCGGCCTGCATCCACCATTGCAGACCATCGTCCAGATGCACGCAGACCGGATCGTCCTCGTCCAGTTCGATCGTGTGCGCCGCCGCACTCGTGTTCGCCGTGCCGCGTGCCGGCTGCAAGACCACGTGCTGATGGCTGACGCCCAACAGCGGCTGGCCATATTCGTCCCTGAAGTCGAGCGAGCGAGTGCTGGCGATGCGGCTGCCGTCGAGTTCGAAAATGAGCGACATGCGACAATCCTCCGGAACATATCCACGGCAATAGCTTGCCGCTGGAAATGTCCGCGGCAAGCTATATGGTGAACGCAGGAAAGGTCGATGGCTTGAGAAAAATCAATGCTTGCCCCCGCGGCGTGCATCCGCAATCAGGCTGATCAGCAAACTTTATAAGCAAACTTATCCGCTGGCGCATGAGCCAGCGCCTGCCATCGCGCCGGTGGCGATACGGCTGCCCGGGCACGCAGAGCGGCGATGTCTACTTGACGATCAGATCAGGCGTCATGATGGCCTTGATCTGGCAGGCGCCGGCCTTGTCGTCGGCCGGCGTCAGCCAGCACACGCCGGCCTTGCGCAAATCCCAGTCCTGTTCCTGCCCGCTCATCAGCAAGGCCATCAGGCGGCCCAGCGTGGGCTGGTGGCCGACAATCAGCACCGGCTCTTTGCCGTTCGGCCAGTTCGCCGCATCGAGCAGGTCTTGCGCCGACGCCCCGGGCGCCAGCAGCGGATGGATTTTGTATTTGCGTCCGAGCGCATCGGCGGTCTGCCGGGTCCGCGTGGCGGGGCTGACCACGATCTTGCAGCGTTCGGGCAGCTGGTGGTTGAGCCAGTCGGCCATTTTCCGGGCCTGCTTCTGGCCCTTTTTTGTCAATGCCCGGGCGTCGTCGGGCGAGCCTTCTTCTGCTTCTGCATGACGCCACAAGATCAGTTCCATATCGATGGCTTTCGCTATTGCGTTGTATCCGTGGTCGGAGATCCCAGCAATTGCATCAGGTATTGCTGGGCGCTGAATGGTTGCTGCTTGGCGCGCGGCTTGCGCCTTTGATAGTGCCCGCTCGATTCCAATTCCCAGGCATTGGTGTTGTCCTTGAGGTAGGGCGACAGGCCCTCATTGATCACGCGTCGCTTCAAGGCCAGATCGAGCACCGGGAAGGCGACTTCGATGCGCCGGAACAGATTGCGCGTCATCCAGTCGGCGCTGGCCAGATAGACGTCGTGTTCGAGGTCGTTGCGAAAATAATAGATGCGGCTGTGTTCGAGAAAGCGGCCGATGATCGAGCGTACCCGGATATTTTCCGACAATCCCGGTACGCCCGGCTTGAGCGAGCAGGCGCCGCGAACGATCAGGTCGATCTTGACTCCTTCGCGCGAGGCCGCATACAGGGCGCGGATCACCGATTCGTCGACCAGCGCATTGATCTTGGCGATGATGCGCCCCGGACGCCCGCCGCGGGCGATCTTGGCCTCGTTGCGGATGGCCTTGATGATCTGGTTTTGCAGGCCGAAAGGGGCCAGCCAGATGTTGCTGAGCTTTTTCGGCTTGGTCAGGCTGGTCAGATGGATGAATACCTCGTTGACTTCGACCGCCAGTTCCGGACGCGCGGTCAGCAGGCCGAAATCGGTGTACAGCTTGGTCGTGGTCAGGTGGTAATTGCCGGTGCCGAGATGGGCGTAAAACTTGAGCGAGCGGCCTTCGCGCCGGATCACCAGCGCCAGCTTGGCATGGGTTTTCAGGCCGACCACGCCATACACGACCTGGGCGCCGGCCTGTTCGAGCTTGTCGGCCCAGTTGATATTGGCCTCTTCGTCGAAGCGCGCCTTCAGTTCGACGATGACGGTCACTTCCTTGCCGATGTGGGCGGCGGCGATCAGCGCTTCCATCAGGTCCGAATTCATGCCGGTGCGGTAAATGGTCTGCTTGATGGCCAGCACATCGGGGTCGGCGGCGGCGGCGCGGATGAAGTCGACCACGATCTGGAACGATTGAAACGGGTGATGCAGCAAGACGTCCTGCTTTTTGAGCGAGGAGAAAATACCGGCGTCGTGGCCGATTTTCGGCACGCCCGGAAAAAACGGCGCAAAACGCAGGTTCGGCAAATCGACCAGCGCCAGCAATTCGGACAAGCGGACCATATTGACCGGGCCGTTGACCGGATACAGCCGGCTGTGATCGAGAGCGAACTGATCGAGCAGGATTTGGGCTAATTCTGGCGGGCAGTTTTTCGCCACTTCCAGCCGTACCGCGGCGCCGAACTGGCGGCTTTGCAATTCGCCCTTGAGGGCCTGGCGCAGGTTCTTGACTTCGTCTTCATCGACCCACAGGTCGCTGTCGCGCGTGAGCCGGAACTGCGAATAGGCCAGCACTTCGCGGCCGGCGAACAGGTCGCCGATGTGGGCGTGGATGACCGACGACAGCAGGCAGAACGAATAGCCGTTTTTCGACGAGGCGTCGGGCAGGCGTATGATGCGCGGCAATACGCGCGGGGCGCGGACGATGGCGATGGCGGTGCCGCGTCCGAAGGCATCCTTGCCCGACAGCGAAATAATAAAATTGAGGCTCTTGTTGACCACTTGCGGAAACGGATGTGCAGGGTCGAGGCCGATCGGTGTCAGCAAGGGCCGCACTTCGCGGTCGAAATAAGCCTTGACCCAGGCCCGTTGGGCCTCGCTGCGGTCGTTGTGGCGGATCAGGTGCACGCCTTTGGCCGAGAGCGCCGGCAAGACTTCGTTATTGAGGATTTCATATTGCTGATCGACCAGCGCATGGCATTCGACGCTGATGCGGTTCAGCGACTCGACCAGCGCCGGATTGTCGGCCAGCTTGCCGTTGATGCTGCTCTGGGCCAGCAGGCTGGCTACCCGCACCTCGAAAAATTCATCGACGTTGTTGGAGACGATGCACAGATAGCGCAGGCGTTCGAGCAGCGGAATGGTATTGTCTTCAGCTTGCGCCAGCACCCGGCGGTTGAAACCCAGTTGCGATAGTTCGCGGTCGAGAAAAATGTCTGTATTCGGTGTTTCATGCCTCGTACGTTTAAGGTTCATTATTGATGAGATTTTCATAAGGCGAGTAGAAACGGTAGCATTGTATAAACTCCATATGACCATACCATGACAAAAAGAACTTGCCTATTAATGTGTCGCACCTCCGGCGGTGCGGATATCCCGTTTAACATTTAATGCAACTTCGGCTAGCGCGCGCAAGCCGGCGACGACGACCTCGAGCGCCATGCTCGGGGCGCCCGCATGCAGCGCCGCCTGCATCGGCAGATAGGGAATATGGATAAAGCCGGCAGCCTCGATGGTGCCGATGCGATCTTCCGTGCTGGCGGCATGCATCAGACCGTAAAACACATGGTTGCAGACAAAAGTGCCGGCAGTTTGCGAAATTGCTGCCGGGATGCCCAGTTCGCGCAGCGCCGCCGCCATGGCCTTGATCGGCAAGGTGCTGAAATATGCGGCCGGGCCGCCGGCGACCACGGCTTCGTCGATCGGCTGGCGGCCGGCATTGTCGGCGATGCGGGCGTCGTCGACGTTGATGGCGATCCGCTCCAGCGACAATTCGGCGCGGCCGCCGGCCTGGCCGACACAGATCACGACCGCGGGACGGGTCTCGGCGATGGCCGTTCGCAGCGCAGTCAGGGCGGCGCCGAATTCGCACGGCAGGCAGCGCGCGGCGATGCGGGCGCCGCCCGGCAGCAGCGCGCCGTCGAGCGCCCTGACCGCTTCCCACGAGGGGTTGATCGTTTCGCCGCCAAATGGCGCAAAACCGGTAAACAGAATGCTGGTCATGGGCTGCTCATGAGGCCGGAACAGTGGATGGAAATGCCAGGAAATACATCAGCGCGATATTGACCGCCAGTACGGCGAAGGCGGTCGGCGCCTGCATCTTGATGACTTGATATTTGTCTTTCAATTCCAGTAGCGCCGCCGGCACGATATTGTAATTGGCCGCCATCGGCGTGAGCAGGGTGCCGCAATAGCCGGAAAACATGGCGATCGCGACTACGGGCGCCGGATTGGCATGCTGGGCCACGATCAGATAGGGCAGGCCGATGCCGGCGGTCATGACGGGAAAGGCGGCAAAGGCATTGCCCATGACGATGGTAAACAAGGCCATGCCGACGCAATACATGATGACCAGCGTCAGCCGGCTGCCGGGGTCGACGAAGACGGTGATGATGGACTGGATCGATTTGCCGGTCTGGGCCGCCACGAACACGCCGCCCAGCATGGCCAGCATTTGCGGCAGGATCAGGGCCCAGCCGAGCGCATCGATCAGCGGCCTGGCCTGGCGCACAGCATGCCAGGGCGGCGCCTTGAGCATATGGCTGCCGGCCAGGACGGCGACCACGCAAGCCAGCGCCAGCGCGCAAAAAGTCAGGTTTTTCGGGTCGAACAGCGGCCAGCCGCCGATTTTGACATCCTTGGCCAGCACTGTGCAGGCGATGGTCACAACAGGAATGAGCAGCGCCGGCACGAATAATTTGTTGCCGAAGCGGCTTGCCGCGCGCAGTTTTTCATCGAGATGTTTTTCATATTGTCCGACCCCCAGCCAGTTGGCGCCGGCAATCGCCGCCAGCAGCAGGACGATCACGCCGACCGCCTGATAGGCCGCGGTTTTGCCGAGCAGCGCCACCATCAGGTCGCCGAACAGAAAGGTGCTGCCAAACAGGAACCAGAACAGGGCCGTGATTTTTCGGCGCGGATTGCTGCGGTCGCGCAAGGTCAGGACGACCACGGCCATCAGGATGGCGCCGATCAGGTAATAGATGGCGTTGAGGCCGATCCAGTTCATAGCTCATCCTTCCGGCTGGCTTGCCAGGCATGGATCTGGCGGGCGATGCTGGCGTCGAGCCGGGCCAGGCGCAGCAAGTGGATTATCAACGCCGAGACGGCGGTCGGGATGGCCCACAGGCCGATGGTGACCGGTTCGACATTGGTGATGCCGTTTTCCTTCAAAAAAGCCGTCATCAGCAAGACCGCGCCGAAGGCGATGAACACATCCTCGCCGAAAAACAGGGCGATATTTTCGCAGGCGGCGGCGTGCGCGGCGATCCGCTGTTCCAGTTCGGGCGGCAGCTCGCCATGCAGTGTGCGGGCCGCGCCCTGGGCCATCGGCGCCAGCAGCGGGCGCACCGTTTGCGGATGGCCGCCCAGGCTGAGCAGGCCCAGCGTGGCGCTGATTTCGCGGACGATGAAATACACCATCAGGACGCGGCCGGCCGTTGCGCTGCGGATGCCGGCAATCCATTGCTGGGCGCGTTCGCGCAAGCCGTAGCGTTCCAGCAAACCTATCACAGGCAGTAATAAAACCGTGCCGGAAAGTTGACGGCTATTTAAGAATTTTTCGCCGAACGTGGCCAATAAGGTCGGCCAGTCCATGCCGACCGCCAGCCCGGTTGCCAGGCCGGCCACGGTGACGACTAACAAGGGATTGAATTTCAGGGCAAAGCCGGCAACCACCAGGGGAATGCCGATCAAGGGCAGCAAGGACGATAATTCCATAAACTCGGTATCAGATTGAAAAATCAGAGCGCCCGCACGGCGATGTGTTTCTGTTCTAGCGTGCGGCGTAATAATCTGGCCAGCGCCAGGGCATGCGGGCCGTCGCCGTGCAGGCAGACGGTATCGGCGCGCAGTGCGATCAGGTTGCCGGACAGGGTGTGAACCTGGCCTTGCTCGATCAGGCGCATCGCTTGCGCCAGCGCTGCCTCGGGGCCTTCGAGCAGCGCCCCCGGCAGGCCGCGCGGAGCCAGCTCGCCATCGTCGGTATAGGCGCGGTCGGCAAACACTTCGTCGAGCGCCGTCATGCCGACGGCGCGCGCAGCGCGGGTCAGGGCGCCGCCAGACAGGCCCACCACGAACAGAGAACGGTCGATCGCGGCGATGGCTTGCACGACGGTGTCGGCCAGGGCCGGATCGCGGCTGGCCTGGTTGTACAGGGCGCCGTGCGGCTTGACATGGCGCAGGCGCGTGCCGGCGCTGGCGGCGATGGTTGCCAGCGCCGAAATCTGTGCTACCAGCAACTCATGCAAGGCCTGCGGTGCCAGTTGCATGTCGCGCCGGCCGAAATGGGCGCGGTCGGCATAGCTGGGATGGGCGCCGACGGCGACGCCGCGCGCCACTGCCGCCTGCACCGCCGTGCGCATCGAGCCGGCGTCGCCGGCGTGGCCGCCGCAGGCGATATTGACCGAGCTGACGCAGTCGAGGATGGCGAGGTCGTCCGCGCCGCCTTCGCCGAGGTCGGCGTTCAAGTCGATGGCGCTAACAACGCTCATGAATGCTCCGTTCAAGGCGGTAATGCTGTTGCTGCCACTGGCGCTGCGCCTGCAGGGCTTCGGCCAAGCTGCACACGGCAAAGCGAATTTCGCTGCCGGGCTGGAACTGGGCAAATTGCCACAGATCAGCTTCGATCACGACCGCCATCACCGGATAACCACCGGTCGTCTGGGCATCGGCTAATAATACAATGGGTTGACCGTCCGGCGGTACCTGGATCACGCCCGGCAGCACGCCGCGCGACAGTATCTGGTCGCCCTGGGTGCGGCTCAGGGCTGGTCCCTGCAGGCGCGCGCCCATGCGATTGCCTTGCGCCGAGATCTGCCATATGCCGTTGACCAGGGCCTGGCGCGACTTGGCATCGAGACTGTCGTAATCGGGGCCGGGCAAGATCCGGATCGGCAGTTGCGGCAGACGCTGGCGGCTGCCAAGCTGGCGTCTGAGGAGACCGGCCGGCTGGGGCGGGCCGAGGGCCAGGCGGTCGCCCTTGCGCAAGGCGCGCCCCAGATGGCCGCCGAAATGGGCGCCAAGGTCGGTGCTGCGCCCGCCCAGCACCGGTTTGCAGGCGATGCCGCCGTCGATTGCCAGATAGGTGCGCATGCCGTGGCGGGCGCCTTGCAGTTTCAGGACCTGGCCGCTGACAAACGGCGTGCGCCAGCCGTGGCGCAGCGGCACATTATCGAGTGTGGCGCCGAAATCGGCGCCGCACAGGGCCAGCCAGCCGCTGCGCAGCAGGCGCAGCGCCACCGGGCCGACCACGATTTCAAGACCGGCACTGTCGGGCGCATTGCACAGCAGGGCATTGGCTTGCATCAGGGCCGGAATGTCGAGCGCGCCGCCGCGTCCGATGCCCAAATGGGCCAGGCCGGGACGGCCGAGGTCCTGGACCGTGGTTTGTATACCTGGGCGCAAGATTTCGATCATGTCGATTCGCTTTTTTTATTGATTGCCACGAAACGGACCAGGTCGCCCGCTTGCAGCAAGGTCGGCGGTGTGGCGGCCGGATCGAACAGCGGCAGCGCGGTGCGTCCGATTAATTGCCAGCCGCCCGGGCTGGCAAACGGATAAATGCCGGTCTGATTGGCGCCGATGCCGACCGAGCCGGGCGGCACCCGCGTGCGCGGGGTCGCCAGGCGCGGTATGGCCAGCGCCGGCGGCAGGCCGCCGAGATAGGCAAAGCCGGGCTGGAAGCCGAGAAAATAGACGCAATAGTCGGCGCCGGTATGGGCTTCGATGACTTGTTGTTCCGACAAGCCCGTATGCCGGGCCACTGCCGCCAGGTCGGGGCCGTCGTCACCGCCGTAATGGACGGGAATCTCGATTTGCCGCTGCGGCGCGCTGTGGGCCGCCGTCGATTCCCACAACTGCGCCAATTGCGCCAGCACCTGGGGGCCGTCATGGCGGAGCGGGTCGAACACCACGGTCAGGTTGTTCATGCCGGTGATGACATCGGTGAAGCTGGCGGCCTGCTGCAGTTGCGCTGCCACGGCCCAGAGCCGGCGCTGGCAATCGAATGCCTGCGGCAGCGGCGATTGCATGACGGCGCCGCGTTCTCCCAGTAAATAATAGTGCATGTCGGTCGCTTCGATGGATTCCACCTTTTGCCTTCCTCGCAGCTGCCAGTATAACAATGAAATTCGCAATGAAATTCGCAATCTTTGCAAGAAAGCATTAAAACCGTGCGCGTCACGCGTAAAATCTTCTTTTATGACAAAAAATTCTTGTTTTAAGAGTAATGTCATAAACGTGTCATATAGCTTTGTTACTGTACCGACCAGTTGAACTGTTATCACTACAAGGAGCTGATATGCGCATTACGAAGATCATTTCATCAATAGCATTAAGTGCAACGACCGTCCTCGCATTTTCCTCGGCGATGGCGGCCGACATGACGGGCGCCGGCGCCACTTTCCCTTATCCTATCTATGCCAAGTGGGCCGAGTCGTACAAGGCGGCGACCGGCAACGGCTTGAATTACCAATCGATCGGTTCGGGCGGCGGCATCAAGCAAATCAAGGCCAAGACTGTCGATTTCGGTGCTTCTGACATGCCTTTGAGCGGCGATGAGTTGAATGCCGACGGCTTGTTGCAATTTCCGGCGATCATGGGCGGCGTGGTTGCCGTGGTCAATCTCGATGGCGTCGCTCCCGGTCAAATGAAATTGACGGGCCAAGTCATCTCCGATATCTACCTCGGCAAAATCACGAAATGGAATGCGCCGGCCATCGTCGCCCTCAATCCAGGCGTGAAATTGCCTGCGACAGACATCACCGTTGTCCATCGTGCCGACGGTTCCGGCACGTCTTTCCTGTTCACCGATTTCCTGTCGAAATCGAGTCCTGAATTCAAGACCAAGGTTGGTTCCGGCACCGCTGTCAAATGGGTGGTCGGGGTCGGCGGCAAGGGCAACGAAGGCGTTGCCGCCAACGTTCAGCGCATCAAGGGTGCGATCGGTTATGTCGAGTATGCTTATGCCAAGAAGAACAAGATGGCGCATACTCAGCTGAAAAATCATGATGGCGCTTTCGTCCAGCCTGACGACGAAACTTTCAAGGCGGCAGCCGCGCATGCCGATTGGGCCAAGACCCCGGGCTTTGGCGTGGTGCTGACCGATCAGGCCGGCAAGAACAGCTGGCCGATTACGGGCGCCTCCTTTATCTTGATCCACAAGGTGCAGGCCGATCCGGCCAAGGCCAAGGAAGTCTTGAAGTTCTTCGCCTGGGCTTACAAGCACGGCGCAGCATCGGCCACGGAACTTGAATATGTCGCCATGCCGGCTTCGGTCAGCAAATTGGTGGAAGACAGCTGGAAAAACATCAAAGATGCATCGGGCAAAGCCGTTTGGTAAGCTTTTGCTAACTTTCGCTGCTTGATTGCGGTACGCGGACCGGTGCCATGCCGGTCCGTTTTCTGGCGTTAAGAATAATGCAAGATCAATTGACAGATACCCCCATGAGCGCACCACTTTCCCTGACCGCAGCGGTCGATCGCCCGCCCGTGCCGCCCGAGGTGGCCAATGCGGCCAATGCGGCCGTCGCGACCATGTCCGCCGCCGGCAGCGCGCCAGTCTTGACGCTGATTGAAGAGGCGCAGGCGGCAGCTGCGATTGCGGCCCATCTGCGGCGTCAGCGCTGGCAGGATTTTCTTTTTCATAAAATTACATTTTCCTTCGCGCTGTGCGTATTCCTGGCGCTGATAGGAATCATCATCTCGCTGTTTATCGGCGCCTGGCCGGCCTTCAAGGAATTCGGCCCGGCTTTCATCACCACCGTCGACTGGGACCCGGTCAACGACAAATACGGCGCCATGATCGCCATCGTCGGCACCCTCAGTACCTCTTTCATTGCCTTGCTGATCGCTTTTCCTATCAGTTTCGGCATCGCCCTGTTTTTGACTGAAATCTGCCCGGTCTGGCTGCGCCGGCCGCTTGGCACAGCCGTCGAATTGCTGGCCGGCGTGCCCAGCATTATCTACGGCATGTGGGGCCTGTTCATTTTTGCGCCGCTGTTTGCCGATCACGTCCAGCCCGTGCTGAACAATACGCTGGGTCAATTGCCGCTCGTCGGCGAACTGTTTTCCGGTCCCATGATGGGCATCGGCATCCTGACCGCCGGCGTGATCCTGGCGGTGATGATCATTCCTTTCATCGCCTCGGTAATGCGCGACGTCTTCGAAGTCGTGCCGACGGTATTGAAGGAATCGGCTTACGGTCTCGGTTGCACCAAGTGGGAAGTGGTGCGCAAGGTCGTTTTGCCTTATACCAAAACCGGCGTGGTCGGCGGCGTCATGCTTGGCCTCGGCCGCGCGCTCGGCGAAACCATGGCGGTCACTTTTGTGATCGGCAATGCGAATAAATTATCGTGGTCGCTGTTTTCGGCCGGTAACAGCATCGCCTCGACGCTGGCCAATGAATTTGCCGAAGCCGAGTCGACGCTGCATGTCTCCTCGCTGTTCGCGCTGGGCCTGATCCTGTTTGTGATTACCTTTATCGTGCTGTCGGCGGCCAAGTTGATGTTGATGCGGATGTCGCGTCTGGAGGGTTCAAAATGAACGATCGCGTTTCTGTTGTCGAGGCGCTTGCGCCGGCCGCCAATCCGGTTTATCGCCAGCGTCTGTGGCGTCACCGGATCGGCATTGCCTTATCGTTTTTTGCGATGTCGGTCGGTCTGGCCTTTCTGTTATGGATTCTGGCGACGCTGGTGATCAAGGGCTTCGGCGCCATCAATGCCGACATGTTTACCCAGACCACGCCGTCGCCGGGCAGCGATGGCGGCGGCCTGATCAATGCCATCGTCGGCAGTCTGATGCTGGTCGGCCTGGCCACCGCCATCAGCACGCCGATCGGTATCTTTGCCGGCATTTATCTGGCCGAATACGGCGACAAGAACTGGTTCGCGCAGATGACGCGCTTTGTCACCGACATCATGCTGTCGGCGCCGTCGATCGTGATCGGCCTGTTCGTGTATGCGATCTATGTCGCCAACGTCAAGCATTTCTCGGGCTGGGCCGGCACCTTCGCCATTTCGCTGATCGCCATTCCGGTGGTGGTGCGCACCACCGACAACATGCTGCGCCTGGTGCCCAACAGCCTGCTTGAAGCGGCGTTTGCGCTCGGCGCGCCGCGCTGGAAAGTGGCGACCTTTGTGCGCTTGCGGGCGGTCAAGGCCGGCGTCGTCACCGGCGTGCTGCTGGCGCTGGCCCGTATTTCGGGGGAGACCGCGCCGCTGCTCTTTACGGCGCTGAACAACCAGTTTTTCAGCGCCAACATGAATGCACCGATCGCCAATCTGCCGGTCGTTATTTACCAGTTCGCGATGAGCCCTTACGATAACTGGCGCTCGCTGGCCTGGGGCGGCGCACTGCTGGTCACTTTCAGCGTGCTGGCCCTGAATATCTTGTCGCGTACCTTGTTCAATCAAAAAAACCCAAACTGATAAGCTGCCGCTGACGATATGATAAATCTGCAAAGTACTGAAGTGAGAAAAACGAATGCGGCCACGCCGGCCACCACGATTGCGATCTCGAATTTGAATTTTTTCTATGGGCAGACCCAGAGTCTGACCAATATCAATCTCGATATCCGCGAAAAAATGGTTACGGCCTTCATCGGCCCATCGGGCTGCGGCAAGTCGACCTTGCTGCGCACGCTCAATCGCATGTATGACCTGTATCCGGGACAGCGCGCCGAAGGCGAGATCGTGTACCGCGGCCGCAACATCCTGGCTGCCGATCAGGATCTGAACATGTTGCGGGCCAAGGTCGGCATGGTGTTTCAAAAGCCGACGCCGTTTCCGATGTCGGTCTACGACAATATCGCTTTCGGCGTGCGCCTGTATGAAAAGATGTCGAAGGGCGAGATGGACGAGCGCGTCGAATGGGCTTTGAAAAAGGCCGCGCTGTGGGGCGAGGTCAAGGACAAGCTGCACAAGAGCGGCCTGAGCCTGTCGGGCGGCCAGCAGCAGCGTCTGTGCATCGCGCGCGGGGTGGCGGTCAAACCCGATGTCTTGCTGCTCGACGAACCGACTTCGGCGCTCGACCCGATTTCGACGGCCAAGATCGAAGAGCTGATCAGCGAGCTCAAACAGGATTATACGATTACCATCGTCACCCACAATATGCAGCAGGCGGCGCGCTGTTCCGATTACACTGCCTATATGTATCTCGGTGAACTGGTCGAATTCGGCGAGACCGACCAGATTTTCATGAACCCGGCGCGCAAGGAAACCCAGGATTACATCACGGGCCGCTTCGGTTAAGCGCTCGCCGGCCTGCGCCGGGCGCCGTGTCGCGCAGCCGGGCCGGGCAACCGAGCCGGGCAACTGAGCCGGGCAACTGAGCCGGGCAACTGAGCCGGGCAACTGAGCCGAACATTGTCGCCCCAGATTATTTTGCATTACAAAAATAGACATGAAGGAGAACCCGATGACAGGTGAACACTCATCAAAACAATACGACATGGACCTGGAAGCGATTCGCTCGAAGGTATTGCTGATGGGCGGTCTGGTCGAGACGCAATTTGCCGATGCCATTGGCTGCTTCCGGTCCGGCAATGTCGAGCGTGCCGATCTGGTGATCAAGACCGACGATACCGTCAACAAGCTGGAAGTGTCGCTTGATGATGCCTGTAGCCACTTGATCGTGCGCCGTCAGCCGACCGCCAACGATTTGCGGATTGTCATGGCAACCATCAAGGTCATTACCGACCTCGAGCGCATCGGCGATGAATCGACCAAGATTGCACGCTCGGCGATCAGCCTGTTCAATCGCACGCCGGCCATGGTCAGCCATTATGAACTGGTGCGCGTACTGGCCTCGAGCGCCGGTGAATTGCTGCACGACGCACTCGACGCCTTTGCCCGCCTCGATGAAAAGCAGGCCGTCAAAGTGATTGCGCTCGATGAACAGATCGATCACGAGTTCCGCTCCATCATGCGCACCTTGATCACCTATATGATGGAAGATCCGCGCACGATCTCGGCCGCGCTCGATACCATGTGGGTGGCGAAAGCGATTGAACGGATCGGCGATCATGCAAAAAATATCGCCGAATATGTGATTTATGTCGTTGAAGGCAAGGATATCCGCCACAGCGACTATGCCACGGTCAAGCTGGACCGGCCTGCCTGAGAGCGAACCTGACATTATGGCTGCTGATAAAACCACGATCTTACTGGTTGAGGACGAACCGGCGATTATTGCGCTGGTCACTTTTTCGCTGCGCGAGGCCGGCTGGGATCCGGTTGCGGTGTCGACTTGCTCGGACGCCTGGGAATTTTTGCAGGGGCGCATGCCGCAATTGATCTTGCTCGACTGGATGTTGCCTGACCAGAGCGGTCTGCGCTTTTTGGCCCGCATCAAGGCTGACCGCCAATTCAATAATTTGCCGGTCATTATGCTGACGGCCAAGAGCATGGAAGAGGACAAGATTGCCGGCCTCAATACAGGCGCCGACGATTATGTCACCAAGCCGTTTTCGCCGCGCGAATTGACGGCCCGCATTCGTGCCTTGTTACGACGCAAGAGCCCCGAACATGCACAGGAAACCATGTCGGTTGCCAATGTCACGCTCGATCCGGTAAGCTGCTCGGTGAAAATAGATAGCGATCGGATCGATATCGGCCATGCCGAATTCAAATTGCTGAAATTTTTCCTCGCTCATCCCGACAAGGTGTTTTCGCGCGGCCAGTTGCTCGACAAAGTATGGGGCGACCATGTGGTGATCGAAGAGCGTACTGTCGATGTGCATGTCTTGCGTTTGCGCAAAGCCTTGAAAGAGGCCGGCAATCTGATCAAGACAGTGCGCAGCGTCGGGTATATGCTGTCTGAAAAATAAGAAATTACATTCCTCTATGCATCCTCGTTTGCTGTTTTGGATTCCGGCGCTGCTGCGTTATGCCCTGGTCTTGGCGGCCTCGGCCGGGCTTTGGTTTTTTTTCGGAAGCAATGTTGCACTGTTGGCTGCTTTGCTGGCGGTCAGTCTGATGGTTTTTTTGCAACTTTTTTATCTGAACCAGCTCAGCGAATGGCTCGAACATCCCGACAGTTCGCGCCTGCCCGACGGCTGGGGCGCCTGGACCATGATTTTTTCGCGGCTGTACCGGATGCGCCGCGGCGATGAAAAAAACCAGGCCGAGCTGACCGAATGGCTGGCGCGTTTTCGGCAAGCCATGCATTTGCTGCCCGATGGCGTGGTCATCATGGACGACGTGCTGTTTCTCGAGTGGTGTAATCCGGCCGCCGAAAAACATCTGGGCCTGACCCTGGCGCGCGACAAGGGCATGCGCGTGACCAATCTGATCCGCAGCCCCGATTTCATGGATTACATCATCCTCGGCCGCTATGAGCAGCCGCTGGTCTTGACGCTGCGCGAACGCAAGCTGATCGTGCAGATCATTCCATTTGAAAACAGGCGGCAAATTCTGGTCACGCATGACGCCACCGAAACCGAGCGCATCGACATGATGCGGCGCGATTTCATCGCCAACGCCTCGCATGAATTGCGCACGCCGCTGACGGTCATCATCGGCTTTCTCGAAATTGCCTCTTCGCAAGCCAATCTCGACCCCGAAACGCGCTCCGCCCACCTGAAGCTGATGACCGAGCAGGGCCATCGCATGCAAAACCTGGTCGAAGACATGCTCACGCTATCGCGCCTGGAGTCGGTCGACCATCCTTTGCGGCACGACCGGGTGGCGATGCAGCCGATGCTCGAGCAGATTTTGCAGGAAGCCCAGGCCTTGTCAAACAACCGGCACCAGATCACGCTCGAGGTAACGGCCGGCGATATCAAGGGCAATGGCGACGAGCTGCGCAGCGCCTTTGTCAATCTGGTGTCGAATGCGGTGCGCTACACGCCCGACGGCGGCCGCATCGAGATGCTCTGGCAGGAAACCGAGCAGGGGCCGCAATTCATTGTCAAGGACAGCGGCATCGGCATCAGCGCCGAACATATTTCGCGCTTGACCGAGCGTTTTTACCGCGTCGACAAGAGCCGCTCGCGGCAAACCCAGGGCACCGGCCTCGGTTTGGCGATCGTCAAGCATGTCTTGCTGCGCCATGGCGCCGCGCTGCTGATCGAATCCGAAGCAGGGGTGGGCAGCAGTTTCAAGGTGCGCCTGCCGCCGACGGCGCGCTGGAATAGCTGAGGCGGCGCTGCGCTTGAGCGCGCCGCGGCTCGATGGCGGCCTGTCTTGCGTGCTTGGGCCGAATGGGCGGCTGAGGCATTGTTTTCTGTGATAGCATGATTGCCCGGCCGTCATATTGGGCCGGGCTTTTTCGACTTCACCTTCTGCGCATGTCTTCCTTCATCAGCCGTTCCCTGTTTCTTTCCGTTTTATTTCTTTCTTTGAGCGCTTGCCATAGCATGGCTCCGGCCCCGCTGGCAGCGGCGCCGGCCAGGGCGCCGCACCACGTCAAAGTGGCGCTGGTCCTAGGCGGCGGCGCGGCGCGCGGGTTTGCGCACATCGGCGTCATCAAGGCGCTCGAAGCGCAAGGCATCGTGCCCGACATCGTGGTCGGCACCAGTGCCGGCAGCGTGGTCGGCGCCTTGTATGCGGCCGGTTACAACGGCTTCGCCTTGCAAAAACTCGGGCTGGAAATGGATGAGGCCGCCATTTCCGATTGGGCCATCCCGTTTTTCTCGAAAACCTCGGGCGTGCTGAAGGGCGAGGCGCTGCAAAATTATGTCAACAAGGCCGTCAATCATGCGCCGCTGGAAAAGCTGAAAATTCCATTCGGCGCGGTGGCGACCGATCTGAAGAGTGGCGAGCCGATTTTATTTAGAGTTGGCAATACCGGGATTGCCGTCCGCGCGTCGTCTGCCGTGCCTGGCGTGTTTCAGGCAGTTAAGATCGGCACGCATAGCTATGTCGATGGCGGCCTGGTGGCGCCGGTGCCGGTGCGCTTTGCGCGCGAAATGGGGGCCGAATTCATTATCGCCGTCAATATTTCCTCGCAACCCGAGGCGCAGGCCGCTGTCAGTTCGCTCGATGTCGTGATGCAGACCTTTGCCATCATGGGCCAGCGCTTGAATCATTATGAATTGAAAGAAGCCGATATCGTGATCCAGCCGGCACTGGGCACGATGAAGAGTAATGATTTCAATAGTCGTAATATCGCCATCATGGCTGGCGAGCAAGCGGCGATGGCGCAGATGGCGCAGATCAAGCAAAAACTGAAGGCGCGCAGCGAGCGCTAAGGTTTTATTCGCAGTCCGCGGCCGGCGCAAGAGAGCGAACGGTCGTTCATGTAAAAAAGCCAGGCATATGCCTGGC
>JAIZVZ010000229.1 GCA_021768485.1 Oxalobacteraceae bacterium | reverse complement strand
TCGTGCTGGTGGCCGTGAGCCTCAACTTTTTCCAGATCGGAGTGAGGCTGGCTATCAAGAAAGAGACCGTCGTGAACAACATGCCACTCGCTGTGGTGATGGCTATCCTGACCAACAAGGTCATCGGTGCCATCTACATCGTGGGCACACTGATCGTGATCGCTTTGGTCACGAAGTAGGAGAACCAAGATGAGGAATGATGGCCCTTATATCGAGGTGCAACACAGCGAGGACCATATGGGTGCTCAAGCTGTGGCATCGACATGGGATATGGACAGTGGCGTGCTTGCCATGCCTGCTCATATCCACATCGGAGCCAAGGGAACTGACTGTGGTGGTGGGCACGACTACACCATTCGCAGCTATTCCGATCAGGTGGATGAATACGACATCTGGCTGGGCGACGAAATCCGCAAGGGTAACGAGGCTGTGATGACGGCCTTGGACAACATCTACAACAAGGCGATCAACAATGGGATCATCCTGAGGACACGCTGTGTGCCTCAGCCCTATCTCACCCATGCCCATGTGGTGAAGCGTGTGATCGAGCGACTGGCGAGTTAATCATGATCCATGCACTGGTATCAGAAACCACCGCTAAAGCAGTCAATCTGATCCGGTTCATGGAACAGGATGGTCTGTTTGAGCAGATCGCAAAGAAGGGAAACCGTGTTTTTGTGCGGTTAAGATATAGCGGACGACTCGATGAGATCCGCATCATCACACAAGAACACGACATTCATGGCCATCATTTCAATGGTCAGGTCATGATGACCGAGGACACATCGGTGACATTCGGTCTCCTGATGTACGTTAAACATAACATCTCAAGACGCAAGGATGCAGAAGATGGACAAGACGAAGATCAAGAAACTCTACGCTGGCATTGGGCCACGAAAGACCCCTTACGAGCTGTTTCCACTGATGACCGAGATTGCTTTGCAGCTTGCTGGCAGTCAGTGGTTGCTACGGAGCGGCCACGGTAAGGGTGCCGATCAGGCATTTGCCCTCGAAGTGCCCAGCAGCCACAAGGAGATCTTTCTCCCCGAAGCTGGCTTCAATGGTGCAGGTCCATTCGACCACTAC
>JAIZVZ010000228.1 GCA_021768485.1 Oxalobacteraceae bacterium | reverse complement strand
TTTATTTGTGTTATTTAATTTTTTATTGGGATTTAATTAACGCCCCGTGCCGCTGATTTCCGATTTGCCGGCCTTCGCCAGTCTGCGGGAGGGAATTCTGGCGTGGGAATTTGGGGGCAACACACGTGCCGTGTGAAAAATGGATATCGGATCGTGTGCGGTGCTGCGGGAGATGGCAGCGCAAGGAGTGTGGAGGAATAAAGAATGACGCAAGTCAGGCGGCAATTTCGGCCTGCCTGGCGGGATGCGTGCCAGGCTGCTTGGTGCGGCCTGGCCTTGTGTGTATGGGACTCAGCGCAGGTGGAATCAGCGCATGTCGGTCGCGTCCAGGAAGGCCGCGACCAGCGCTTCCAGACCGCTTTTGTCGGCGGCGCTGAAGCGATTCAGGCGCGGGCTGTCGATATCGAAGACGCCGAACAGCACGCCGTCCTTAATCAGGGGAATCACGATTTCCGCATTCGAGGCCGAATCGCAGGCGATATGGCCGGGAAAGGCGTGCACATCGTCGACCACGATGGTGCGCCGTTCGGCCGCCGAGGTGCCGCAGACGCCGCGGCCGAAAGCGATGCGGGCGCAGGCTACCTTGCCCTGGAAGGGGCCGACCAGCAATTCCGTCGCCGGCCCGCCGGGCACGGCACGTTTGACCGGGCGGACAAAATAAAAGCCGGCCCAGTTGAGATCGGCGATGGCATCGAATACGAGCGCCGAAAACTGCGCGGCATTCGACGCCAGATCGCGCTCGTCGTCGAGGATGCTGGCGACCTGGCGCGCCAATAACGGGTAATCGGGCGTGCTGCTGGCGGCGGGTGAAATAAACATAAGGTGTCGTTGCTCAAGAAATGGTTGGTGAAAAATGCTGCGCCATTATATCGCCGCTTGCCTGGTGGGCGTGAGGAGATGGCGGGCGTGTTATGTATAGGCAAGGTTTGATTGAAATCATGAAAATGGTCGGCGCGACTTGAAATTCACTCAAAATTCTGCCTTAATAACGGCTTAGTCAACGGCTTGGTCGGGGGCTTAGTCGGGGTGTGGCTCAGCCTGGTAGAGCGCTGCGTTCGGGACGCAGAGGCCGGAGGTTCGAATCCTCTCACCCCGACCA
>JAIZVZ010000227.1 GCA_021768485.1 Oxalobacteraceae bacterium | reverse complement strand
GATCCGCCAGCTGATGTACGGCCATGGCGTACATCACGCTGCGGTTGTAACGCGTGATCGCGTAGAAATTCTTCAGCCCCATCCAGTATTCGGGGCCATCGGCGCCATCCAGGCGAAATGCCGTGACGGGCAACTCGTCGCGCAGCGCATCATGACTCGACCAGCCCAAGGCTCGCAACTCCCCGACGGTCTTTACCGGATCAATGCCCGGGCTCAGGCCGTCATCGGCATGCTCGCCGCTGACCGTGGCGCGGCTGACCACCGGCTCGCCGGCGACCCAGCCGTGGCGCTGGAAATAGCTGGCGACACTGCCGATGGCGTCATCGGGGTCGGTCCAGATATTGATGTGGCCATCGCCGTCGAAATCCACGGCATAGGCGCGAAAGCTGCTGGGCATGAACTGCGGCAGGCCCATGGCGCCGGCGTACGAGCCTTTCAGCGTCAGCGGGTCGACCTGCTCTTCACGGGACAGCAACAGGAACTCGCGCAGCTCCTTGCGGAAGAAGTCGGCCCGCGGCGGATAGTCGAACGCCAGGGTCGACAGGGCGTCGATCACCCGGTAATTGCCGGTATTGCGGCCGAAAAAGGTTTCGACGCCGATGATCGAGACGATGATCGAGGCCGGCACGCCATATTCCTGCTCGGCGCGCGCCAGGACCGCCTCGTGCTGGCGCCAGAAGTCGACACCGCGGGCGATGCGCGCGTCGGTGATGAACATCGGCCGGTAATCCTTCCACGGCTTGACCCGCTCGGCCGGGCGCGAGATGGCGTCGAGGATCGACTGCTTGCGCTCGACCTCGCGAAACACGCCCATCAGCTGCTCACCGGCAAAACCATAATCACGGGTCATTTCCCCCACGAACTGCGCCACTTGTGGCGAGCCTTCATAGTCACCGGCCGCCGCTTGCTGCGACGAACCGAGGATGCCCACCAGGCCGACCCATGGAACGTATCGAGTAGCCCAGTTACGCATTGCTTGCATTGAGTGGCTCACCTTAATCAAACCTGTGCGATCCATTTGCGGTGCGTGTGGATCGACATTAAAACGCCAAACGCTGACATCAGTGTCACCAGCGAAGTTCCGCCGTAACTAATGAAGGGCAA
>JAIZVZ010000226.1 GCA_021768485.1 Oxalobacteraceae bacterium | reverse complement strand
CCTCCGGCTCGACCACGGCGATGCCTTTGAAGCGATCGCCGCCGTGGGCAATCGCGTCCAGCATGCAGCGGTTGTCGGTGCGATAGCCGCTGGTCGGGCCGACCAGCAGCGCATGGCGCACGCCGTAGGCATCCATCACCTGCTTGAATTGCGCGGCGGTGCCGATCTCCTGGCCGGACGGCCGGTAGACCGTATCGTCGCGATACGGAAAGCGCAACGGATCGAACACATGGTTGTGACAGTCGATCTTGGCTTCGTCAAAAATACTCATCGTTATTCCTCCAAAAATTCTAATCCATGCCTGGATGGATGCCGGACGCTGCATAAGCCAATGCCCCAATTCATGCGCAGCGGTAAAGCGCATGCGCTCAGCGGAACGGCTTCCATTCAGCGCAAACTTGCAGCTTAGCAAACCCCCGCCGCGCATGGTTATCCATGCGGAAATCGCGGCGCCATGTTTCGTAAAGAATAGGCTCAACCGCAAACTGGTTTCATCTTGACAGTATGGACATAGCAACAAATTTTATTCATAATGAGACTGATTATCATTTGTATTACTATTAAATAAATCAGGGAGTAGACATGTTGTACCGAGCCGCATTCAAATCGCCACCCGCCTTCGCCATGCATCCGCTGCGCGCCGCCGTCCGCCTGGCGCTGCTGTGCGCCGGCGCGGCGCTGATCGCCCCGCTGGCCCAGGCCGAGGACGGCGCCGCCGACAAGGACGCCGTCATGCCAAGCATCACCGTCACCGGCGCCTCCGGCAAGGTCAACACCGAAAATTCCGGCTCGTTCGGCAGCAACAAGGCCACCGTCTTCAAGGGCATCGACTCGGTGCGCGAGATTCCGCAGCCGGTCACCGTGCTGACCCGCGAATACCTCGAGGAACGCGGCCTGCTGGACCTGACCGACGTGCTGATGAACACGCCCGGCGTGACGGTCGATTACACCGATTCCGAACGCGTCACCTACTTCTCGCGCGGCTACCAGATCGACGCCCTGCAGATCGACGGCCTGACCATCAACCAGAGCGGCTCGGCCTTCATCCAGCCCGACACCGCCGTGCTGGACCGCGTGGAAATCCTGCGCGGCGCCTCCGGCATGCTGCGCGGCTCGGGCAATCCGTCGGCC
>JAIZVZ010000145.1 GCA_021768485.1 Oxalobacteraceae bacterium | reverse complement strand
TCGGGAAGCTTTCCAATGTCCTCCGCAACCACCGAGTCGACAATCTCGTCGGCGTTCTGCTTGAGTTTTTGCGCGGATTGCAGGGCGGAGCGCTGGCCGGACACGACCACCACTTTTTCTTCCGGTACGGGTTCTTCCTGGGCCCACGCCTGAGTGACGAGCGTGGCTATCCCGGCGGCGATCGCCGTCTTTTTGAGGTTTTGCATGTTGTCTCCGTTATCGTCTTATGGGCATGGGCGTTAGCGCCTCTTAGCCATGTTGAACATCAAATGTGTCGATGTTTGCGCAAACATAAAACGGAACAGGGACCACGCTCCAATAACTTTTTTAGCGGGACTGATATCTTAAATAATATCTCGACAAACAGAAACGGCGTCTTCATTGTGTTAAAAACGCCATATTTTCCATAGTATGAAAACGCTTGCAAGAATTAGCGGCTCAAGAGCAAGTTGAAACGCACGCGAGGGACGAAAAAAGTCCTGCTGGTTGCAAAAAAACTACGCGAACAAAGTTATTTTGCGAAAATGTTATACCAAATGAGATTTCATATTATTTGGTATAACATTTTATTTTGGCGGCGAGCGCAGTCAGCCCTGGGCCAGTCGCCGCAGCGTCGCGGCGTCGTGCACCTCGACCACGCCGTAGCTGACGCGCAGCCAGCCGTCCGTTTCCCATTGCTTCAGCAGGCGGTTGACGCTTTGCCGCGACACGCCCAGATGGCAGGCCAGTTCGGTTTGCACGATGGGCACATGCAGCCATTCGGCGTCGGCCGGCACGTCGCCGGCCATGGTCAGCAGCCATTTTGCCAGCCGCGTGTCGAGCGGCAGGGTGGCAAGTTCCTCGGCCCATTGCATCAGCATGCGTACCCTGGAGCCGAGCACCCTGGCCAGCGCCATCAGCAGTTCCGGATGGCTTGCGGTCAGCTCGCGCACGGTCGCGAATGGCACCACCGCGATCAGGCAATCGGCTTGTGTGGTGGCGTCGCACGGATTCGGCGTGTCGTCGAGGAACGCCAGTTCGCCGAACCACTGGCCGGCCGGCAACCGTCCGAATGCGAAGGCCCGTCCGCCAGGACTGGTGGTGGAAAAGCTGACCTCGCCCTCCAGCAGCCCGTACAAGCCGGCGGCGGCCTGGTTGCGGCGGAACAGGACCGTGCCTTTTTCGACTTTTTTGATGTGCGCATGGGTGCGCAGCAGGGCGTCGATGTGGGGCGGCAGCGTCGCCAATTCCGTCACTCTTTCGCTTCCAAAATTCAACAGCGTGGTGTTGTTATTCATGGGTGAATTGCCAAGATGTGACATATGGAAAACAAATTCTACATGAAAATTATGCTAACTATTTCGCTATAGAAACGTTGTGCAGTCTAATTTTCGTGGGGAAATCATGTACCGAGAATGGATCAGTCTGTGCTGTGCGACCGTCTTCGTGCTGCTGCTGGTGGCTTGCCTTGGCGTAGGCGGCGGGGCGTTGCGGGCATCGGCGGCGGCGGCGAGCACCCGCTGGCCACCGGCTTCGCCGACGCCGGCAAGGATGCGCCGCCTGTCTCTCAGGCGATGGCGGGGTAGCCGGCGATCACGCGTTTGAGCGTGTCGAACTGCAGATCCATGCGTTGCCGCTGGCGTTCATCGTTCTGCATCACCACCTGAAACACGATGCCGTCAATCGCCGCGGTGATGAACTCCACCAGGCTGTCATCGTGAGCGATGTTCAAATCCGTCAGCATGTCGCGCACCAGTTCGCGGTAGGACTCCTGGTGCCGCTCGACCAGGATGGCCAGCGAAGGCCGCAGGCGGGCCGCCGCAAACAACTCCACCTGGAATATTTGTAGCGCCGGTTCGGCCCGCGTGAAGCTGACCACCACATCAATAAAATCCGACAACGAATGAATCGCGCGTGAATAGCGCGTGGATTGTTCCAGGCAGTAGACCAGCGCCTCGTCCAGCACCTGGTCGATGGCGCTGAAATGGTGTTGCAGGGCGCCGGCGGTCATGCTGGCCTCCGCCGCCAGCGAGCGATAAGTCAGTTTGACCAGACCCTCGCGCGCCACCAGCCGAATGGCTGCTTCTATCAGGGCTTGCCTGCCTTCGCCGTACTCCGGCTTTCCACTTTTACTCCGCACGTGCACCACCTCCGCATTAATTCCTCCGGATTGTAAGGCCTTTCCCTGCCCGCCGCAGCAGTTGTCGACTTGCCCCAAAGCGTGGCGCCGATCTGGTGCGTGGCGGTGTCGCGCTGGTGCGCCTGCGGCGGCCGCCAGCACCGGCTGGCGGGAAAAATCAAAAAAATCAAGGTAGTAGGGTAGTTGCCGGTCCATGGCACAGAGGTTGCTTTATAAAAAACGTCAAACAATACATTTGTATTTTTATGACGAGAGTAACTTTCTTAGCCAGGAGATCCTGTAATGCCTACCACCAAGTACGTCCTGTTCTACAAGCCCGATCCAGCCGCGTTCCCAAAAGCGGGCGCGCTGTTCCCATCCCACGTCGCCCACTTCAGCGCCTTCCGCGAGCAAGGCCGGCTGATTTCCTTTGGCGCCTTCGCCGATCTGGTCGGCCATGGCTCGATGGGCATCTTCCCCTCCAAAGCCGATGCCGAGGAGTTCGTCAAAAACGATCCGTTCGTCAAGGAGGGCATCGTCGCCACCCACGAAATCCGTGAGTGGACCGACTCCGCCGGTTAAGCGGCGCCAGTGAAGCACCTCGTGGCGTCCGCGCCACGAGCATCAAAGAGCATGACTGAATAAATAGAGGAAAACATGAATTCGAACCTGACCCCGCAACACCCGCTGGACGCGCTCACCGCAAGCGAAATCGACAGCTTCCGCGAGATCGTCACGCAAGCCGGCCTGGCCGGCGAAACCAGCCGCTTCGGCTATGTGATGCTGCGTGAGCCCGAGAAGGCGCAGGTCCTCAAATTCCAGGCCGGCGAGCGCTTCGCGCGCGAGGTCTCGGCTGTGGTGTACAACCCGCTCACCCGCAAGCTGGTGTATGTCAGCGCCGACGTGCGCAGCCGCGAGATCGTCGAGACGCGCGAGATCGACCAGGTCAAGGAAGGCACGGCGCCGTTCATGCTGGAGGAGGTGCTGGACTCCGGCCCGATCGCCATGGAAGACCCGGCCTTCCAGCAGGCGCTGATCGCCCACGGTGTGACCGACTTCGCGCGGGTGCGCCTGATCCCGCTGGCCGGCGGCCGCTTCAACTATCCGGACGAGGAGGGCGTGCGGGTGGCGCGCGTGGTGCCGTATCTGGCGCCCGACGACAATTTCGGCACCATGGCCAGTTTCTGGGGCCATCCGATTGAAGGCGTGCGCGCCGATATCGACCTGACCAACCGCAAGGTGCTGCGCGTGATCGACACCGGCGCCTATCCGATTCCCGAGGAATCGGGCGAGATCCACACGCCGGAATCGCTGCCGGCGCCGCGCACCGGGCTGAAACCCATCGTCATCACCCAGCCCGAGGGCGTCAGCTTCACGCTGGATGGCAATGAGATGAGCTGGCAGAACTGGAAGTTCCGCATCGGCTACAACGCCCGCGAAGGACTGACCATCCACCAGGTGTCGTTCGCGGACAAAGGCAAGCAGCGGCCCATCCTGTACCGCGCCTCGGTGGCGGAGATGGTGGTCAACTACAGCGACATGTCGCCCACGCGCGGCTGGATCAATTACTTCGACGCCGGCGAATACCAGTTCGGCCGCTTCGCCAATTCGCTCAAGCTGGGCTGCGATTGTCTGGGCGAGATCGTCTACAAGGACGTGGTGTTCGCCGACGACATGGGCCACCCGGTGGTGATCCCGAACGGCATCTGCATCCACGAGGAAGACTACGGCGTGCTGTGGAAGCACACCGATCCCTTCGACCACAGCCACAGCGAAGTGCGGCGCCAGCGCCGCCTGGTGGTGTCGTGCTTCCTGACGGCCGGTAACTACGACTACGGCTTCTACTGGCACTTCTACCTGGACGGCAAGATCGAGGTCGAAGTCAAGGCCAACGGCCTGGTGGTGACGGCCGGCGCGCGGCCCGGCGATCCGCATCCGGCGCCGATGATCGCGCCCAATCTGTCCGCCACCACCCACCAGCATTTGTTCAACCTGCGGCTGGATATGAGCGTGGACGGCGTGCGCAACTCGGTCGATGAAATCGAGGCCGCGCCGGTCGCCATGGACCGCACCCAGCCGATCTGGGGCGGGGTGTTCGACCGCAAGATCACGCGCCTGAAAACCGAAGGCGAGGCCCAGCGCCTGACCGCCGCCGAAAAGGGCCGTGTCTGGAAAATCTCCAGCAACGAGACCACCAACCGTCTGGGACAGGCGCCCGGCTATGTGATTCACAGCGCCGCCAGTCCGCTGCTGCTGGCCGATCCGGACGCGCTGATCACGCAGCGCGCCAAGTTCGCCACCAAGAGCTTGTGGGTCACC
>JAIZVZ010000075.1 GCA_021768485.1 Oxalobacteraceae bacterium | reverse complement strand
ATCAGGCCCAGATTGAATTGCGCGCTGGCGTGCCCCTGCTCGCCGGCTTTGCGATACCAAAACATCGCCTTTTGCGCATCCTGCGGCAAATCGGTGCCGTTTTCATATTTCAGGCCGAGGTTGAACTGGGCCTGGGCATTCCCGAGCTCGGCCGCCTTGCGGAACCATTCGACGGCCTGCTGCCGGTCCTGCTCGACCCCCTGGCCGTAATCGTAGCGCAAGCCCAGTGTAAATTGCGCTTTTGCATAACCCTGCTCGGCGGCCTTGCGAAACCACTGCACGGCCAGTTCGACGTCTTGCGTGACGCCCTTGCCGCTATAAAACATCATGCCCAGATTGTTCTGCGCCGCGGCATCGCCCTGTTGCGCGGCCTTGTTAAACCAGTGAAAGGTCTGCACATTGTCCTGCGCCACGCCCTGGCCTTTGGCATACATCCAGCCGAGATTGTATTGCGCGGCGATATAGCCCTGCTCGGCGGCCTTGCGATAGCAAAAGGCCGCCTGCGCAAAATTCTGCACCACGCCCTGGCCTTTCTGGAACATCACGCCGAGATTGTACTGGGCCCGCGCCAGGCCCTGCGCGGCGGCCCTGCGATACCATTCGACGGCCAGCTTGTAATCCTGAGGGACGTCCTGGCCGGTCGCAAACATGAAACCCAGAATATTCTGGGCATCGGCCGAGCCGCGTTCCGCCAGTTGCTTGTACTTTAAAAATTGCGCGGTATAGGTGGCGCTGGCGCCAAGTTCGCCGGCCACGAAACCGCTGCCGGCATTGGCGCGCTCGGCCGCATGCGCGGCCGTCTGGCCAGCCACCTGCCCGGCTTCCCGCTCGGCGACCGTCTCGAGCACCGGCCCTGCCGTCTCGTCCATCGTCGCGCAGTCTTCGGCGGCCGCCGCGCCTGCCGTCAGCGGCAACTCCGCCGCCTCAGGCGCCGGCGCGCTCGTGCCGGCATAGCCGGTCATTTGCATTGCCGGCGCCGCCGCGCCAGAGTCTTCATCCAATTCCATCATCTGGTCCTTGCTTTTCAATTGATCGTGCCAGCGCCGCTTGCCATTACATATGGCGGTGATAAGGTTGTTCAAAGCCGAGATCGTCGGCCACCGCCACCGCACACTGCGCGCGCAGCAATTCCAGCATGCGCTGCTGCGACACCGGCCGGTAATACAGATAACCCTGCATTGTACGACAGCCCGACTGCTCCAGATAGCGCGCCTGTGTTTCGGTCTCGACGCCTTCGGCCACCAGATTCATGCCCAGCCCGCGCGCGATCGAAATAATCGCCAGCACCACCGGGAAATGACCGTTATCGTCCTGGATCTCCTTGACGAAGGACTGGTCGATCTTGATCGTGTGAATCGGGAAGCGATGCAGATAGGACAGCGAGGAATAACCGGTGCCGAAATCGTCGATCGCCACGCTGACGCCGAGCTGGCACAATTTTTCGAGCTGCTCGATCGCGTATTGCGGATTGCGGATGCAGATATTCTCGGTGATCTCGACCTCGATCTGACTCGATGATATCTGGTACTGGGTCAGCGCGCTCTTCATTTTTTCGAAAAAATCGCCGCGATCGAGATACTGCGGCGACAGGTTCAGCGACAGCCGCACCGCTTCGCCACCCACCGTATTCCACTGCAGCAGGTCGCGGCACAAGGCGCCGAGCATCCAGTCGCTGATCGGAATCATCAAGCCGTTTTCCTCGGCGAACGGCAAAAATTCGCCAGCCGTCAAAAAACCGCGCTCGGGATGGTTCCAGCGCATCAAGCCTTCGGCGCCGATGATCTTGCCGGTCTTGATATCGATTTGCGGCTGATAGTACATTTCCAGCTCGCCTTGCTCGAGGGCCTTGCGCAAGCTGTGTTCAAGCGCGATTTTCTGATGCGAGGCATCGGCCATCGAGACATCGTAAAACGAATGTCCGTTCTTGCCCTTGGCCTTGACCTGGTACATCGCGATGTCGGCGTGGCGCAGCAACTCGTCGATGCTTTCGCCATCGCCGGGATAGATCGCGCTGCCGATAGAGGCCGAGATATGGACTTCGTGCCCGCTCAGATGAAACGGCTGCTCGAGACATTCGAGAAATTTGACGGCGAGCGCGGCGACATCCTGACGGCCCTTCAGTTCGGGCAGCACGATCGTGAATTCATCGCCGCCCAGGCGTGCCAAGGTATCGCAGCGGCGCAGGCAAGCCTTCAGGCGGGCGGCAGCCTGCTGCAGCAAATCGTCGCCGACCAGATGGCCCAGCGTATCGTTGACCAGTTTGAAACGGTCGAGGTCGATGAACATCACCGCCAGTTCGCCGTGATTGCGCCGCGCCTGCAGCATGGCCAGTCCGAGCCGGTCCTTGAACAGCACGCGGTTGGGCAGGTCGGTCAGGATGTCGTGATAGGCCTGGTGCGAGATCAGTTCGTCGGCGCGCTTGCGGTCGCTGACGTCGCGCGCCACGCCGTAGGTACCGAACAATTCGCGGCCGCCAAGCTCGGCGCCGCGCGCCTGGGCCTCGGCCGGCAGTGCGATCGTCATCAGGGTGTTGCTGAAGGTGCGCACTTCGCCAGCCTGGTGGCGGCCCTTGAAACGCAATTCGATATTGCGCGCGGTGCGGTCGTTGCTATGTCCCTGGCTAAAGACATATTCGGCGCGGCGCATATCGTCGTCGTGCACCAGCAGCGAAAAATGCTGGCCGATCAGTTCTTCGCGCTTAAAGCCGAGCAGCTGCTGCGCGCGGTCGTTGACGAAAGTAAAGCGGCCTTCGTGGTTCAGGGTATAGATGATGTCGGGCGAACTGTCGACCAGATTGCGGTACAGTTTTTCAGAACGCTCGAGCTGGCCGGCGATGCGGTCGTTTTCCGAGGCCAGCATGCGCTGACGCAGCGCGTTATTGACGGTCTTGAACAATTCTTCGCGCGTATACGGTTTGCGCAGATAGTCGTAGGCGCCGCGTTTGAGGGCGCCGATGGCCGCCTCGATATCGGTGTCGCCGCTCATGGCGATGACATTGGCATCGATCTTGGCATCGTTGATGAAATCCATGACTTCATGGCCGCCGAGATCGGGCATGCGCAAATCGAGCAAAATCAAATCGAATTTTTGCGAACGCAACTGGGCGATCGCTTCGCGGCCGCCGGCCGCCGTCGTCAAATGATAACTGCGGTCGTTCAGCAATTCATACAGGCTTCCGAGCAGGCGCGGCTCGTCATCGATCAGCAGCAGACGCGGCACGCTCGCCGGCGCAGGAAACTGCAATAGAGGTGCAACCAGAGTGCTTGTCATCACAGGTAAAAACATTCCATCAATCGAATCCATTCCATTCTATTTGCGCATGCACCATTGCGTTGCTGCCGGCGTCATTGCGTGCCGTGCTGCGCCGACAAGCGCGGCAGCGGGTCGTCGGCCAGCGCCGCCGGCGCCAGGGGACGCACTTCGGCATTGACCACTTGCGCGATGGCGGCATTGGCGCTGGCATTGTCGGGCAAGGGCAGCAGCAAATCGAAGCTGGTGCCGCCATGGCCGCTGCGGCAGCTGATCAAGCCTTTCATTTGCCCGACCAGCGCATGCACGATCGACAAGCCGATGCCGCGGTTTTCTCCGCCCTTGGTGCTGCGTACCGGTGTAAACAGATGGGTCAGGACATGGTCGGCGATGCCGGGGCCATTATCCTTGACGCACAGCTCAAGATAGACCGCGCCGTCGCGATGGACGCGGCCATTGTTGACGATCTCGATCTGCCCGCCTTGCGGCATTGCCTCGACCGCATTTTTAATCAGGTTCATCAAGATCTGCTTGACCGGATCGGCGGCACTCTCGATCTCGGCCGGCGTTTCCGGCAATTGGGCGACGATGTTGATGCCGCTGGCGGTTTTGCTGCCGACAAATAACTGCACCACATCGCGCACGATGCGGTTGACGTCGGTCGGCCCGCGATGCGCGCGCGGCGTGTGGTCGGTCAAGCCGTTGATGATGCTGCTGACGCGATCGATCTCTTCGTTCAGGATCGCCATCTCGACATCGACCCCTTGCTCGTTGGCGAGCTTGCCTCCCAGTACACCGAGATAATTTTTAATGATCGACAAAGGATTATTGACTTCGTGGACCACGCGCCGCGACGCTTGCAGATATTCCTCGGATGCGCTGCTGATCTGTTTATTGGCCGACTGGCGCTCGACAAAGGCCGCCTGCATGGCCACCGTGGCCTGGATCGCGAACGATTGCAAAAATCGCTCACGGCCCTGCAAATACGCGACCTGCCAGGCTTCAATGCCGGCAACCATGACGCCGAGACAGCGCTCGCCGATTGCCAGCGGTAAACAAAACAGGCAAGAGCTGCCGAACATGCGCAGCAATTGTTCTTCCGAGACGCCCAGCAGGCCGTTGTCGGCGCCGACGAAGGTCAGCTGGCGCGTGCGGGCGGCGCGGGCAATCGGACTGAGGAGGCCGGCGTCGCTCAGGGGAATCGAGAAATCGGCGAGCCGCTGCCGATCCGGTCCCGCCGTCACGCCGAGCAAGGCACTGTCGTCGTGGTTGGATAAAAAGATGATGCTGTCGTCAATATTGAACAGGATGCGTGCCGAGCGCGCGATCAGATTGAGCAATTCGACATCGCCCTTTTGCTGCGAAAACGAGCGGCCCAATTCCGACAGCAGGGCCATATTGCGCACTTCGTCCGTCAGCTTTTGCTGAACCGGGTCGGGCTGGGCCAGTACCGGCGCAAACGCGACGGCCTCGTTGCTGGTTCCGATATACGCGAGGTCGATGCCCAGCAGTTGCGCGGTCTCTTCGACCTGCTTGTGAGTGCCGTCGACGATCGCGTTGACGGTGGCCAGGCTCAGTCCGCACAGGCGCACGCAGGCGTCGAACTCATGCTGGCTCGGCTCGTCGATGGCCAGCGTATGCGCCAGGCGCACGATGCGGATCAGCGGATGGGCCGCTTCCAGGCGCACCGTCGGTTCATGGTGATACAAGACGCTGTCGGCCATGAAGGAATCGAGATGCCAGCGCTCGAGCAGCCAGGCCCCGGCTTCCGAATGCGTGATTTCGAGCGTGCGGTGTTCGATCGCGCACAGATTTTCATCGTCGCGGGCCAGGAAGTTATAGGCATACTCTTGCGGCGCCGCCGACAGCAGCGCCAGACGGCCGACATCGTGCAACAGGCCGGCCAGATACGCCTCTTCAATATGCGGATAAGCCATGGCCTTGGCGATTTCGCGCGCCATCACGGCCGCGGTCAGCGAGTGGCGCCAGAAATGGCGCAGGTCAAGGCTGTTGGAATGCGAAAAACTGCTAAAAGTCTGAAACACCGATTCACTGATGACCAGCGTCTTGAGCATGTCGGTGCCCATGGTCGACAAAGCCTGCTCGAGGCCCACTTTTTGACCGCCGCGATGATAGGCTGAACTATTTGCCAAACCGAGGCACTTGCTGGCCATGCCCGGGTCGTTGGCAATCAGCTTGGCCAGATCGCACATGCCGGCATCGTCGGCCTGGCACAGGGCAATCAACTTGACTAAGATCTGCGGCATTGCAGGCAGTCGGGCAACTAGCAAACGATTACGGATATCGTGGTCGAATTGGGACATTTTTCGGGCGCTAGCATCAAGGTGATTCGAACACGGCAAAGATCGGGCGAGACCGCCGGCCTGCGATGCATGTGAATCCGCTTCGGCGCTAACCTTTCTCCAAGGCAATGTTGAGAGACTGCATACTCAATAATATACCACCAACATTACCGTTACGCCTTGAAATCATTGCGTAAAGGAACCGTTTCATGTGAGAACTAATGTGCGCACGACGCACCGCCCGCGCGTTGGCGATGGTAATATGAAATATCTGTTTTAGAGCGAACATAACCCTACCGACAGGAAGAGCGATGAGTGCCAACTACAGACATATTGCATTGACCGATGCCGTGCCCGGCATGGTCTTATCGGACGACGTCCAAGACAGCTATGGCCAGATGCTGTTGCCGCACTCAACGGTGCTGACGGCGGCCATGCTGGAAGCCTTGCCGCAGCACGGCATTGGCATGATTGCGGTGATCAACGAGCCGCTGTCGGAGGATGAGGAGCAGGCGGCGCGGGCGCTGCGCGAACGCCGCTTGCAGCGTTTGTTTCGCAACAGTAACGATGAAGGCCCTGCGGCGTTGTTACGCCGCTACATTACCGACTTTCAGCTCGGCGGAGATCAGCCATGAATGCCATTGCCATCGATGAAATCGTCGCCAAAATCGTCAACCTGCCCTCATTGTCGGCCGTGGTCATGGAATTATTGAACAATCTGGACCAGGACGATGCCGATATTGCCATACTGGCAAAAAAGGTATCGCATGATCAGGCGCTGACGGCCAAGACGCTGAGCCTGGCCAACTCGGCCGGCTGCGGCACGCAAGCCAAGATCACCACCATCCAGCAAGCCATTTCCTTTCTCGGCTTTAAGACGGTCCGCAATTTGATCACGACCGCGGCCATGACCAGCTGTTTTCCCGACCATGGCTATTCCAGCTTTGACAACCGGGCTTACTGGCGCCATTCGATTGCCACCGCAGTTTGCGCCAAAGTCCTGGCCCGGCACTTGCGCCTCAATCAAGACATCGCCTTTACCGGCGGCCTGTTGCACGATATCGGCCGGCTGGTGCTGGTCACGCATTTCCCGCTGCAATACGAGCATGTGCTGGCCTATCGCGCCGCGCACGATTGCCATTGGCTCGATGCCGAGCGCGCCGTCCTCGGACAAGACCACGTCACGACCGGCCTGGCGCTGGCGGCGCACTGGAATTTTTCCGACACGATAAGACTGGCCATTGCCGGCCATCATGCACCGGACGAACCGGGCGCCGGTTCGCTGGCCACCATTGTCCACATCGCCGACGCCATCGCCCATGCACTGGACTTGTCGCAACAGGAAGACGACCTCGTTCCGCCGCTCTCGGAATTTGCATGGGACGCGCTCAAGTTCGACGAAGCGACTTATCTGCATGTATTTCGCGAAACCGAGCTCGAATTCGATGAGATCAGCCTGATCTTGCTGCAATAAGCCGGCGATGAAAGCGCCGGCGCAATCGCCGGAAACGGTCGCCGGAAACGGTCGCCGCGAAACGGTCGCCGCGAAACGATCGCCACCAAACGGTTATCGCACAATCTGCTGCCGCAGGCGGCCCCGGCTCACGCCAGCCGGGGCATGCCTGCGCACGCCGGACACATCAGTGCGAATACTGGGTATTGCCGGCGCCTTCTTTTTCATCGGTCTTTGGCCGCCCCTGGGCATCGCTCAGACGGTATTTGGTCCGCCGATCGCCCATCAGGTCGCGCAAATCGCGAATGCTCATGCCCGTCACTTCATGCATCCGAATCAACAGCGACGCCCCGACAGGCAGGCGGCGATGGCGGATCTTACTGATGACGGGCGGGGCCACTTCAAGTACGCGCGACAGGGCGGCGTCATTTTTCAATGACATTTTGCCTAAAAGAATGTCGAGTAAGTGGTTAGGATTGTAACTTTCCTGAGATGCTAGAGCATGATGTGCCATGGTTTCCTCGCGATATAAAATATGAACCTGCTACGGTTGTTGCGCTAAAAACTCCTCCATCTGTTTGCCCGTACTGTTGTGTACTTGCGTATAAGAAATGACTCCCTTGAGGCACTAAAAGTTCCCCAAATGGCAATGGGGAGGTTGATAAATGATTATTAAATTAAGCCTTTGCCAAATATTTGCCGCCTTCACGCCAAAAATCGCGGCGTCGCCCGGCCCGCCGCCCCGGACACGCGATTTCAGCTACATGTGGGCCGAGCGCCCTTTTGGCAAGGACGGCAAAGTACGCTAAACTAGCTTCTCACAAATTAACATTGCCTTTTCAATGGCTTATCAGACAACTGCAATAGAAAAACAGGCCTGTTTTGCGTTTGGCCTGCATTGCCTGCAAAAGTGTCTGCATGCACGACGCCCGCTCGCCGGCCGCGCGCTCGGCCTTGCTTTTTCGCTGGTGCTGGCCGCGCTGAGCGCCGGCTTGCTGGCGCTGCCGGCGCAGGCCAGGCCTTTTCCGGCACAGGCGAAAACTGCGCAATTTGCCATCACGGACTACCCCAACATCACACTTGATGACAAAGCGCGTACACTGAGCGCGGCCGCAAAAATTCGCAATGCGGACAACTTGATCGTGATGCCGCTGACGCTGGGAACCGCCACCTATCTGGTCAAATACACAGAAGACATGGCCGGCCAAATTGATCGAATCTGGATACTGAGCGCTGCTGAAGCCAGTCAACTCGACGCCGATTGAAAGTGCCCGGGCGCGCTGCACGGAAGCGGCGCCGGCGGCGCCAACGTTGCCGTAAAATATAGCCATAAGATTAACAGTAAATATAGCAATAAAGAACGAATTACACCCATGCAGAAAAAAATATTCATCAAGACCTTCGGCTGTCAAATGAACGACTACGATTCGGACAAGATGGCCGACGTCCTCGGCGCGTCCGAAGGCTTGGTGCGCACCGAACTGGCCGAAGAAGCCGATGTGATCTTGCTCAACACCTGTTCGGTACGCGAAAAGGCCCAGGAAAAGGTGTTTTCCGACCTCGGCCGCCTGCGCGAACTGAAGCTGAAAAAGCCGGACCTCTTGATCGGGGTCGGCGGTTGCGTTGCCTCCCAGGAAGGCGAAGCCATCATCCGCCGCGCGCCCTATGTCGATCTGGTATTCGGCCCGCAGACGCTGCACCGCCTGCCGCAACTGCTGCACGACCGCCGCCGAAGCGGCCGTTCGCAAGTCGATATCAGCTTTCCCGAAATCGAAAAATTCGATCACTTGCCGCCAGCCAAGGTCGACGGCGCCAGCGCCCATGTCTCGATCATGGAAGGCTGCAGCAAATATTGCAGCTATTGCGTGGTGCCCTATACGCGCGGCGAGGAAGTCTCGCGCCGTTTCGACGACATCTTGCAGGAAGTCGCCGGCCTGGCGGCGCAGGGCGTGCGCGAAATCACCCTGCTCGGGCAAAACGTGAACGCCTACCGCGGCGCGCTGCCGGTGGCGGCCGACGCCGGCACTGCGGCGCCGGAGCAAGCCGATTTTGCCCTGCTGCTCGAATATGTGGCCGACATTCCCGGCATCGAACGGATCCGCTTCGTCACCAGCCATCCCAAGGAATTCACGCAGCGCCTGATCGACGCCTACGCCAAGCTTCCGAAGCTGGTCAATCACCTGTATCTGCCGGCCCAGCACGGCGCCGACAAGATTCTGGCGGCCATGAAGCGCGGCTATACCAGTCTCGAATACAAGTCTATCGTGCGCCGCATCCGCGCCGTGCGTCCGCAGATGTCGCTGTCGTCCGATTTCATCGTCGGTTTCCCCGGCGAAACCGAGGCCGATTTCGAGGCCTTGATGAAACTGGTTGCCGATGTCGACGTCGACAACAGCTTCAGCTTCATCTTCAGCCCGCGCCCCGGCACGCCGGCCGCCAGCCTCGAGGACGAGACGCCGCACGAAGTCAAGCTGGCGCGCCTGCAAAGACTGCAAGCGGTGATCGACGCCAACACCAAACGTTTTAGCACGGCCATGATCGGCAGCGTGCAAACCATTCTGGTCGACGGCCCGTCGAAGAAAAACGATCTCGACGGCCACGAAATGCAGGGCCGCGCCGAAAACAACCGGGTCGTCAATTTCGACGGCGGGCCCGACCATCTGGCGCTGACCGGCCAGCTGGTCGAAGTGCGCATCACCGAGAGCTATAATTACTCTTTGCGCGGCGAACTGCTGCCGGCGCAGGCACGGGTGGCGGCCTGAGTGCGGACGCCATTGCCGGGCAGTCGGCGCCGCCGTTTGCCCGGCGCCCCTTCTTTCACATTACCCAAGGTCAACACTTAACCATCGCGCCCCTTTGAAAACCAATACCCCGATCGAACCGCATTACTTTACGCCGGAGCCGGCCGACAATGCCCGCCTGGCCCATCTGTGCGGGCCGCTTGACGAAAACCTGCGCCAGATTTCGGCCGCGCTCGACGTCACCATTTTCCGCCGCGGCGGCAAATTCATTGTCGGCGGCCACAATGCGGCACGCGCGGTCGAAATCCTCGACCAGTTTTACAGCAAGGCCAACAAACACATCTCGGTCGAAGACGTACAGCTGGCGCTGGTCGAGCAACGCGCCGCCTTGGCCATGCAAGGCCAAGGCCAGGACCTGGCGCCGCTCGACAGCGCAACTGAGCCGGCCAGCATCCTGGCGCCGCGCCGCAAAGGCAAAGTGCCGGCCAGCCCGCCGACGCTGGCGGCCGAGGACGTCAGCAGCCCGGTGCTGAAAACGCGCCGCCACGATTTGCGCGGCCGCACGCCGCACCAGCTGGCCTATCTGAAGGCCATCATGGAACACGACATCAGCTTCGGCGTCGGCCCGGCCGGTACCGGCAAGACCTATCTGGCGGTCGCCTGCGCCGTCGATGCGCTCGAGCGCGACGCCGTCAAGCGCATCATCCTGACGCGGCCGGCGGTCGAGGCCGGCGAACGGCTCGGCTTTTTGCCGGGCGACCTGACGCAAAAAGTCGATCCCTATCTGCGCCCGCTATACGATGCCTTGTATGACTTGCTCGGCTTCGACCGCACGCAAAAAATGTTTGAAAAGCAATTGATCGAAATCGCGCCGCTGGCCTATATGCGCGGACGCACGCTCAACCATGCTTTTGTCATTCTCGACGAGGCGCAAAACACCACCGCCGAGCAAATGAAGATGTTTTTGACCCGCATCGGTTTCGGCAGCAAGGCCGTGATCACCGGCGACGTCACGCAAGTCGATTTGCAGCGCACCCAGAAAAGCGGTTTGATCGATGCCATCGCCGTGCTCAAGGATGTGCGCGGCATTGCGTTCACGCAATTTTCCAGCGACGACGTGGTGCGCCACCCGCTGGTGGCGCGCATCGTCGACGCCTATGAAGCCAGCAGCGATGCCCACCACGAACTCGACGCCCTGGCCACTTCCATCAAAACACTCAAAGCGAGCAGTGCCAGAAATGCCCGAAAAAAATAAATTGAATTTGTCCGTGCAATACCCGGACCCGCGCCTGCAAGCACAGCTGACGCGGCCGCTGATCCGGCGCTGGGTGCAGGCCGCGCTGCTGGCACCGGCCGAATTGACGATCCGTTTTGTCGATGCCGGCGAGGGCCGCGGCCTGAACCGCGACTACCGCGGCAAGGATTACGCCACCAACGTCCTGACCTTTGCCTACGATGACGATGGCGCGGCCGACGACGGCGTCACGCGCGCCGACATCGTCTTGTGCGGCGAGGTGCTCGAACGCGAAGCGCAAGAACAAGACAAGACCTTGCTGGCGCACGGCGCCCACCTGATCGTGCACGGCGTGCTGCATGCGCAGGGCTACGATCATGAAGACGAAGACGAGGCGCAAGAAATGGAAGCGCTGGAAACCGAGATTCTGGCCGGGCTGGGCTTTGCCGATCCCTACCGCCCGGAATGAGCGGTCGAGCGTCCCGTCACGGCGGGCGCAGTTATTGACGGCTTATCGATGGCTGATTGATTGCTGATTGATTGCTGATTGATTGCTTATTGGCTAAGCGCTGGAAAGTTACAGGCTGATCGACAGCAAATCGCGGTAAAAGGCGGCAAAAATGCAGAGCAAAACCGGGCTGCCGCGGTCAAAACCGCAGAATCCGCCTCTTTTAGTGTATCCTATGCCGATCGCAACAACGGCTCACGCCCACTATGCCCGAGCATTCTAGCGACGTCAAATCCGACGTCAAACCCCATCGGTCGCTGTTTGAACGGCTCACCGCACTGATTTCACCCGAGCCGGAAAACCGCACCGAACTGCTCGACATACTGCAAGACGCCCACGAGCGCAATCTGATCGACGCCGACGCCCTCTCGATGATCGAAGGCGTATTCCAGGTCTCGGACCTGGCCGCGCGCGACATCATGGTACCGCGCTCGCAGATGGATGTGATCGACATCTCCAAGCCGATCGAAGAATGGATCCCCGACGTGCTCTCGACTGCCCATTCGCGCTTTCCGGCGATCGACGGCGAACGCGACAAGGTGGTCGGCATCTTGCTGGCCAAGGATTTGCTGCGCTTTTATGCCAGCGACAGCTTCGATGTGCGCGACATGCTGCGCCCGGCCATTTTCATTCCCGAATCGAAACGCCTGAATGTCTTGTTGCGCGATTTCCGTTCCAACCGCAATCATATGGCCATCGTGGTCGATGAATACAGCGGCGTGGCCGGCCTGATCACGATCGAAGACGTGCTCGAGCAAATCGTCGGCGATATCGAAGACGAATACGATTTCGACGAAGCCGAAGACAATATCCTGGCCATCAAGGAAGGCGTGTTCGGCCCGCGCTGGCGCATCAAGGCGCTGACCGAAATCGAGCAGTTCAACGAGGTCCTCGGCACCACCCTGGCCGACACCGATGTCGATACCATTGGCGGCCTGGTGGCCAACCATCTCGAGCGCATGCCGCACAAGGGCGACATCTTCGATATCGACAATCTGCGCTTTGAAGTCTTGCGGGCCGATGCGCGCCAAGTCCATGTCTTGCTGGTGGAAAAAATGCCGCGCCTGACAGCGGTCGCCTCCTGAGCCTTTGTCGCGCATGGTTTTTCGCCTTCGTCCTTTTCCCCTAAACTCTTTGGCTCCGACCTCGTGCCCTCCAATCTCGCGCCCCCTGTGATGACCATCCTCTTCCGCCGCCCCCTGCTCGGTCTCGGCCTGGCGCTGCTGGCCGGCGCCCTGTCCAGCCTGGCGATGGCGCCGCTAAGCCTGTGGCCGCTGCAAACGGCAGCGCTGGCGCTGTTGTTTTACCTCGTGCTGCGCAGCCCGGCGCCGCCGCATGCGGCCCGCATCGGCCTGGCCTACGGCAGCGGCGCCGGCATCGGCGGTATTTACTGGCTGTATATTTCCATGCACACCTATGGCGAGATGGCCGCGCCGCTGGCCGCGCTGGCCGTGCTGCTGATGGGCCTGACGCTGGGGGTCTTCCCGGCCCTGACGCTGGGCGCCGCGGCCTGGCTGCGCCGGCGCTGGCACAGCGGCGACGCCTTGACGCTGCTGGCCATATTGCCGCCGGCCTGGGCCTTGTCGGAATGGCTGCGCGGCTGGGTGCTGACCGGTTTCCCCTGGATTTCGTCGGGCTATGCGCACACCGCCAGCCCCCTGGGCGGCTATGCGCCGCTGCTCGGCGTATACGGCGTGGGCTTGCTGGCGGCGCTGCTGGCGGCGCTGCTGACGCTGTGCTTTATCCTGGCCCGCAGCCAGCGCAACCGCGTGCGCTGGTGCCTGACGGCGGCCATCGCCTTGCTCGGGGCCGGCGTCGTGCTGGGCCTGGTCGCCTGGACCACCCCTGTTGGCCGGCCGCTGACGGTGCGCCTGTTGCAAGGCAATGTCGGCCAGGATACCAAATTCGAGCACATCGACGCCTCGCTGGCCCTGTACGATGCCATGCTGCGCAGCGGCCCGGCCGACCTCATCGCCACGCCCGAGACGGCGGTGCCGACCTTTCCGAGCCGCCTGCCGCTCAATTACCTGGCCGGCTTGAGCGACTATGCGCGGCAAAGCGGCAGCGCCTTGTTGCTCGGCATGCCGATCGACGATTCGAACGTGGTCTACACCAATAGCGCGATCGGTTTTTCCGCGAGCGGCGGCAAACCGTACCGCTACGACAAACACCACCTGGTGCCGTTCGGCGAGGCGACGCCGACCGGCCTGCACTGGTTCGTCGCCCTGATGGCCATTCCGCTGGGCGACTTTGCGCGCGGCGCGCTGGTCCAGGCGCCGTTCGAAGTCAAGGACCAGCGCATCTTGCCCAATATCTGTTACGAAGACTTGTTTGGCGAGGAAATCGCCGACCAGCTGGCCGCCAGCCATGCGGCCGGCAAGGCCGATGCCAGCATCTTGCTCAATATGTCGAACCTGGCCTGGTTCGGGGCCTCGACGGCGATTCCGCAGCATTTGCAGATTTCACAGATGCGCACGCTGGAAACCGGCCGCCCGATGTTGCGCGCAACCAATACCGGCGCCACCGCCATCATCGATAGCGCCGGCCATATCCATGCGCAATTGCCGCCCAATCAAGCCGGCATCCTGGCGGGCAGCGTGCAAGGCATGCAGGGCGTAACGCCCTATATCCTGCTCGGCAATAGCAGCATGCTGTCGCTGTGCGGCCTGCTGCTGGCCCTGGCCTGGATCGTCAGCCGCCGCGCGCAGCGCTCGGCGCGCCCTGCCGGCGGCACCGGCGCCGACCATGAAGGCGGCGATGGTGGCAAGGACAGCGCCGACAATCATGCCAAAAACACGCACAACGATGCATAAGAGCGGCAAAACCCGTTAAAATCAATGGCTTTAGCAAACTCCCATTTTGCCCGGCCTGCCGGCCGGGATAATCCAACAATGCTCACATTCCAACAAATCATTCTCAAGCTGCAAACCTATTGGGATGCCCAAGGTTGCGCCCTGCTGCAGCCCTACGATATGGAAGTCGGTGCCGGCACCTCGCACACCGCGACGTTTTTGCGCGCCATCGGCCCCGAACCGTGGCGCGCCGCCTATGTGCAACCGTCGCGCCGGCCGAAAGACGGCCGCTACGGCGAAAACCCGAACCGCATGCAGCACTACTACCAGTACCAGGTGGTCTTGAAGCCGGCCCCCGAAAACATCCTCGACCTGTATCTGGGCTCGCTGCAGGCGCTGGGGCTAGACCTGACGCAAAACGATGTGCGCTTTGTCGAGGACGACTGGGAAAACCCGACGCTGGGCGCCTGGGGCCTCGGCTGGGAAGTCTGGCTCAACGGCATGGAAGTGACGCAATTTACCTATTTCCAGCAAGTCGGCGGCCTCGACTGCAAGCCGGTGCTCGGCGAGATCACCTACGGCATCGAGCGCCTGGCCATGTATCTGCAAGGCGTGGAAAACGTCTACGACCTGATCTGGACCGAATCGATCGAGAACGGCGTCTCGCGCAAGCTGACTTATGGCGACGTGTTCCACCAGAACGAAGTCGAGCAATCGACCTACAATTTCGAATACGCCAATACCGAATTCCTGTTTTCGCTGTTCGGCAATTACGAGTCCGAAGCCAAGCGCCTGATGGCGATTGAGCCGGCGCTCACGCTGCCGGCCTATGAAATGATCTTGAAAGCGGCGCACAGCTTCAATATGCTCGATGCGCGCGGCGCCATTTCAGTCACCGAGCGCGCCGCCTATATGGGACGGATCCGCAATTTGTCGCGCGGCGTCGCCCAGGCGTATTACGAGTCGCGCGAAAAACTCGGTTTCCCGATGTGCGGCCAATGACAGACACCAGACCATGACGATGAATCAAACCTTATTAGTAGAATTGCTGACGGAAGAACTGCCGCCGAAAGCGCTGGCCAAGCTCGGCGACGCCTTTGCCGCGGCCATTACCGACAGCCTGAACAAGGCCGGCCTGCTCGAGGCCGACTCGCGCGCGACCGCCTACGCCACGCCGCGCCGGCTGGCCGTTTCGATCAGCGAAGTGCGCGCCATTTCCCCCGACAAGACGATCCGCGAAAAAGTGCTGCCGGTCTCGGTGGCGCTCGACGCCGCCGGCCATGCCAGCGCACCGCTGATCAAGAAACTGGCGGCGCTGGCGACCCAGCACGGCTTGCCGGCCATCGAACTGGCGCAGCTCGAACGCGCCGCCGATGGCAAGGCCGACAGTTTTTTCCACACCTTTATCGCGCCCGGCGTGCCGCTGGCCGCCGGCCTGCAGCATGCGCTGCAAGAGGCCTGCGCCAAGCTGCCTATCCCCAAGCTGATGAGTTATCAAAGGCCCGACGGCAGCACCGTGCAATTCGTGCGCCCGGCGCACAAGCTGCTGGCGCTGCATGGCAGCCAGGTGGTGCCGGTCGCCATCCTCGGCCTGACTGCCGGCCGCCACACGCTGGGCCACCGCTTCCTGGCGCACAAGGAATTGAACATCGAGAGCGCCGGCAGTTATGCCCAGCAGCTCGAACGCGACGGCAAGGTCATTGCCGGCTTTGCCGCCCGCAAGGAACAGATCCGCGCCGCCCTGCAGGAAAAATCGGGGGCCGACCAGGTCTTGATGCCGGACGCCTTGCTCGACGAAGTGTGCGCGCTGGTCGAGTGGCCGGTGGTCTACGAATGCCATTTCGAACCGGCATTTTTGGCCGTGCCGCAGGAATGCCTGATCCTGACGATGCAGACCAACCAGAAATATTTTGCCCTGACCGATAGCGCCGGCAAATTGCGCGCGCGCTTTCTGATCGTCTCCAATATCGACACCGCCAGCCCCGAACACATCATCGGCGGCAACGAGCGCGTGGTCCGTCCGCGCCTGTCGGACGCCAAATTCTTTTTCGAGCAAGATCAGAAAAAGACGCTGGCCTCGCGCATTCCGCTGCTGGCCAATGTCGTCTATCACAACAAGCTGGGCAGCCAGAAAGAACGCACCGACCGCGTGCAGGCGCTGGCCGGCAGCATCGCCGCCATGCTCGGCGCCGACCGCGCGCTGGCCGAACGCGGCGCCTTGCTGGCCAAGGCCGATCTGCTGACCGACATGGTCGGCGAGTTCCCCGAGCTGCAAGGCATCATGGGCACGTATTACGCGCGCCATGACGGCGAGCCCGACGAAGTCGCGCTGGCCGCCTCCGAACATTATCAGCCGCGCTTTGCTGGCGACGCCCTGCCGCAAAGCAGCACCGGCACCGTGGTGGCGCTGGCCGACAAGCTCGAAACCCTGGTCGGCATCTGGGGCATCGGCCTGCATCCGACCGGCGACAAGGATCCGTTCGCACTGCGCCGCCATGCATTAGGCGTGCTGCGCATCCTGATCGAAAAACGCCTGCCGCTGTCGCTGTCGCAACTGCTCGACGGCACCGCGGCGCAATTTGCCGGCATCGCCAGTTTTTCGGCGCCAACAGCCGATGTCGTCGGCTTTCTGTTCGACCGCCTGCGCGGCTTGCTGCGCGAGCGCGGTTTCAGCGGCAATGAAATCGAGGCCGTGCTGGCGCTGGCGCCCGATCGGCTCGACGACATCATCGAGCGCCTGCAGGCGGTGCAGGACTTTGCCGCGCTGGCCGAGAGCGCCTCGCTGGCCGCAGCCAACAAGCGCATCACCAACATCCTGAAAAAGACCGAGGTCGCGCCCGGCGCGGTCGATGGCGCCAGGCTGGTGGAGGCCGCCGAACAGGCCCTGTATGCGGCACTGCTGCGCGTCAGTCCGCAGGCCGAGCAAGCGCTGGCGCGCGGCGACTTCGGCGGCACCCTGACCACGCTGGCGCAGCTGCGCGACGAGGTCGACGGCTTTTTCAACGGCGTCATGGTGATGGCCGACGACCTCGCGCTGCGCAACAACCGCCTGGCGCTGCTGTCGCAGCTGCATCGCATGATGAACCAGGTCGCCGACATCTCGAAGCTGGCGCAATAAGCCGGAGTTGCCATGACCATGAAACTGATCATCCTCGACCGCGACGGCGTCATCAACCAGGACTCCGATGCCTTCATCAAGTCGCCTGACGAATGGCAAGCCATTCCGGGGGCGCTGGAGGCCATCGCGCGCCTGAATCAAAATGGTTACCGGGTGGTGGTGGCATCGAATCAGTCGGGCGTGGCCCGGGCCCTGTTCGACATGAGCATGCTCAACGCCATCCACCAGAAAATGCACGCCCAGGCGCAAGCCGTGGGCGCCACCATCGACGCCATTTTCTTTTGCCCGCATGCGGCCATCGACAGCTGCGACTGCCGCAAGCCCAAGCCGGGCATGCTGCATGAAATCGCGCAGCGCCTGAAGGTCAACCTGAAAGGTGTGCCGACCGTCGGCGACTCGCTGCGCGACCTGCAGGCCGGCTACGTGGCCGGCTGCGCCCCCTATCTGGTCCTGACCGGCAAGGGAGGGCAGACTCTGGCCGCCGGCGGCCTGCCGCCGGGCAGCCAGGTGTTTGCCGACTTGCCGGCGGTGGTCGACAATCTGTTAAGAAGGACTCCCGATGTTGCGTAATATCGCGCTGTTTTTACGCTCGCTTCTGTTTGTTCTCATCATGGCCGTGTCGGCGCTACTGTGGTCTTTCGTCTGCTTTCTGGCGGCGCCGCTGCCATATGCCAAGCGCTATCTGGTGACCTCGCAATGGAATGTCTTCATCATCTGGTGCGGCAAGGTGATCTGCGGCATGCGCTATGAAATCAAGGGCGCCGAAAATCTGCAGAACGTGCCGACCATCCTGCTGTCGAAGCACCAGTCCGCATGGGAAACCATTTTCTTGCTTTGCAAAATGCCGCATCCGCTGGTCTTCGTCTTCAAGCGCGAACTGCTGTTCGTGCCTTTTTTCGGCTGGGCGCTCGGGCTGCTGCGCATGATTCCGATCGACCGCAATAATGGCCGCGACGCCTTCAAGAACGTGGTGACACAGAGCAAGCGGCGGCTCGCCGATGGCCAGTGGATCATCATGTTCCCGGAAGGGACCCGGATTCCGGTCGGCCAGGCCGGCAAATACAAGAGCGGCGGCACCCGTCTGGCGATCGCCACCGGCGCCGTGGTCGTACCGATCGCCCACAATTCGGGCGACTGCTGGCCGAAAAATTCCTTCATCAAAAAGCCGGGCCTGATCACCGTATCGATCGGTCCGCCGATCGCACCCCAAGGGCAGACCCAGGACAGCATGATGAAATTGGCCGAAACCTGGATCGAGGGCGAAATGCGCGTCATTTCGCCTGACGCCTACAAAAAAAAATAGCGCCGGGTCACACCGCCATGAAGCGCCAGAACAAGCGAGCCAGCTCAGACGAAACGCCAGGCGGGCCGCTGCAGCTCGATTTGTTCGCCAGCCCCGAGCAAAGCGCGCCGCCCTCGCCGCCCGCAGCGCCGGCCGGCGCCACACGGCGCATCCTGATGTCGGGCCAGGTGATCGACTATGCCCTGAAACGCTCGAAACGGCGTTCGATCGGCTTCATGATCGGCGACGACGGCCTGCGCATCTCGGCGCCGCGCTGGATCACGATCGCCGAAATCGAATTGGCGATCCGTGAAAAACAGCGCTGGATTCTCAGCAAGCTGCACGAGCGGCGCGAGAGTGCCCTGCTGCGTTCGCAGGCCGGGACGCGCTGGGGCGACGGCCGCAGCCTGCCGTATATGGGCGACGATATCGTGCTGCGCCTCGATGCCCTGGCGCCGGTGCCGGTCGCCTTCGATGCCGCGCTGGGCGAGCTGCGACTGGCCCTTCCCTTCGACGCCGACGAACAGCAGCTCAAGGACCAGATCCGGCTCTGGCTGCAGCAGCAGGCGCACGATCTTTTTGCGCAGCGCCTGCCTTTATATGCACAGCAGCTGGGCGTCGACTATCACTCGTTTGCGCTGTCTTCGGCCACCACCCAGTGGGGCTCCTGCACCAGCACCGGCCGCATCCGGCTCAATTGGCGCCTGGTCCATTTCAGCCTGCCGCTGATCGATTATGTGATCGCCCACGAACTGGCCCACTTGCGCGAAATGAATCATAGCGCGCGCTTTTGGGCGATCGTCGAATCGGTCATTCCCGATTTTGAGAACGCCAGAAAGACGCTGCAAAAGCGCTCGCGCGAAATCATGCCGATGTTTTGAGAGTCAAGTAACAGGAAGACGCCGGGCGGCGTCAGGCGGCAGGCGCGGCCAGCAGATCGCGCAGCAGCGCGGCGGTGCGCAAGGTGGCGCCGCCATGGGCTTGCGCGAACTGCAGGCCGCATTCGCCGATTTGCGCGCAGCGTGCGGGGTCTGCAAGCAAGGCTGCCGCTTGGTGCAGGGCGACGCCGGCGTCGGCAACGCGCAGCGCGGCACCGGCCGCCACCGCATCGTCGGTGATTGCGGCAAAATTGAAAGTATGCGGACCGGTCAGCACCGGCTTGCCCAGCGCCAGCGCCTCGATCAGGTTCTGTCCGCCGAGCGGCAGCAAGCTGCCGCCGATGAACGCGATATCGCAGGCCGCATAGTATGCAAACATCTCTCCCATCGAATCGCCTAGCAGCACCCGCACCTGCGGCGGCAGCGTGGCGCCGGGCTGCAAGGCCGAGCGCCGCATGAGGCTCAGGCCGCGCTGCGCAATGGCCTGTTCAACGGTATCGAAACGCTGCGGATGGCGCGGCACGATCACGACCAGCACTTCCGCCGGCAGCGTCGGCA
>JAIZVZ010000225.1 GCA_021768485.1 Oxalobacteraceae bacterium | reverse complement strand
GGGAGAAAAGAAAATACAGTGTAAGTGTAGCACCCATTAGAATATCTCCGTGCTCACACTTACTATTTGTATATATGTGTACTCGATGTATGCGCAGCTCGAGGGCGATTGCTTGTTGCTGCCGCACTACAATCTGGTACACATGATTTGTTTCAGTAGTGTGCGCTGTTTGCTCACGTTGTTAGGTATTAGTACTAGTGACGCACAGTACGTTTGTACGTACTAAGTGTTTCTTAGCATCCGTACCGATTAGTGTAGCAGCAGCCTGTGCTCGGCTGTGTATGAGTTTTATATATTAGTTTAGTCTATAGTTTGCTTTAAATGCTGCATAAATAAAATGCATGCAATTTCCTTGCTTTTGCTTTTCTGTTAGTTGTAATGCGCTTCACGCGTTACTTTTGTAAGCTGTGCGAACAGTACTCACCAGTGCACTGCTTAATTGTCCGTATCTTGTTGTATCGGTTGTATAGTTGTACGTTCATAGTATACATGTACATCACTGATGGTAGTACCCATAGGCACTGCTACCATCTGCACACGAAGCTACGGATTATGAGTGTGCCGTTGTACTTGTATGCTATGTATGTATAGTTCTGCATCTTGTACAGCTTGATACCTATATGCAAGTTGTGTACTTACAAGTACTAGTGTGTATATATTTACTAATGATGAGTAGTACACAGGTACCTGCTAGTGCATTGCTCAAATGTATAAAATCGTTGTTCGCTGATGACGTTGTAGTGTATTTATAGTGTGTGTATACATCACTGGTGGCAGTATCCACCGGCACTGCTGTCACCTGCGAACAAAGCTACGGATTATGAGTTCGCTGTTGTGTATGTACACTGTTTATGCACAATAATATGTAATGCGCACTCGAATATTCCATTCATGCAATGTACCTGTATGGTACCGTGTAAATACTATACTGCGTGACTATGTAATTGTCTCCAGTATTACTCTCTGTATATTAAATAATACTTCTGCTCTTTCAGCGTTGTATTCTATTGTGTCGTGCATCTATACGTACTGCGATTCTCATGTGAGTATGTACAGATATATAACCCTTTGTTCGCGCTTATTGCGTCAGCTCTACCCCAGTAGTGTCATGTGTATATTTCATTGACACACTTCCCTGTTGCATATTTGTGT
>JAIZVZ010000224.1 GCA_021768485.1 Oxalobacteraceae bacterium | reverse complement strand
CGCGCGCAAGGCCGCCGAAGACGCCCGTGCCATGGCCCGCATGGAAGCCGAGATCGCCCGGCAGATCCAGGACTACAACAAGCGGCCGCGCAAGACCCAGATTACGCCCAGTACCCGCGAGGTGGGCTATGCCCTGTACTACAAGACCCTGCAGGAAAAGATCGAGCGTGTCGGGACCTTGAATTTTCCCCAGCGCAACGGTAAAAAGCTGTACGGCGAGCTGGTGGTATCGATTGCCATCTTTCAGGATGGCACCATCTACCAGCGTGACGGCAGTCCCCGCATCGAACGTAGTTCCGGTAGCCGGGTGCTGGACCGTGCGGCGCTGGATATCGTGCGCCGTAGCGCGCCATTCGGCCGTTTTCCCGAGAACATGCGCAGTGCCGGACATGACGACGTGTGGGAAGTGATCACGCGCTTTCGCTTCACCCGCGATGAGCGGCTGGAGGCGGAGTTGCGCGGCAACAGCGAATAGCGCGCCGGCTCAGTCCGGGCGCGCTGCCCTTATTTTTTACTATCTATGACCGAGAGCAGAAACACCATGGATCGATACGCCGTCATCGGCAACCCCATTGCGCACAGCAAGTCGCCGGAAATCCATGCCCGCTTTGCCGAAACCTGCCATCAGTCCATGCAGTACGAGCGCCTGCTGGCGCCCCTTGACGGTTTCGCTGACAGCGTTGCCCGGTGGCGCGCGCTGGGCGGCCGCGGCGCCAATGTTACGGTGCCTTTCAAGCTGGAGGCGTTTACGCTGGCCACCGTACTGACCGAGCGCGCGCGCCGGGCGGGGGCCGTCAATACACTGAAATTCGACGGCGACACCATCCTCGGCGACAACACCGATGGCGCCGGACTGGTCCGCGACATCACGGTCAATGCCGGCGTGGCGCTGGCCGGCCGGCGGATCCTGTTACTGGGTGCCGGTGGTGCGGCGCGGGGCGCTCTGCTACCGTTGCTGGAATGCGCACCGGCGCAACTGGTCATTGCCAATCGCAGTCACGACAAGGCGCAGCAGCTGGTCCGGGAATTTGCCGGCTGTGGTCCGCTGGAGGCCAGCGGGTTTTCTGCCTTGTCCGGTACTTTCGACGTGATCATCAATGCGACCTCCGCCAGCCTGGCCGCCGAGGTGCCGCCGCTGGCGCCAACATTGTTT
>JAIZVZ010000074.1 GCA_021768485.1 Oxalobacteraceae bacterium | reverse complement strand
TACTACTTTATTCGTGGTAGGCCGTGCGGGATTCGAACCTGCGACCAACGGATTAAAAGTCCGCTGCTCTACCAGCTGAGCTAACGACCCGAAAGAACGAGATTATAAGGAACTCTATGACACCTGTCAAACAGGACATGACATATTTTCATAAATAATTCAGAAAAGCTGCGTATCGCCTGATCGGATGTTGGCGATACGCTACTGTTCTGACCTTATCGAATGGCTGTCAGGCGTTCTTTCGCGGTGCGGGCGGCGTCGGTGCCGGGGTATGCCTTGATCAGGGCGTCCAGCGTTTTCTTGGCCAGTGCTTTTTCTTTCAATTCGATGTGGCAGCTGGCCAGATTGAGCATGGCGTCCGGCGCTTTCGGGCTGTCCGGATAATTTTTCGATACCAGTTGCAGGGCGATGATGGCATTGCGGCAATCGCGCTGCGCATAGTAGGCGTTGCCGAGCATGTATTGCGCGGTCGGTGCATAGATCGAGCTCGGGAAGCGGCGCAGGAAATCGGCCAGCGCCGCACTGGCGGCCTTGTAGTCGGCCGATTTGTATGAGGCCAGGGCGTTGTCGTAGCTTTTTTGTTCGGCTGGCGCGACCTCGGCGTCCTTGCCGTCGACCGTGACTTTTTGCGATTCGAGTTTGCGCAGGCGGGTGTCGAGGTCGACGTAAAAATCTTTTTGCCGCTGCTGCGCCTTGGCTACTTCATTGGCCAGTACTTCAATATCGCCGCGCAGGTGGGCCAGGTCTTGTTTGGTTTGTTCATTCTGGTTGGCGACGTCGAGCGTGCTGCTTTTGTCGGTCTTGTTGTCGATCTTGGCATACAGGTCACGCGACATCGCTTCGACCTTGGTACGCAGTTCGACGATGGCCTTGCGGGCTTCATCGTCGTCGAGCAATCCGGCCGATGCCGTACCGGGCAGGCAGGACAGGCCGGCCAGCAGCGCCGCGGCCAGCGTGGATTTGGAAAAACTCATCATGGTGTTGACCCAATAAAAAAGCGGTTGATAACGGCGCACAAGGCGATCAGCACAAATGATAACAGGCGCCGCGGCATCACTTGCAGTGAGCCGAGCGCCTGCACATCGACAAAACAACTTTACCAGGAAAGCTTATTTGTAGACGATGTCAGCACGGCGGTTTTCTGCCCATGCTGCTTCATTGCTGCCTGTTGCTTTTGGCTTTTCCTTACCCAGCGAGACGGCTTCCATTTGGCTGTCAGCGGCGCCCGACAAGGCCATCGCTTTACGGACTGCTTCAGCGCGTTTCAGGCCCAGTGCCAGATTGTATTCGCTGCCGCCGCGTTCATCGGTATTGCCTTGGATGAGGATTTGGCGTGTCTTGCGCGAAGCCAGATATTTCGAGTGAGCGTCAACCAGCGGCTTGAATTCGTCCTTGACCTGGTATTTGTCGAAATCGAAATACACACTGCGCTTGGCCAGAACACCTTGTGGATCGTCGAGCGGATCGACCGACTTGGTGTCAACTGGTGTTACTGCGCGGGTGTCGGCGGCTGGCGGTGTTTGCGGACGTTCGACGACTGGTGCTTTTTCTTCAACTTTGACTGGTGTGCTGCAAGCGTTGAGCAACAAAGCGCCGGTAACGATGAGCGCAGCATTTCTTAAATTATGCATCTGATTCTCCTTGGGTGAAAAAAACTTAGGTGTTACATGAAAGGACCCCATGTGGGCTCCCGGATATCGCCGGCTTGCATGGTGATTCGGTATTTGACGCGGCCATCGACCGAGACGACGCCGAGTGTGCGGCGGCCGGCGTTAATCGCGTACATCAGAAACTTGCTGTTGGCGGAAAAGCTCGGCGACTCGTCGTTGATCGAATCCGATAGCCGTGTTTCCTGGCCGCTGGCCAAGTCTTGAATATAGAGCTGGAACTTGCCGTCGCGCTGGGAAATATAGGCCAGCCATTTCCCGTCGGGTGACAGCCGTGGGCTGATGTTGTATGAACCGGTGAAGGTGACGCGCTTGGCGCCGCCGCCGTAGGCGCTCATCTTGTAAATCTGCGGGCCGCCGCTGCGGTCGCTGGTGAAATACAGGCTTTGGCCGTCGGCCGAGAAATGGCCTTCGGTATCGATGCCGCTGCTGCTGCTGACGCGGTGCAGGCCGGAACCGTCGGCGTTGACGACATAGACTTGATAGTGGCCGTCGCGCGACAGCGATACCGATAGCCTGCTGCCGTCGGGCGACCAGGATGGCGCCGAATTATTGCCTCTTTCATTGGCGACGATGGTGCGTTTGCCGGTGATCAGGTTCTGCACATAGACGACCGGCTTTTTCGCTTCGAACGAGACATAGGCCACGCGCGTGCCGTCGGGCGACCAGGATGGCGAGATGATCGGTTCATTCGAGCGGATCGCGACCTGGATGTTTTCGCCATCGGCGTCGGCCACTTCCAGCCGGTATTTGCCGTCGAAGCTCTTGGCGACGTAGGCGATGCGGGTGGCAAAGGCGCCGCGCGTACCGGTCAGTTTCTGATAAATGTCGTCGGCGATCTTGTGGCCGGCCAGGCGTACGCCGTTCTCCGGCACCTCGCTGCCCAGGCTCGACAATTGCGATGAGCGGATGGTATCGAATAATTTATAGCGCACGTCGTACTGGCCATTGGCCAGGTGCTGCACGCTGCCGGCGGCCAGGGCGTCGGCGCCGCGGCCCTTCCAGGCGCCATAATCGATGCTGGCGGTCTCGGCCATCGGGCTGTCGGCCGGGATCAGCTTGAAGTAGCCGCTGCGCGCCAGATCGGCCTTGACGATGGCGCTGATCGATTGCGGGGCCACGCCTTCGCTGGCAAAAGGGGCGATGGCGACCGGGATCTGGCTGCCGCCGACGCCGGAGATTTCGACTTTTAATTGGGCCTGGGCCGCGCCGCACGCCATTAGTGCGGCGCACAGCGTCAACAGGCGCAGAGGAGAATGGGGTTTGCTGGTCATGGCTGCTCTTTTAAGTTAAATGTGGCGTCGATTTCGCGATCGACGCTGCCGTCCTTCTTGCGCGGCAGCGGCGAAGACTTGGCAATCGCCTTTTCGACTGCGGCGTCGTAGGCGGCAATGCCGCTGCTCTTGACGCGCGTACTCGACAGAATTTCACCGTTCGGTAACTGATGGATACGATACACCGCTTGCGGATTGCCGGCCACTCCGGTGTCGCCGCCATACGTCAGGTTGCTCTTGATTTTGGCGACCACCAGTGCCGCGTAACTTGGGTCGCCGCGCGCGCCGGTCGATTTGGCGGCCGAGCCGGTGCTGTTGCTGCTGCCGTTGCCGGCGGCGAGGACGCGCTGCATGTCGTCGGCGCGCATCTTGCTCAGTTTCTGCGCGTCGGCTTTTTCTTTATCCTTGCGCGCTTTGTCGTCGGCGCGTTTTTTCTCGTTTTGAGCGGCCAGGTCCTGTTTCTTTTTGTCGTCGGCCTTTTTCTGCTCGTCGAGCTTTTTCTGTTCGGCCTGTTTTTTGAGGTCAGCCTGCTTTTTCAGCTCGTCTTCGCGCTGTTTGGCTTCGGCCTGTTTCTTTTCTTCCTCGATCTTGCGCTCGGCCGCCTGTTTTTTCTTGAGTTTTTCGAGCGCGATGTCGGGGTTGACCGGTGGCGGAGCGTCGTCAACCTGATGCGCCGCTTCCTGCTTGAGCACAGGCGGAGGTTCGGCTAGCGGCTTTTCTTCGACCACTGGCTCGGCTTGCGGGACCGGTGGCGGCGCTGCCTGTTCGGCCTTCATGTCCCAGACCTCGGCTTCGAGCGCCACCGGGGTCTGGCTTTGCCAGGAAATGCCGATCCACAGGAAGGCGAACAGCGCCGCATGCATGCTGACCGCCAGTGCAAGGGCCGGCCAGCGCCCCTCGCTTTTGGGGATCATGTAGTGGGCGTTGGCGGCGTTCATGGCTGTGTTGGGAGGTTCTTATTTGGTGGCCAGGGCGACGCGCGCGATGCCGATTTTCTTTGCTTGCGAAATAATTTGAATCACTTCATCGTATTTCAAGTCTTTGTCGGCTGAGATCATGACAGCCAGTTCCGGATTGCTTGCATGGAGTTCGCGCAATTTGGCCAGCAGGGCGGCGCGGTCGGGCATGCTGTCGACCGCATTATTGCTGCCGGCCGCGGTCGTGATGCCGATGCTGGCGATATTGTCCGGTTTCAGGCTGACCTGGATGAATTCGGTCGGCGGCTGGGTGGTATTGGCGGCGGTCGGCAGATTGATCACGGTCGGATTGGTCAGCGGTGCGGCCACCATGAAGATGACCAGCAAGACCAGCATGACGTCGATATACGGCACGACATTGATCTCCGACTTGAACTTGCGGCCGCGGCCGCCGCGCATGCTACCGGAAAAGGAGGTGGCCATTAGCGGGTCTGCCTTTGCAGGATGTTCGAAAACTCTTCGACAAAGCTCTCGAAGCGGATCGCGAGGCGGTCGATATCGTGCGAAAAGCGGTTGTAGGCGACCACGGCCGGGATTGCGGCAAACAGGCCGATGGCGGTCGCCACCAGCGCTTCGGCAATCCCCGGCGCTACCGAGGCCAGGGTCGCCTGCTGTACATTGGCCAGGCCGCGGAAGGCGTTCATGATGCCCCAGACCGTGCCGAGCAGGCCGACGTAAGGCGACACCGAGCCGACCGAAGCGAGATAGGACAGGTGCGATTCGAGCACATCCATTTCGCGCTGGTAGGCGGCGCGCATGGCGCGGCGGGCGCCGTCGAGCAGGGCGCCGCCATCGATTTCCTTGCCGGCATACGAAGCCTTGCCCTTGATGTATTCGCCCATGCCGGCGACGAAAATGCGCTCGAGCGCACCGCCCTTGTCGCGGTTGCTGAGCGCATTCTGGTACAGCGTCGGCAGGCTGCCGCCGGTCCAGAATTTATGCTCGAACTGCTCGGTCATGGCGCGCGCGGCGCGGACGGCAAACAATTTCTGGAAAATATAGGACCAGCTGATCAGCGAGATCGACAGCAGCAGCAGCAGCACCAATTGCACGAAAATCGAGGCATTGGTAATGAGGGTGACAAAGGAAAGGTCTTGAGTAACGGACATGTGGTTTAGAACCTCGGGCCAGGGAAATATCGTTGTAGTGAATGGGTTTGCGCTGTTTTTTTGGGCAATGCGACGGGTAGCAAGCTGAGCAGGTAAGACCAGCTAGGCAAGCGACGCGGCATGGCCGGCGGTGGTGTGGATTTTCTTAAATACCGCTGCCGGAATGGCGCATGGCTTGACTGCATCGCTGCTCACGCAGCCGACTTTGACGCGGCTGCTGCACAGCAATTCATCACCGCGCCAGCATTGCTGAAAAAATTGGATTGAGGCGCGACCGAGCTTTTCGACCATGGCGGTGACGCGCAACTGGTCGTCCATCTTGGCCGGCGAAGCATAATCGAGGGTGGCGCTTTTGACGACGAACATGACGCCGCTGTCTTGCGCCAGCGCAGTTTGACCGATATCCGCGTGGCGCAGCCATTCGGTGCGCGCACGCTCGAAGAATTTCAGATAATTTGCGTAAAACACGATGCCGCCGGCATCGGTGTCTTCATAATAAACGCGGATATTCCAGTTAAAAACTTCGGGCATTGTGATTTTGTTACTTGCTACTGAGAAATACCTTCAGGTATCGAACGTCATCAAGTATTGCTCAGTATATACAATATTTTGTGCAAGTAGAGCTGAATCCAGCTTTAAAGCACAGCTCGGTAACAATGTGTAACATTCTCTACACTATGTTGCTTACTCTTTTTATAGTCATACTCAATGACGCTTGATGGCCATCGGTGAAAAACCTTGGCAAACCGGCATCATCTCAACCATATTGATATTGACGTGCGGCGGCAATGTCGCCACCCAATACGCGGTCTCGGCAATATCGGTCGCCGTCAGCGGTTGCGTGCCTTCATACACCTTGGCCGCTTTGGCGTCGTCGCCCTTCATGCGCACATTTGAAAATTCGGTGCCGCCACACAAGCCGGGCGCCAGATTGGTGGCGCGCACGCCGGTGCCGACGAGGTCGGCGCGCAAATTGAGCGTGAATTGATCGACAAAGGCCTTGGTGGCGCCGTAGACATTGCCGCCCGGGTAAGGAAAGTGGCCGGCCAGCGAACCGATATTGATGATCAGGCCGCTGCCGCGCTCGACCATTGCCGGCAGCAAGGCATGAGTGACCGTGACCAGGCCCTTGCAATTGGTGGCGATCATGGTTTCCCAGTCGTCGAGCGACGATTGGTAGGCCGGTTCGGTGCCCAGTGCCAGTCCGGCATTGTTGACCAGCACATCGATCGGGCGCCATTCGGCGGGCAGGGCCGCCAGTGCGGCGCCGACCGAGGCGCGGTCGGTGACATCCATAACTACCGGCAAGAGGGCGGCGCCGAGTTCCTCGGCCAGTTGCGCCAGGCGATCCTGGCGGCGGCCGCTGGCGATGACTTTATGTCCGTGCTGGACGAAGGTGCGCGCCATTTCGGCGCCAAAACCGGCGGTGGCACCGGTGATTAAGACGATCATTACGGTATTCCTTCCAGATGGTTCTTTGTGCTTCCAGGTAAAATTGTAGCCCAAACCGGGCCGGGCCGAGCGTCTTTGTCGGCCGATGGCGGCAAATCGGCCCGCGCCTGTTGTCTGCCGATCATTGGCGTCTCGATCTGCCGATCGGTCGCGCCCAGAGCCAACCTTGCCCAAATGAGGCTCATCCCTTACAATTTAGGCCGCACGGCAGCGTGCAAAGCGGCGCCCGCGGGGGCAGCGGCCTTGCCTGCGCCGCGATCCATAAGCATAACAAGACCGATCACAAGCCAGTATTGTCGGGTGTGCGCACCCATGTTTTGCCAGGCGCCGTCGCGATCCGATGGCAGCCGGCCTTATCACCGAATCTCTCGCGCTGGCCTGAAATGGCGGGCGCGCTTATATTGTCCTACCTCTCGATTGGAAACCGCATGTTTGCCAAAAATCACACCCTCGCCAATGTCGATCCCGAATTGTTTGCCGTCATACAAAAAGAGAATGTCCGTCAGCAAGAACATATCGAACTGATTGCGTCCGAAAACTACACCTCGCCGGCCGTGATGGAAGCGCAAGGTTCGCAGCTGACCAATAAATATGCGGAAGGCTATCCAGGCAAGCGTTACTACGGCGGTTGTGAATTTGTCGATATGGCCGAGCAACTGGCGATCGACCGCGTCAAAAAGCTGTTTGGCGCCGAAGCGGCCAATGTGCAGCCGAATTCGGGCTCGCAAGCCAATCAGGGCGTGTTTTTCGCTATGCTCAAGCCGGGCGACCTGATCATGGGCATGTCGCTGGCTGAAGGCGGCCATCTGACGCACGGCATGCCGCTGAACATGTCGGGCAAGTGGTTTGATGTGGTCTCGTACGGTTTGAACGAAAAAGAAGAAATCGATTACGATGCGATGGAAAAGCTGGCCCACGAACGCAAGCCGAAGCTGATCATCGCCGGCGCCTCGGCCTATTCGCTGCGCATCGATTTCGAGCGTTTTGCCAAGGTGGCCAAGGATGTCGGCGCCTATTTCATGGTCGACATGGCGCATTACGCCGGCCTGATCGCTGCCGGCGTCTATCCGAACCCGGTGCCGTTTGCCGATTTCGTCACCTCGACCACGCATAAATCGCTGCGCGGTCCGCGCGGCGGCATCATCCTGATGAAGGCGCAGCACGAAAAGGCCATCAATTCGGCGATTTTCCCCGGCATCCAGGGCGGGCCGCTGATGCATGTCATCGCCGGCAAGGCCGTCGCCTTCAAGGAAGCACTGGACCCGGCATTTACCGATTACCAAAAACAAGTGGTCAAGAATGCCGATGCGCTGGCCAAGGCGCTGATTGCGCGCGGCTTGCGCATCGTCTCCGGCGGTACCGAGTCGCATGTCATGCTGGTCGATCTGCGTGCGAAAAAAATCACCGGCAAGCTGGCCGAGGAAATCCTCGGTTCGGCCCATATCACGTGCAACAAGAACTCGATTCCGAACGATCCCGAGCGGCCCATGGTCACCTCCGGGATTCGCCTCGGCAGTCCGGCCATGACCACGCGCGGTTTTTCGGAAGCCGATGCGACCAAGGTCGGCCATCTGGTCGCTGACGTGCTCGACAATCCGCACGACGCCGCCAATATCGAGCGCGTCAAAGCCGAAGTCAAGAAATTGACCGACGCTCATCCGGTCTATGCCTGAGCGCTTGGCGAAGATCTCCGACTAAGCAGTTTGGTGGCTGTTGCGTAGTTTGGCGCAGCAGCCATCGTCACCGGCGCAACTCACATGAAATGTCCGTTTTGCCACCACGATGACACACAGGTCATGGATACCCGGGTATCCGAGGAAGGCGACGCCATCCGTCGTCGCCGGCGCTGCGCCCAGTGCGATAAGCGCTTTTCGACGTTCGAGCGGATCGAGCTGGTGATGCCGTTTGTCGTCAAGAAAAATGGCAGCAGGGCTGAATTTGCTCCCGATAAATTGCGCGCGAGCCTGATGCTGGCACTGCGCAAACGGCCCGTTTCTGCGGCGGCCGTCGATTCCGCGGTCGAGGCCATCACCGAGAAACTGCTGACCAGCGGCGAGCGCGAAGTCAATTCGGACCGCATCGGCGAACTCGTCATGCATGAGCTGAAACGCCTCGACAAGATCGCCTATATCCGCTTTGCCTCGGTCTACAAGAGTTTTGAAGACGTCGCCGAATTTCAAAAAGCCATTGCCGAAATCGGTCACGATCGCAAACCGAAGGCGAAGTAAGGCACCGTAAGCGCTGCGTTGAACACACGTTCAACAGTGACCGGCGGCGCCCGCCGCCGTACGCTGCTTCTTGAGCGCTTTTTGACGGCTTGTTTGTTCTGCTTATTCGCGGCTTGTTTGTTCTGCTGATTTGCTGCGCCTGTTTGCCGTTTATTCAGGCCAGTCGCCGCGCGCGATATGGCCTGTTTGATCTATCGCTGCAGCCTGAGCGCTGCCCGGCAGGCGCTTGCGCGGCGTCACGGTACACATTTCCGGCGATGATAAATTGATAACTCGCCGTGCGCCACGCGCCTTCCCCCGACACAAAAACATAGTGTAAAAATACAGCGTAAAAATACAGTGCTGTAATAACAAAACACAGTAATTGTGTGGCCTCTCATCGAGGCTGCCGGGGGACGTGTGCGCATTTTTTTCCGCTCCCGATTGCGTGAGGTCTCATGCCGATTCCTGACTGCAGATTGCCGGTGCCCGGCTTTGCGCTGCTTGAAGCATTGCTTGCCTTGTTCTTGCTGACGCTTGGCGTGATGGGCGGCGCGCTGATGCAAATACATGCCTTGCGCAGCGGCCAGCAGGCCAGGCTGCATACGCGCGCGGTCCATCTGGCGGCGGAGCTGGCCGAAAACATGGTGCTGTATGCGGCGGCCGATGCCGGACGTGGGCAGCCACCGCCTTTTCTGGCGATCGACATCGACCTTGCCGCCGGCCGCGGTGCGCCGTCGGCGGCCGTCAACTGCTATGGAGAGCAGGCCGATTGCGGCGCCGCCGCCTGGGCCGAATTTGAAATCGCCGAATGGAGCCGGCGCCTCGTCGAGCAATTGCCCAATGCGCGCGCGGTGGTCTGCCGCGACGATGCGCCGTGGGATGCGGCGGCGCAGAGCCTGCTCTGGCGCTGCGCCGCGCTGTCGCATGGGGCGCTGGTTATCAAGCTCGGCTGGCGCGGCAGCGGCGATCCTGAGACGGAGCCGGCGGCCGAAGCGGCGCCCAAATTCGTTTTGCGTGTTGCGGAGCATGCATGAGGCCCGGCGTCGTGGCGCCTTGCCATTTGCGCGGCGGCGGCTATTCGATCATCGAATTGATGGTCGCGCTTGCCATCGGCCTGCTCATTGCGCTGGCCGCCGGCGCCCTGCTGCTGTCCTCGCGCGCCGCCTACAGCCTGCAAGCCGAGCAGGCCAGGGTGGAGGAGGCAGGCCGCTTTGCGCTTGAACACATCGCGCGCCTGGTGCGCCAGAGCGCCTATCGCAGCGCCGCCGAGCCGGTCGAGGCGACGCGCGCCGCCTTCATCGGCGGCCTCGACAGCCACACCATGAAAGACGTCGATGCGGCGCTGGAGGCGGCCTTGCCGGTGGCGCGCAACGGCAGCGATATCCTGGCCCTGTATTTCTCGGGCGGCGGTGCAGGCGGCGCCGCCGATGGCAGCGCCCTCAATTGCGCCGGCCTGCGGGCCAGCGGCGACGCGGCTGACGCGAACGGCGCCAGCATTTTCTATGTGGCGGCAGACGCCGGCGGCGAGCCGGAATTGCGCTGCAAATACCGCGGTGCGAGCTCCTGGAATTCCGATGCGCTGGTGCGCGGCGTCGATGCGATGCAGGTCCTGTATGGCGTCGATACCGATGCCGATGGCTTGCCGAACCGCTTCGTCAACGCCAGCGCGATCGAGGCCCACGATGCGGCGCTGCCGCTGTCCGGCGCCAGCGCGGCCGAGCAGGCCAGCGACAGGCGCCGCAAGACCTTATGGAAAAACGTGGTGGCGCTCAAGCTCGCGCTGCTGCTGCGCGGTGCGCAAAACGTGGCCGCCGGCGGCCGCCGCTACGAGCTGTTCGGGCCGCAATACACGGCTGCCGTTTCTGCCGCGACCGATGGCGTGGCGCTTGCCGACGACGATTTTGCGCCGGCCCTGCGGCGCCGCTACCGCCAGGTCTTTGGCACCACCATTACATTGAGAAACCGATGAGACTGCCAGCCCGGAATTTGCCGACTGCAAAAATCTTGCCGTTTGCCGCCCGCCGGCCCGGCGGTCAGCGCGGCCTAACCTTGTTGGTGACGCTGGCGGTGCTGCTTGCGGTATTGATGCTGGGCGCATCGGTGAGCCAGCTGGTCTTGCATGCGCAGCGTTCGGCGCGTCTCGGGCGCGACCGCATCATTGCCTTGCACGCGGCAGAGGCGGCTTTGCACGATGCGCAAGATGATATTGCCGGCACGGCCAGTGGGCCGACCCTGCGCAGCGCCGCTTTCGGCGTCGACGATGGCGCGCGTTTCGCCAGCGGCTGCGGCGCCGGCCTCGACAACGATGCGCTGGGCCTGTGCGCCGCCGCGGCCGACGGTGCGCCGGCACCGTGGCTGGCGGTCGATCTGCTCGACGAGGACAGGCTGAGTACCAGATCGGTGCCGTACGGACGCTTTACCGGGGCCGTATTTCAAAGCGGCGCCGCCAGCCTGCCGGACCGCGTCCCGCGTTATCTGATCGAGCGCTTGCGACTGCGCAGCGCCGGCAGCGATGCCAGCGTGTCGGCGGCCGGCGCGGCAGGCGTCTACCGGATTACGGCGATCGGCTTCGGCACGCGCAGCACAACGCAGGTCGTGCTGCAGGTCGTCTACCGCAAAGCGCCGGCGCAGGCCGCAGCGGAGCGCTCATGAGATATTTGACCGGCAGCATCTGCGTGCGTGCCGCCTGCGGCCTTGCGATTGCCGCCGCGCTGACTTGCATTTTCATCGTGCCGCGCGCTCCGGCCGCCGCTGTCAATCTTGGCACCGCAGTTGGCACCGCAGTTGGCACTATAGTTGGCACCGCAGTTGGCACCGCAGTTGGCACCAATGCGCAGCGCAGCTGCACCGCCATCCCCTTGTCGGCAATCGAAGGCAGCGCGCTCAGCGCCGCGCTTTCCAGCGCCGATAGCGCGAGCGGGGCGGCGCTGTTTCGTGCCGGCGCCGAAACGCTCTTCTGGAGCGGTTCGCTGACCCGCTCGGCGCTGTCGGTAGCGGCCGGCGAGAGCGCGCAAGCGGTGGCCGAAAGCGAGGAATGGGAAGCCGGCGCCATTCTTGATGGCAGCGATTTCCAGCAGCGCCACATTTATACCGCCATCAATACGCCAGGATCGGCCTTGCAGACGGTCGCATTTTCATGGCCGTCGCTGGCCGCGGCGCAGCACGCCGTGCTCGGGCGCGACAGCAATGGCATCGCCGATGGCCTTGGTTCATTGCGCCTGGACTATCTGCGCGGCGATCGCAGCCGGGAACTCGGTCGCGCGGGCGGCATTTTTCGCCAGCGTGGCGGCGTGCTCGGCGATATCGTCCATAGCCTGCCGGTCGTGGTCGGGGCACCAGGCGACAGTATCTCCGACCAGCAATACAGCCAGTTCTACAATAGTTACCGGGGACGTGCGCCGGCCGTCTATGTCGGGGCCAACGATGGCATGCTGCACGCCTTTCGCGCTACCGATGGCGTCGAACTGTTCGCCTACATACCGGCGCTGCTGTTTGAGCGCCTGCCTTTGCTGACGCGCCCTGACTACGTTCATCAGGCTTATGTCGATGGCCTGATCGGCGTCGGCGAGGCTCAGCTGGGCGGGCGCTGGCGGAGCGTGCTGGCGGCCGGCATGGGGGCCGGCGCCGGCGGTGTCTTTGCGCTCGACGTCAGCGACCCCGGGCATTTTGCGGACGGCGATGGTGCGCTGTTCGAATTCGGCGCCGCCGACGATGCCGACATGGGCTTGCAGTTCGGCGCGCCGGCCATGAGCAGATTGCGCGATGCCGACGGCGTGCTGCGCGATTTTCTGGTGGTGGCCGGCGGCTATCGGCATAGCGAGCGTGCCAGTGCGGGCTCGGCCCTGTTTCTGCTCTCGCTCGACAAGCGCCCCGCCGACGCCTGGCGGCTCGGGTATAACTATTTCAAATTCGAGGTGCCGGCCAGTCCCGTTGCCGGCTCCGCCGATGGCTTGAATGCCGGTCTGAGCACGCCGGTCCTGGTGCCGGGCGACGATGGCGTGTTGCGCTATGTCTATGCCGGTGATCTGCAGGGCAATCTGTGGCGCTTCGACCTGGCGGGCCGCGCGCCATGGCCGGCGGCGGCGCCGGCCGCGCCGATTTTCGTGGCCCGCGATGGCAACGGCAAGCGCCAGCCGATCGCGCAGCAGCCGCAGGTGGTGTTTGCCGCCGCGTTTGGCGGCGGCTACATGGTCTTGTTCGGCACCGGCAAGCTGCTCGACGACAGCGATGTGCAGTCGGCCGATTTTTCGCCGCAATCGTTTTACGGCGTGCTCGACGCCTTGCAGGCGCCGCAGGCCTATCAGCGCGCCGACCTGCAGCCGCGTACCTTCAGTGCGCAGGGCACGGCCTTCGCCATTACCGGCCCGACATTGACAATCGGCGCCGGCGGCCGCAACCACGGCTGGTATTTTGACTTCCCCAGTGCCGGGGACGGCGAGCGCAGCGTGAGCAGTGCACTGCTGGTCGGGCAGACCCTGCTGTTCAATACCGTCTGGTTCGATAGCACGTGCGCGCTGGCCAGCCGTATCTATGTCCTGTCGACCCTCAGCGGTCTGACAACGGACGAGACGACGGGCGGCACGACGCCTGCCAGTCTTTTGTCGGCCTCGGTTGGCGAGGGTGCGGCCAGGCTGCTCCTGCTGCGCCTGCCGGCGGCTGGCCCGACGGCGACGGCGCAAAGTCCGCGCAGCCTCCTGCTCAACGCCGCGGCCGGCGACCTGGTATCGATGGCGGTGCCCGACGAAGCCGCCGTGCTGCGCACGGGGCGCCTCGAATGGCGCGAAATATCCAACTGGCAGGAAAGACGGGCCGCCGCGCTGAAGTGATGCCGGCCCACGATATCGAAGGCAGACATGGAAAGGATGAATATGAAAATCGCGGACCCAGATGGCTTTTCGCTGATCGAATTGATGGTGGCGCTAGCGATTGTCGCCATATTGAGCGCAGTGGCCCTTCCTGCCTATGGCAATTATCTGACGCGTGCGCGGCGCGCCGAAGGGCGGGTGGCGCTGATGCAGATGATGCAACAGCAGGAAATATATTTTTCTCAAAACAACAGTTACAGTCCGTTCGGTTTCGGCGCCGGCGATGGCGCCACCAGCCAGTTTCGCTGGTGGTCTGGCGCCGATGCGGCGAGCAGTTATTATGAATTGTCGGCCAGCGCCTGCGATGGCGATTCGATCAAGAACTGCATCACATTGCGCGCGACACCCGGTACCGAGCACGTCAGACAGGGATTTAGCGACGGCGTCTGCGGTGTGCTGAGCCTGAGCAGCAGCGGCGCGCGTGCGCCGCAACTTCCGTCGGAGTGCTGGCAATGAGGGCGCGGGCGCCGATACAGGCGGCGGGGCCGGCCATGATGTCGCACGGCTTTGGCCTGCTGGAATTGCTGATTGTGCTGATGATAGCGGCAGTCTTGCTGGCCATTGCCGCGCCGTCCATGCGTGATTTATTGCAAAAGCAGGCAATCACGACGGCTGCCAACGAATTTTTTTCCGCGCTCGGGCTGGCCCGCGCCGAAGCCATGGCGCGCGGCGCACGCGTCGATCTGGTGCCGCTGGCAGCCGATGGCGAAGACTGGAGCGGCGGCTGGCAAGTGTTTGTCGATGAAAACGGCAACCGCCGCCCCGACTCCGGCGAACAGGTCCTGCTGCTCCATCCGGCCTTGCCGGCCCCGATGAGGACGAGATCGGTATTGACCGATGCCACGGCGCCGCTTTATATTGCCTATAATGGCAACGGCCGCACGCGCACCGACGCCGGCATCGATGCGCCGCAGCTCGGCACAGTGTCATTTTTCCTCGATGCGCAGATCCGGCGCATCAAGATCAATTTTCTCGGCAGGGCACGTTTGTGCGATCCGGCGACGGATGCGGCGACATGCACCTGACATTTTTTGTATTGTGTAGATTAACGTGCATTCTTCAATATCCGAATCGTCGGCCAAGGCCGAGGATCAGCGTTTCATGGCGCTGGCGCTCGAATGGGCGGCGCGCGACATGTATGGTACCGCCCCCAATCCGCGCGTCGGCTGCGTCATCGTCAGGGATGGCAGGCTGCTGGTCGCCGGCCATACGCAGCCGCCGGGTCAGCCGCATGCCGAAGCGCAGGCCCTGCTCGAGGCCGCGCGGCGCGGTATCGATGTGCGCGGCGCAACCGTGTATGTGACGCTGGAACCATGCAGCCACCATGGCCGTACGCCACCGTGTGCCGACGCCCTGGTGCGGGCCGGGGTCGGCCGGGTGGTGATGGCGATCCTCGACCCCAATCCATTGGTGGCCGGCCAGGGCCTGGCACGGCTGCAGGCTGCCGGCATTGACTGCGAGACTGGCGTCATGCAGGCCCAGGCGCATGAAATCAATATCGGATTTTTTTCGCGCATGCAGCGCCGCCGTCCCTGGGTTCGCATGAAAGTGGCCGCCAGCCTGGACGGCAAGACCGCCTTGCATAACGGCCAGAGCCAGTGGATTACCGGTCCGCAGGCGCGCGACGACGGTCATGCCTGGCGGGCGCGCGCCGGCGCGATCCTGACCGGCATCGGTACCGTCAGCGCCGATGATCCGCAGTTGTCGGTGCGGGCGGTGGCGACGCCGCGCCAGCCGCAGCGCATCGTGGTCGACAGCGGCTTGCAGATCGCGCCGCAGGCCCGCGTGCTCGACGGCGGCGGGACCTGGATCGTGACCGCCATCGACGACGCCGAAAAGAGCGCGCCGCTGCGCGAGCGCGGTGCCGAAATCATCGTCTTGCCGAATGCGCGCGGCAAGGTCGATTTGCCGGCCCTGATGCAGGAACTGGGACGACGCGAAATCAATGAATTGCATGTCGAGGCCGGCGCCCGGCTGAACGGTTCGCTGCTGCGCGAAGACTGCGTCGACGAATTGCTGCTGTATTTCGCGCCGGTTTTGCTGGGCGATGCCCGCGGCATGTTCGAGCTTGAGGCGCTGACCTCCATGGACCACAAGCGGCGCCTGAAATTTCATGAAATCAGCCAGGTCGGCGACGATGTGCGCCTGCTGGCGCGCTTTATTTGATAGCCTATCAAATACCTTATTTGCTATATTGTCTTATTGATTTTCAATGACACACTTTTAAATAACAACACTATTTATATTCGATTGGACAGGCGATGTTTACAGGAATCGTGGCAGCAGTAGGAAAAATCACCAAGGTCACGCCAGCGGGCAGCGATGGCGATGCCGGCGTGCGGGTAACGGTCGATGCCGGCGCGCTCGATTTGCGCGACGTCGCGCTGGGCGACTCGATTGCCCTTAACGGCGCCTGCATGACCGTGGTCGACAAGGGCGCGCGCGAGTTTTCGGTTGACATTTCGCGCGAAAGCCTGAACCGCACCGCCGGCCTCGATCAGGTGGCCGAAGTCAATCTCGAAAAGGCGTTGACGCTGGCCGAACGCCTCGGCGGCCATCTGGTGTCGGGCCATGTCGACGGTATCGGCCATGTGCACCGCTTTGCCGAACTCGGCGAATCGTGGCAGCTCGAAATCGACGCCCCGCAGGAACTGGGAAAATACCTGGCCTACAAAGGCTCGGTGGTGGTCAATGGCGTGTCGCTGACGGTCAATCGGGTCGACGATATCAAGGCTGACGCCGGCCGGCCGGCGGTATGCCGCTTTGCCATCAACCTGATTCCGCACACGATCGCGGTGACGACCCTCAAGCATTTGCATGCGGGCGCCAAGGTCAATCTCGAGATCGATTTGATTGCGCGCTATGTCGAGCGGATGCTGTCCTTGTCCAGTACGGCTGCTGCTTAGGGGGATTTGCGGGGCACGTGCGGGGGCTACTGGAAACGATGGCCGGCGGCCATGCAGGGACTCAAGCGGGACTCAAGCGTGACCCAAGCGTGACCCAAGCGTGACCCAAGCGTGATTCAAGCGCCCGCCGCCGGCAGTGCGGAGGCAGCCCCGGCTAGCGCTGGCCGCGATCATCTCCCTCGGCCATTGTCTGCTGCGCCATCGCTGCCTGGCCCTGCGCCGGGTTCTTCATCTGTAATTCGCTCCAGCCGCGCGCCAGCGACGAAGTGCTCAGGTGCTCGACAAAGACGCAGCGCTTGCCGGTGCGCTTGCAAAAATCCTTGACCTTCCAATACGCATTGTGGCTGATGCAACCGGTCTGGCAAATGACGAGGTCGGCGGCGGCCAGGCTGGCGTCGAGGATGCCGGCATTGTCTTCCAGGCCGCCGTCGTGGTGCGAAAAGCGGCCGCCGACGCGCTCGATCAAATCGCGGTAATTGCCGATGTTGCCATTGCGTCCACCCACGCACAGCACGCTTTTTTGGTTGAAGGCCAGCGTCGGCGCTGGCGCGGTACCCGCCGGTGGCGACGGCGGCGCGTGGCTGTGCTGAACCGCGGCCAGGGCTTGGGCGCTGGCCGCCGCTTTTTGGCGCAGCGCGGCATTTTGCGCCTCCAGATCGGCCTGGCGCAGCATCAACTGCTCGATTTTCTTTTGCAGATGCAGTTTGCTGTCGAGTCCGGGCAGTGCGTTCTTGAGTGCTTGTAATTCTTCCGACAGATGGACGATCCGGCTGTCCTTGGCGATATGCTCGGCCCGCACCTGCATCAGCTGCGCGCCGAGCTCGGCCAGTTCGGCTGATTTTTCGGCCATCAATTGCGTGCTGCGTTGCTGCACCTTGCTCAATTCGCGCGCCAGGATCGCATTTTCTTCCTGCAGCGCGTGAAAGCGCGTGAGGTCGATGCGGGCGCTGGCGCCGGCCTGGTGCTGCAGCATATGCATGTCGCGGCACAGCGTTTGCTGCAATTGCGTGTCGCAGGCCGGATGCGTGAGCGCGGCCCAGAAGGTCCCGGCCACATCGCCGGCCTGCAAGGCCCTCTGCCACAGTTCGGCGACGGCCGGCGTGCTCTTGGCTTGCCTGAATTGCGCCAGTTCGCGCCAGTAGCGTTTGTCGAGTTCAGTTTGCAGTGCTTTCGAGAGCCGGTTGCGGCTGCCGCATTCGGCGACCGCGCCGACGTGCACATCGTAGTCGTCGGCCACGGCTTTGCCGCCGAGTACTTTGTTGACGAGGCGCCGCAGCGTGTCGAGCGGCAGGCAGACCCCGATTACCGGACAATGGCATTGATGGTCGAGGTCCCACAGGCGTCGCCGGCGCGAGCCGGGCGCCGGTTCGGCCTCGGCGCCGAAACACAGTTTGCGGAAGTAATTGGACAGCGGCGGTTTTTCATCGTGATCGCACATGCGGCATCCCCCGTATTGACGCTATAGTGAGTTAATGGCGCGTTTCCGTGTTCGCTACATCGACCGCCCGCACCTCCAGCGCTTCATAGCCGGCTTGTGACAACTGCGCCATGCGTGCGATATTGCTCTGGGCCGTAGCAAGCATGTGCGTGAGAGCGTCAAATGCATCGAGGTCGAAACGCATGGAAAAGTATTGCAGCGAGATATGCACGACGCGGCAATCGGGGCAGAGCGTGATCTCGCCGACCTGACTTTGGGCCAGGCCGACATGCTGACATTTTGAGCTGGGCAGTGCTGGCTTCATTTTTTCTCCTGCGTTGGGGGGGTAATATGCCGCCGCGTCAACTGGATGACGATCATGCAGCTCATCATCCATTCGCCTGCTCGGATAGAGTTCATCGCGGCCACGGCCTGGCCGGCGCCGCAACGGCGGATGGCAAACCTGCGATGCGGGCTTGCGAACGATTATAAATGCGAATGAATCGCATTCGCAAGTAGAATCGTGTAACAGCGATTATTATGATTTTGACATCGCAATACAGCTGATCGCACCCGCGCGTTTGCCGCCGATGCGCAACGAAGCGAGGCCAAAGGCATAAAAAAGCGGCCATCACCGAGTTAATGCTGGCGCAACAGGCGCCTAATCTTTTAATATTAGGTGTTATACAATAAATGGCTTGTGGCGCAGTCGTGAGCCATATTCATTGAATCGGCGCCGGATAGCGCGCCGGTCGCCATGTCTGCACCGGTCGCCACGAATGGCGGATGTGTTGATGCGACGGATCCGGACGGGAGCGGGTCGGCAAAAACGGGGCATGTTACTAAAAAAACGCTAAAACGATTGCCAAAAATAGTCTCTTTGACGGGTGCTGATGAAGGCATCGGCAATGCATTTTCCGGCAGATTTGAGACGGCGAGTCCAGAATTTGCTTCGCAAAAACACGAGAAGGTTGGAGCTGGACTTATGAAGAAAATCGCATTTTCGGGCACACTGGACCCGATTACCAATGGGCATATGTGGGTCATCCAGGAAGCGCGGGCCATTGCCGACGAAGTCGTCATCCTGATCTCCGAAAATTCCCTGAAGACACCGCAGTTTTCGCCTGAAAAACGCAAGATCATGATCGAGCAAAGCGTGGCGGCCCAGGGCTGGTCCGATGTCAGCGTCATGATGATCAAGGGCGATTACACGGCGCGCGCGGCGAAAAAGCAGGGCATCGATTACCTGATCCGCGGCATCCGCACCACGGCCGATTTCGATTATGAAAACCTGATCCAGCAAGCCAATGTCGATGTCGTGCAAGGCGCCAAGACCTTGTTCGTGATGCCGCCGCGCGACCTCGGCTCGGTCAGTTCGAGCTTTGTCCGTTCTCTGCAGGGGCCGGTCGGCTGGCACTGGAACGTCAAGCAGTTTTTGCCGGGGCCGGCCTATCTGTTCTGGATTCGCGACTGGCTGCGCAAGGATTGGGACGCACTATGGCAGCTCGGGCAGGCTGACGATGCCGATCCCGAGCTGGCGGCAAAAGCCGATCACTGGTTCAATCATCTGGTTGGCGCATATGGCAGCGCCGCGCGCCATTACCACAACCTCGATCACCTGGTGCACGGCTTGACCGAGATCTCGGCCTGGGCGGCCAATACCAATGCGCCGCAGGCCGCGGTCGATGCCTTGAAAAAAGCGTTCTGGTTTCACGATGCCGTCTATGACGTCGGCGGCAAGTCGACTTCGAATGAAGAAGACAGCGCCCAGCTGTGGCTGGCAGCGCAACTCGATCTGCACGACGCCGAGGGGCCGGCCATGCTGATCCGGGCCACCGATCGCGTGCGCGGCGACGCCATCAGCCATCCGCTGCGGCAGGCGATGCAAAGCGTCGATCTGGCAATTCTGGGACAGGGCGAGCATATCTATGACAACTATGCGCGCGCGATCCGCACCGAATATGCCGCGCTCGACGAGCAGCGCTACCGGCAAGGCCGGATGCAATTGCTTGCAGGGTTTCTGCAAAAGGCGCAAGCCGGGCAATTGTATGCCGATCCCTATTTTGCCGATCTGTACACGCAGACGGCGCTGGAAAACCTGTCGCGCGAAATTGCGGGTTTGAACAGTTAGCAAGCTTGGCCTGTCAGTTTGGCGGCCTTGTCGATGCCAATTTCAGCTCTCGGATTGAATCAAGCGGCAGTCTTCGTTTGCCGTACCCTGGCATGCGTCAAATACGGCGAGCCCGGGTTCCGGCAATGCTGCGCGCTGACAGAGGACGTCTTCCAAGCAAGAATGAGCGGCTCGCCCAACCGCCAGGGTTTGCATTTTTGCGTTAAATGAGTATATACTCATT